>NZ_CAAKGZ010000011.1:0-48440 GCF_901007645.1 Pseudomonas sp. FG-3G
AGGCGACCAGGTCGTCGCCGAAAGCAGCCCGCGCCACCACCGCAGCTACGTCTACGAACCGGGCACCTTCCGCCCACTGGCCCTGCTCGACGGCAAAGGCCCGAACGCCTGCCCGTTCTACTACCACCTCGACCACCTGGGCACACCCCAGGAACTGACCAACTACGGCGGCACCATCGTCTGGTCGGCACGCTACAGCGGCTACGGCAAAACCACCGAACTGGTCCACGGCGGCGGCGAACAGCTGGAACAACCGCTGCGTTTCCAGGGCCAATACTTCGACCCCGAAAGCGGCCTGCACTACAACCGGCACCGCTACTACAATCCGGAAACCGGCCGCTACCTGACACCTGACCCGAGCAAGCTGGCGGGTGGCCTCAACGGGTATCGCTACACCCTGAACCCGACGGGGTGGGTGGATCCGTTGGGGTTGGCCTGTCGGTGCCCTGGCGATATCGAAGCTGATGGACCGTTCAGCGAGATTGTGCCGGGGGGAGGTTTGGCTGCGCATGAGGCTCGAGGCGGACATTTGATGAAAAAGCACATAGGTCGTTCTGAAGCTCAGTTAAGAGAGCGCCTTGATTCAGAGCCTTATGTGCCTACCGCATCGACATTCCCTGATAGAGCAACGGCTGAGTTATCGGTCTCCAGCGTGTTAAAAACAAAAAAAACAGAAATTGATGAGTTTTTGAAAAAACCTGAAAAGAAATTATTGTTGCAGCAATCTTTTCCTGCTCCAGTTGGAGTCGGTGTTATACGGAAAAGTGGAGAGCTGGAACCTCTATCTGTTGTGGTGTTGGTGCTTAAAAAATCCAAAGAATCACCTATTGGATATAATTTGCTTACGGGATATGTTGAAAAAAATGAAAAATAATTATCCGGAACTCTTTCAATTCTTTGGCTGTTACTTTCATCAAGACTGGATGTGCGAATCATCCGAGCCTGATGACGTAGTGAATTTGTTTGTATCGGAGTCGGTGCCGCAAACTATTGAGGCGGTAAAAAAAGAAATTCTGACATTGTTAATTATGAATTTTGGAGAGGAGGAGCTTCGAGAGTTTCTTATGGATGAAATGCCGTGCAATTATTGTTATTGGCTGGACTGGGAATCCGCTGAAGCTTGGCTGAACCACATTCTTGAAATTCTTAGCAGTAATAATGTCGATCTTGACGAATGCTAGTTTGTCGTCGCAGCAGTGCTTGGCTTAGCGGCTGTCATAAAGCATGACGTGTTAACTGTAGCACCAAGTTCAATAGTTTCAGAATGAAACATCAAGCTATAAATGAAGCTAACACACCACTGAACCGCTTTTGTGGCGAGGGAGCTTGCTCCCGCTGGGCTGCGAAGCGGCCCTAAAACAGCCTACTCGATCAACCAGGCACACCGAGGTGTGTGCAGAAGGGGGCTGCTGCGCAGCCCAGCGGGAGCAAGCTCCCTCGCCACAGGGGTTATCGCCAGGCGTTCAGGCCAATGCGGGACTCACTCACACCGACAACCCCAACCCCACCACAACCTCCCGCTCAGCCAAACCATCAACCAAGTACACGCTCCCCCCCAAAATCTCCTTGGCATGATGCTTGGCCTGCGAAGCCAGTTCCGCCAACTGGCTGGCATCCAGTTCCCCACAGGCTTCAGCCCGCAAATGCACCACCCCAATCGACAGCGACAGCAAGGCAAATTCCTGTCGAACGCCCTGCCGATTCAGCGCGGTGAAGCAGCCGGCTTCCAGATGCTCGGGGCGGTAGAAGCGGCGGCAGTGGGTCTGGAAGTCGCTCAGTAGTTGATTCAGGCGTTTGCGCCAGTCTTCCGGACCGAGGACCAGCAGGAAGTCGTCGCCGCCGATGTGACCGACGAAGTCGCGGCTGGGATCGATGCGTTCGTTCAGGCATTGGGCCAGGCACAGCAGGACTTCATCGCCGCGGCCGTAGCCGTAGATGTCGTTGAAGGGTTTGAAGCTGTCGATGTCCACGTAGCAGATCACTGATTCCTGTCGTTGTTGCAGCAGGCGTGTCAGGCATTGTTGGATCGGCACGTTACCCGGCAGCAGGGTCAGCGGGTTGGCGTAGCGGGCCTGTTGGATTTTCAGTTCGGTGATGAGCTTGAGCACGTCGATCACCCGGCCCAAGCCCAGGTAACTGCCGTTGAGGGTGATGATGAAGTCTTCTTCGATGCGTTGTCGGGCGCGGCTGGTGATGAGGCGGCTAACCTGTTGCAACGATTGGTTCAGTTCCACCGCCAGGAAGTCATCGCTCATCAGGCGGCTGATGGGTTTGCGGGCGAACAGGTCGGTGGCGAAGGGTTTGAGCAAGGCATCCGAAAGGGAGTGACGATGGACGATGCCGCAGGGCTGGTCCTGATCGTCCAGTACCGCCAGGGAGTTGAGGTTGGCCTGGCGTCGAAACGCCTCCAGCACGGTGGCCGTCGGCGTGTCGTGGGCCACCGCCGGTTGTTCGTTGAGCAGCGCCCCGAGGTCGTTGACTTCGTCGGTCAATGCCACCGCGCCGCCGGCGTCCTGCCGGGGCATCAGCGCCCTGGCGTCACGGGAGGGCTGCTCCTGTGGGCGAGCGAGCAGATAACCCTGAACCAGGTCGACGCCCATCTCTATCAATACCGCCAGTTCTTCCGGCAGTTCGATTCCCTCGGCAATCACCTGGGCGCGGGAAGCCCGGGCGATTTTCAGGATCGAGCCGACAAATTCGCGCTTGAGGGCGTCCTGGTGAATACCGTCGATGAAGTGCCGGTCGATCTTCACATAATCGGGGCGCAATTCGGACCACAGCCGCAGGCTCGAATACCCGGCGCCCAGATCGTCCAGGGCGATGGAGAAACCCATGGCCCGATAATGATGCAGGGCGGTTTGCAGGAGTTGAAAGTCATCGATCGGCGTTTGTTCGGTCAGTTCGATCACCACCTGGCTGGGCGGGATGCCGAAATCTTGCAACAGTTGCAAGGTGCGTCCGGTCTGGTGGGCGGCTTCGAGCAGGGATTCGGGCGAGACGTTGAGGAACAGCTTGCCCGGCAGTTTCTGCTCATTGAAACGTTGGCAGGCGCTGCGTCGGCAGGCCAGTTCCAGCTCACTGAGGCGTCCGGCCTGGCGGGCCACGGAAAGCAGGGCGATGGGCGAGTGCAGCGGGCTGTTGGACGGGCCCCGGGTCAGGGCTTCATAACCGACGATGCGCCGTTCGGAAAGGCAAATGATGGGTTGGAACAGGCTGTGTAAACCGCTTTGAGCCAGGATCGAACTCAAGGCACTCAGCTGTTCTGTCGTGGTCATGGCAATCTCTGGCGATAAAAAAAGGACTGGGCGCCACCCGTTCAAGGGGGCGCCCGGTCCTGTATTTCACGACAGAATGATGTCAGTTTGATGACGCTCCGGGGAGCGTCAGCATTAAATGGCCATCATGTCAGTGCTTGGCAATCGCCGTGTTGAGTTTCAGGTAATCGATGAGGATACGACCGGTCTCGCTCAGGTAGGCATCGTCTTCCGGTTTGGTTTTTTCCGGCTCGGCGATCAGGTCTTCATCCTCTTTCTTCAGTTCCTTGAGCGGCTCTTCACCCTTGGCCTTGCGTCGCAGGTTTTCCATGGTCAGTTGCTTGGCTTCGATGTCGGCATGCTGTGCGCGACGCTCGGCTTCGTTGAGGGTGACGGTTTTCTCCAGCATCAACTTCTGCGCCAAAGCCAGCTTGTCGCGAATGAAGACAAACTCCGCGTCCTGGGACGTGCGAGCGTCATGATCGGACTTGAGTTGCGCCAGGAATGGCTTGAACGGATCCACCGCCGGCTTGATCGCAGGCCGGATGGTGTCCCACGGCATGGCCTCGGGCAGGGCGCTTTCACCGATTTCCTTGGTGTCGATGATCGACGGGTAATCGATGTCCGGCAGTACACCCTGGTGCTGGGTGCTCTGGCCGGAAACCCGGTAGAACTTGGCCAGGGTCAGCTTCAGTTCGCCATGGTTGAGCGGCTGGATGGTCTGCACGGTGCCTTTGCCGAAGGTCTGGCCGCCGATGATCAGTGCCCGGTGATAGTCCTGCATGGCGCCGGCGAAAATCTCCGATGCCGATGCCGACAGACGGTTGACCAGCAAGGCCATTGGGCCTTTGTAGAACGCCCCCGGATTTTCATCCTCGAGCACATCCACGCGGCCATCGGCGTTACGCACGAGCACGGTCGGGCCCTTGTCGATGAACAGGCTGGTCAGTTCCGTAGCTTCCTGAAGGGAGCCGCCGCCGTTGTTGCGCAAGTCGATGACGACACCGTCGACTTTTTCCTTCTGCAACTCGGTCAGCAGCTTCTTCACATCGCGCGTGGTGCTCTTGTAGTTCGGATCACCGGCGCGGAAGGCCTTGAAGTCCAGATAGAAAGCCGGGATCTCGATCACACCGAGCTTGTAGTCCTTGCCGTCCTGTTTCAGTTTGAGGACGGATTTTTTTGCAGCCTGCTCTTCCAGCTTCACCGCTTCACGGGTGATGGCCACGACTTTGCTGGTCTGGTCGTTCGGCGCATTGCTGGCCGGGATGACTTCCAGGCGCACCACCGAGCCTTTCGGGCCGCGGATCAGCTTGACCACTTCGTCCAGGCGCCAGCCGACCACGTCGACCATTTCCTTGTTGCCCTGGGCGACACCAATGATCTTGTCCGCCGGGCCGACCTGTTTAGTCTTGTCGGCAGGTCCTGCCGGCACCAGGCGCACGATCTTCACTTGATCGTTGTCGCTCTGCAGCACCGCGCCGATGCCTTCCAGGGACAGGCTCATGTTGATGTCGAAGTTTTCCGCATTATCGGGCGACAGATAATTGGTGTGCGGGTCGTAGGACATGGCGAAGGTATTGATGTACGCCTGGAAGATATCTTCGGCGCGAGTCTGGTCCAGACGGGCCAGTTGGTTCTTGTAGCGTTTGGTCAGGGTTTCCTGGATCTGCTTGGAGTCCTTGCCGGCGATCTTCATGCGCAACACTTCGTCCTTGACGCGTTTGCGCCACAGGTCGTCAAGTTCAGCGGTGCTTCTGAGCCAGGCGGCGTCCTTGCGATCCACCTGCAAGGTTTCCTTGGTATTGAAGTCGATCTTGTCGACGCCTTTGTTCAACTCGGCAAGGGTGTAATCCAGACGCGCCTTCACGCGATCCAGGTAGCGCTTGTAGATGATGAACCCGGCGTTCAGGTCGCCGCTCTTGAGGAAATCGTCGAACTGGGTTTTCCACTTGTCGAATTCAGCGATGTCGCTGGCCAGGAAATAGCTGCGCGAGGGATCAAGCAGCTTCAGGTAGCTGTCGTAGATGATGACCGAGCGCGCGTCATCGAGCGGCGGCTTGCTGTAATGATGGCGCTTGAGCAATTCAACGACGTTGAGGCTGGCAATCACCTCGTCGCGATCGGGCTGAAGCTTGTCCCAGCTATTGGCTGCGAACGTATCGCTCGACAGCGGCAACAGACCGAGGCCAATGACAAGCGCGAGGGTGGTGCTGGGGAACAGGTGCTTCATGCTGATTCGACGCAGGGACAATTGATAACGCATATTAGGCCGTCTTTGAAGTCGCCGGTTCCATGTGGCCCGGGCGCATAATGCAAGAAAGCCCGGCGTTACAGCAGCGGGCCCAGTCGAGACTCACTATGGAGGCACCGTGAAAGCATTGCAAGGCGTTGAAGGCCAAGTGGTATGGGCAGATGAGCCAAGTCCGACGTGTGATGTAGGGCAAGTCCGCATCCGTGTGGCGGCCGCCGGTCTGAATCGAGCCGATTTGTTACAAAAGGCCGGACATTATCCGCCGCCGCCCGGTGCCAGCCAGGTGCTGGGCCTGGAGTGCTCCGGGGTGATCAGCGAGGTCGGAGCGGGCTCCTCGTGGCAGATTGGCGATCGCGTTTGCGCCCTGCTGGCCGGCGGCGGGATGGCCGAAGAGGTGGTGGTCGATGGCCGGCATGTCCTGCCGGTGCCCGAAGGGTTATCCCTGGCTGAGGCGGCCGCGCTGCCTGAGGTTTACAGCACCGCGTGGCTCAATCTGTTTCAGCTGGCTGCACTCAAGCCGGGGGAAAAAGTGCTGCTGCACGCCGGGGCCAGCGGTGTCGGTTCGGCCGCGATCCAGTTGTGCAAGGCCTTTGGCAACCCGTGCTGGGTCAGCGTCGGTTCGGCTGATCGTCTGAGTTATTGCGAGGCGCTGGGGGCCCAGGGCGGTGTGATACGCACCGATGGCCTCGAGAGCCTGAACGACTTCGCCCCCTTCGATGTGATCCTCGATCCGGTGGGCGCGAACTACGCTGCGTTGAACGTGAAACTTTTGTCAGTTGACGGCCGTTGGGTGTTGATCGGCCTGATGGGCGGGCGCTCGACCGAACTCGATCTGGCGCAGGTACTGGGCAAGCGTATCCAATTGCTCGGCTCGACCTTGCGCAGTCGTGATGATCAGTTCAAGGCCGACCTGATCAGTGAGCTGGGGCACCAGGTGTGGCCGCTGTTCACCGACAAACGCCTGAGCCCGCAACTGGCCAGGACCTTTGCGATCAAGGATGCCGAAGCGGCGTTTGCGGAGCTGGCGACCAATAAGGTGTCTGGGAAGTTGGTGTTGGTGATCGATGAGAGCCTGAGCTGACTCCCGGAGCCGGGTGCGGACCAGTGGGAGCGAGCCTGCTCGCGATGGCGGTGTGTGGCATTCAGCGTGGACACCGCCAGCCCAGTCCCGGTAGGCGCTTTGTCGCTTGCACCTGCATTGTCCGATAAACGGCCTCTGCTTACCCCTGCAAACTGTCATTCCTGACAGTAGACGCAACGCCCCATCCGCCCGTTAATAACCCCACGGTTGTAGGCCACGCCCCCTCTGCGGCGAGCACCCGACGCAAGGGTATTTCCATGAAAAAGTCTGCTGACCCTGCCGCATCAGGCAATGACAACTTATTGCGCCTTGATCCGCTGCACATCCCCAACATGGCCCCTGCGTTCGAAGACTACGCCGGCGGCATCGGGGTCGGGCTGGTCGAGGATGGGTTGAAATGCTACGTCGATATCTGGTTCCCCAACGGTGACGGTGACGCGATTGCCTTCTACTGGAACAACGCACAAACCCCGGTCTGGAACCACACCATCGATGATAATCCCCCTGATCGGCTGCCGATTCAGCTCAACAGGGGACTTGTCCGGGAAGGCGATGTCGACCCGGTGTTCTACAGCGTGACCCGTCCCTCGCAAACTCCCGTGGACTCGCCACGGCAGAAGTTTCTGGTCAAGCTTAATCGCCCCGGCGGCTATGACGATCAACCGTCAATCCCCGGCCATTCCGGGCTGCGCTATGAGGTGCCCCAGGAGATTATCGACAACGGTGTCGGCCCCAGCGAAGCCGACGCCGGGGTGGACATCACCATCTTTCACTATGAACACATGCGCAAGAACGACCGTATTCGCCTGGCCTGGGGGCGAGCGACGGTGGAGCACCTTGTCCAGCCGGACGAGGTGGACACGGATATCACCATTCATGTCGACAGAGCGACGATCGAGGCTGGTCGTGAGGGGCAGGTCACCATCGCTTATCAGGTGGTGGATGTCTGCAACAACTACCCTGATGAACGCGCGCCCTGGTCTGCCGATACCACCGTGGTGGTCGATCTGAACGGTAATCGCCTCGATGCACCGCAGGTGCTGGTCAATGGTATCCCCACCCAGACGATCGACCTCGAACAACTGGCGGGCGCCGATGTCATTTGCCGGGTGTACACCCACCCAACCGACTATCTGGTGGGCGATACCTTGCGCCTGACCTGGGTCGGCACGCCTGCACAGGGTGATTCCCAGGTCATCGTCGGGCCGCTCGACAAAACCGTCGAGTACGTGCCGTTTCCATACGACTTTTCGATCCCCAATGAAGACGTGGTCGCCATCGCCAAAGGCCGAGCGTCGGTGTCCTACGTTCGGATCAGAAATGGCGAAGCGGATCGTCCATCGAACAATGCTTCCGTGACGGTCGTCGGCGACATCCAGCAGCCGGCCAGACCCGACATTATCGAGGCGACGGGCAGTGCCCTGGACCCGGACCTGAATTTCTACACCGTCTCAATCCCCTATTACCCAGGTCGCCAGCCCGGCGACCATCTCTACATCCTGTTTGAAGGCCTTGATGCCAGTAACCGCCCGACCGACTTCGACATTAATACGTTCGTCGGCTCTGAGGCGGATGGCCAACCGGTCCTGCGTAATGTGAACAAGGCTGAAATCAAGAAACTCGATGGCGGCTCGCTCACGGTTTATTACTGGATCAACAGCCAACGTAAATCCTTGGAGCTGCAACTGGCCGTGGGCAGCGGGCAAGCGGAAATGTTAAAGCCCAACGTTATCGAGGCCGACAGTAACGATGTGCTGGACCCGGCCAAGGTGAATCCCAATGTGGGGGCCAATGTCATTGTTCCTTTCACCGACACCGTGCCCGATGACATTATCGGGCTGCGCTGGAGAGGCTCGCGCATCAGTGCGCCGGTTGACGAGCGGCCGCTCAATGCCAACTCAGCGGGAGCCCCAGTGCCGTTCACCGTGGCTTACCGTTATGTGCTCGACAACTTGAACGGCACGGTGGACGTCGACTACTACCTCAAGCGCGGCGCAGAAGTGCCGCGTTACTCGTGGGTGCGCACATTGACCATTGGCACAGCCATGAACCTGTCGGCGCCAAGCGTCAAGGAAGCCACCGGTACTGCACCGACTCAGCAATTAAACCCGGTGGCGGGCAAGGACAAGCTGACCGTGGTGATACCGGATTACGGGGTGCAGCCGGGCGATCAAGTCAGCGTGACCTGGGCGGGCACTGCTGGAGGCGGGTCCGACACCACTCCGGCGCAGGTGCTGCCGCCTGATCGGGAAATTGCGATGCCGGTTTCGGTGATTGCCTTCAACCTGGGCAAGCCAGTGACGGTGACCTATACCGTGACTCGCGACGGTGAATCGCCGCCGTCGGCTTCGCTTAATCTGGCGGTGCAGGCCATACCCGAGGCCAGTCTTGGCATGCCGCTGATTCCGCAGGCGGCACAAAATGGTATCGGTAGCGAGCTGAATCTGGGCAATTTCACGGGCGATGCCCGCGTTACCGTCGCGCCATGGCCGTTAATCGCGGCGGGACAACGTGTTTGGTTGCGTGTTGAAGGTACTGCGCAGAATGGTTCGGACTATACGATTACGCTTTACTCCAGTTCAGCGGTTATTTCGAGCGAAGTAACAGCCGGCCTCTCTAAAGCGCTGTTGCGCAGCGAGCTTGAAAAACTGCGCGACGGTTCTGAGCTCAAGGTGGTGCTGGAGGTTACTTTCGATCGCAGCACCAGCCAGAGCGAGGCTGTTGCCTTTCCGTTGCGGACCTATACCGTCAACGTAAGTCCCCCCATGACTCTGGATCCTTCAACCATGCTCTTGGACGGCATCAAGTTTTTTCAATCGTTCGGTTTGGTGGAGCGAGAGGTTCCCAACAATACAGGTATCCGTATTCCCACCGGCGGAGTTCCACCCTATACCTATACCTCGCTTAATCAACAAACTGCATCTGTATCTGAAGCGGGCAAGGTAACCGGTCTTCGGAACGGTGGGACTACGATTGTGGTTAGGGACTCCGTCGGTACAGAGGCGCGTTATGGGGTGGTCGTCCAGAATATACACCGACTGTTAAGACGTGAAGGGTTCACGACCGCTGCGGACGTGCACGCATGGGCACGCGAAGTTGGATGGGAACCGACAAAACCTATACAGGACCTCCTTGAGGCCTTTCCGCAGAATTTTGGAACTTTTGAAGGACTGATCGAAACAAGACCCTCGGGCCCACAGCCGAATGATCAATTCACGGGGGTCGCGCATATATGGTTCTACAGTAACGGCAGATCCGCTATTTCGGCATATGTGATGACAACAGAAAGGCCTGGCTCTCTGTCCTTTCATGACGATGGTACTAGGCTATTTCCCCGTATGCTGGCATTCGAACCGCTCAATAGCTGAGGAGTAGCATTGCCAATTTGGGGACGAAGAAGCGGATAAGGGAACGCATTTATCTATCAGAAGTCCTGTGAAAGCGAAGAAACTCGCTTTCACAGCCCCGAACTTGCCGAAACTGTGTCCCACCCCATCCTACCCCCTCGGACTGCCCGTCTTGCGCCGTTGCCTACAATTACGCAAGAGTCCGCCAGCTTGTGCACCTTACTCCCCGCTGGTGCGGACCGACGTCTCGGGGAAAATCCCGATCGATCACAGCATCTCGGCACAAAACTCGGTAGGCGTGACAATCCGCGTGCGTCCTATGTGCCCACGCTGCAGGAGACCGGCGCGGCGATCACCGGTTACCAGATAGTCCGCGTCACCTGCAAGGGCCATCGCCAGTAAAAATGAGTCATCCGGATCATCGGCTTCGACCTCGATGGCCAGACGCTCCAGTACGACTGCCCGTTGCAGGTTATTGATCATGGCGCCCACTTTAGCGGGCTGAAGGATGGCCTGGAGCTTGGGATAGCGGCTGGCCCGACGGATTTCATCGAGTTGCATCCGCGAGGTCACCACTTCGAAACGCGCCGCTCGCCAGGCGCGGTAAATAGCATCGGGCGCACCGTGTGGCGAAATCAGAGCGCTGAACAGGATGTTGGTATCCAACACAACCCGCATCAGCGCTTACGTGCCCAGTCGAGAGCTTCATCGACCATTGAGGTCAATTGCGTTTCGCTCAGATTGGCTGTTGCGGCCTTGGCTTGTTCGGCCGTCAGCTCCAGAATGTGTGCCTGTACCGCTTCTTCAATAAAGCGCGACAGGTCGCCTTTGCGGCCACCGCCCTGGCTGGCCAGAAACATCCGAAGCGACTGGTCGGTGTCGGCCGAGACGGCGACATTCCAACGGATGGTACTCATGGTGTTCCCCTTGATAGGTGTTTGTGTGTTTATACACCTATCTTTTGCAGCCACGCAACGCGAGCAAAGCCTTTACTAACCAATAAAGGTCGCGGCTTCCCTCTTCCGAAAACAGGTGACGCAAAAAATGTGATGGACTTATTTAAAGCGGAACGGGGAGCATCCCTGCCGATTTTCCCACGCAGGAACGTGGGAAATGGTCAAATTGTAAGCTCCGATGTAGGACGTTGCAGGAGCGACTACACCGCCTTGCGCCATTGCCTACAACTGCGCCAGAATCCGCCGGCTTGTGCGCCTATAGGCCGGACTTTATCGTTTCCAGGTCGCTGACAAATCAGCGATCGGGTTTGGTAGCCCGGGTTGTCGGTGCATAGCGTCACCTCCTGCGAGTGCAGCCATGCACTTTGCTTTCTGGTGGCCATGCGCAGGGTCTCTTCGGAGGCGCCGGCTCCGATGCCCGGTCTACCAACCTTCGTATGGCCGCCACCCTCCGTTTGGTAGCGAATGGGTGATGGCTCCTTGTCAAATGCATCGGAGCTTCAATCATGTTCAAAGCAACCCCCAACCCACCGGACACCGATCCAACATCCCCGCACAAAACCGCCGCCGCTAAAAAACTCGACGAAGCCGCCGAGCGCGCCCTCGACTTCTATCTGAAGCCAAAACCGGAAAAGGCGGAGGCCGATCCCGCACCCGCTAAGCTCTTCACCGTGATCAACGGCATCGACACCGAATGCCTGCTCGCCAACCTCAGTGAAACCCTGGCTTCGGCCGATGCCATGATCAGTGATCTGGCGTTCGAGCTGGAGGGTTCACGTCGGCATGTGGCGCTGGGTATTCAGCAGTTGATCGAGCTGGGAGGGTTGCTGGCGAATCGGGCGCTGGATAACGTCGATCCGCGTTAGCCGGCTCTCCACAAAACCCTGTGGCGGGGGAGCTCGCTCCCTCGCCACGGGAAAGATCTCGTCGGTCGCACCGCCCTGGCTGGCCAGAACCATCCGAAGCGGATGGTACTCATGGCGCTCTCTCTTGATAGATGCTGGTGTGTTTTTACACCCACAATTTGCAGCAACGCAACGCTACCAAAGCCTTTACTAACCGATAAACGGCCTCAGTCTCCCCCGTCTACTGTCATTCCTGACAGTAGACGCAACACCCCATCCGCCCGTTAATAACCCCACCGGTTGTAGGCCACGCCCCCTCTGCGGCGGAACACCCGATGCAAGGGTATTTTCATGAAAAAGTCATCCGACCCTGCCGAGCCAGACAACAACCAACCACTGAACCTTGATGAGCCGTACATCCCCAACATAGCGCTTCCCTTCGAAGACTACGACGGCGGTATCGGGGTCGGGCTGGTCGAGGGTGGGTTGAAATGCTACGTCGATATCTGGTTCCCCAACGGCGACGGCGACGCGATTGCCTTCTACTGGAACAACGCACAAACCCCGGTCTGGACCGCCACCATCGATGACAATCCCCCCGATCGGTTGCGGATTCCTCTCAGCGCGGGCCTTCTCATCGAGGGCGATGCCAACCCGGTGTTCTACAGCGTGACCCGCCCCTCGCAAACCCCCGTGGACTCGCCACCGAAGAAGTATCTGGTCAAGCTTAATCGCCCCGGCGGCTATGACGCTGACCCGACCACACCCGGGCATTCGGGCCTGCGCTACACCCTTCCCCAGGAGATTATCGACAACGGGGTCGGCCCCATCGAAGCCGACGCCGGGGTGGTGGTCACCATCCATCACTACGAAAACATGCGCAAGAACGACCGCATTTACCTGGCCTGGGGCAAGGCGACGGTGGAGCACACCGTCCTGCCGGGTGAGGTGGACACCGATATCCCGATTCATGTCGACAGAACGAAGATCGAGGAGGGAGAGGACGGCGAGGTCATCGTTGCCTATCAGGTGGTGGATGTCTGTAACAACTACCCCGACGAGCGTGCACCCTGGTCTGCCACTACCCCTGTGGTGGTCGATCTGAACGGTAACCGCCTTGATGCACCGCAAGTGTTGGTCAACGAGATCCCCACCCAAACGATCGACCTCGAACAACTGGCGGGCGCCGACGTCATTTGCCGGGTGTACACCAACCGAACCGACTATTTGGTGGGCGATACCCTGCGCCTGACCTGGGTCGGCACACCTGCACAAGGTGATTCCCAAGTCATCGTCGGGCCCCTCGACAAAACCGTCGAATACGTGCCGTTCCAATACGACTTTTCGATCCCCAATGAAGATGTGGTCGCCATCGCCAAGGGCCGAGCGTCGGTGTCTTACCTGCGAATCAGGAGCGGCGAAGCGGATCATCCATCGAACAATGCCTCCGTGACGGTTGTCGGCGAGATCCTCCGGCCCGCCGCCCCAAGTTTTGTCGGCGTGACGGGGAGTACCCTGGACCCGGATCTGAATTTCTACACCGTCTCAATCCCCTATTACCCAGGCCGCCAGCCCGGCGACCATCTCTACATCGTGTTTGAAGGCCTTGATGCCAATAATGGCTCGACCAGCTTCGACGATAACGCCTACGTCGGTTCTGAGGCGGATGGCCAACCGGTCCTGCGTAATGTGAACAAGGCCGAAATCAAGAAACTCGATGGCGGCTCGCTCACGGTTTATTACTGGATCAATCGCCAACGTAAATCCTTGGAGCTGCAACTGTCCGTGGGCAGCGGGCAACCGGAAATGGTAAAGCCCAACGTTATCGAGGCCGACAGCAACGATGTGCTGGACCCGGAGAAGGTGAATCCCGATGTGGGGCCCAATGTCATTGTTCCCTTCACTGACACCGTGCCCGGTGACATTATCGGCTTGCGCTGGAGAGGCTCGCGCGTCAGTGCGCCGGTTGACGAGCGGCCGCTCAATGCCAACTCAGCGGGAGCCCCGGTGCCGTTCACCGTGGCTTACCGTTATGTGCTCGACAACTTGAACGGCACGGTGGACGTCGACTATTACCTCAAGCGCGGCGCAGAAGTGCCGCGTTACTCGCGGGTGCGTTCGCTGACCATCGGGGCGATTGCCGCACCGACTCTGGAAAATGTGAAGGACGCAGACCAGGTCGAAATACCAGATAACACGATAACCCAATGGCCGAACGTGACCGTGTTCGGCAGGGCACAGGGTAACGAGCGAGTCGAGGTGTTTGATGGCAGCACGTCGTTGGGGACCGTCGATGTGCCCGATAATGGCCGCTGGCAATATTCGCTGAATAGACTGTTGTCAGGGCCACATAGTCTACGTGTCGAGGCGCTTTATGGCAGCGGTCTTCCCCCGTCCGTCACTCGCCGTTTCACGGTCCGGCTCAACCTGCTCAAACCCTTGATACCCAAAGCCTATAACCCGCCGGCGAATGATCGCATCCGGATGAGTGACATATACGCCGACTCGTATCTGGAAGTTGAAGTCCCGCACTACAAGGGCATGGACTCCATTCATTCGCTCAAGGTCCGCTGGGAAGGCCGGGTCGGCTATCACGACGGCCCGATAACCCCGGTAGGACCCAACCCGGGGTCCAGGCGGCTACGGGTTCCCAGGCTGGAAGTGATCGACAATATCGGCGGTTCCGTGACGGTGGGTTATAGCGTCAAGGAAGACGATGGCACCGATACGCTCGAGTCGCAACGCTTGACCTTGCACATCGATCCGCAAGCCCTGGATCTGCCGGCCCCTACGTATTCGCGCACCGCGAGGAGAGTCACCGTAGATCACGCCGATATCAGGACCGGCTACAAAATCAGAGTGAGATGGACGATCGATGATCTGGCGCTTGAGGGGCCGGAAGAGGATCTGCACACCGGGCAGCCTTATCACTATGAGGTTCCCGCCGAGTGGGTCGGGCTGGGCCAAGACAAGACCGTCCTGGTGAACTACTCGGTCAGGCGAACGGGCAGTAGCGAACTCACGATGTTCTCACGGGTACTGAGACTGACCTTCAATGAGCCGGCCATCAGCGATATCCGTGACTCCAAGGGCAGTATTGCTCCGGGGGGCAATACCGCTGAGACAAGTGTCATGGTCACCGGTACGGCGAGCAAGGGCGAGCGGGTCCAACTCTTTGATACGGGTAACCCCGTGCCCATCAGCGCACCCGCCCTGGCGGATGCCACGACTGGCATCTGGAGCGTGGCGCTCAGCGGGCTTGCCGACAAGCTTTATGTTCTCAAGGCCAAGGCCCTTTATGGCAGCGGCGTGGAATCCTCTGAACGACGTTTTACCGTCAGGGCAATTGTCGCTCCGACGCTGGAGAGCGTGAAGGGCGGTGACGGGCGGGAGATTGCGAACAATTCGACGACGCCATGGCCGAATGTGATCATGTCCGGTAGGGCTCAGGGCAACGAGAAAATAAGAGTATTCGATGGCAGCACGTTGTTGGGTACTGTCGATGTACCGGGTAGCGGCAGTTGGGAGTTTCCAGTGAACAGATTGTTGTCCGGGGGCCATCGTCTGCGCGTCGAGGCGCTTTATGGCAGTGGCTTGCCGCCCTCAGCCACGCGCAACTTCACGGTAAAACTCGATCTGCTCAAACCGTTGGTACCCAAGGCCTACAACCCGCCGGCGAATGATCGCCTGCGGATGAGCGATATCTACTATGACCCGTACCTGGAAGTTGAAGTGCCGCATTACAAGGGCATGGATTCTATTCACTCGCTCAAGGTCCGCTGGGAAGGTCGGGTCGGCTATCACGACGGTGCGATAACCCCGGTAGGACCCAACCCAGGGCCCAGGCGGCTACGGATTCCCCGACTGGAAGTGATCGACAATATCGGCTCCTCCGTGACGGTGGGTTATAGCGTCAAGGAAAACGCCAGCAGCGAGACGCTGGAGTCGCAGCGTCTGACCTTGCACATCGATCCTCAAGCCCTGAATCTGCATACCCCGACGTACTCCAGTGCCGCGAGAAGAATCACCGTGGATCACGCCGATATAAAGACCGGCTACAAAATCAGAGTGAGATGGACGATCGATGGGGTGGCCCTTGAAGGGCCGGAAGAGGATGTATTTACCGGCCAGGCCTATCAATACAATGTCCCCGCCGCGTGGATCACGCAAAGTCAGGGCAAGACCGTATTGGTGAACTACTCGGTCTGGCAGGCAGGCAGTAGCGGACTCACGATGTTCTCGCGGGTGCTGAGATTGACCTTTTGATGGGCTGAGCTGATGGGCGATGGAGGTGGGCGGTGAGCCAGGAATGGTTCACCGCAACCCTTGGATCTGTGTGTACCGTTGTCGGCCTTGCTCAGTTAAGTGGCGGACGTTACAAACCTGCACGGGCAACGTTAACTCTGAGGACTTGCGAGAACATCCGTTGCTCACTGCTGTTCTTGCGGACAATCGAGTAATTGATCAATACCGTTTTTCCGCTGTTTTCGCTTATCCAGGCACTGGGGATATTAAATACATTGGCCTGGCCAGTGGTCACATCCTGGGTTTCAGTGTCGCGCGTTGTCACACCCACCCATCGGACCCTGACGGTATAACCAGTCTGGCCTCCATAGTTCACGGTCACTTTGGAAGCCGTGTAACTGGGGGCGGGTAATGGATGAACTGCTTGCGGATCGATATGCAGTGTCAGCCTGTCTGACTCTATCGTCTCACCAACCCCTTTTTCCTTGACGGAATAGCCGACCTCGACAGAGCGACCGATATTGTCGACAACTTCCAGACGAGGAATTGAGATCAGTCTTTTTCCGGGGGGATCACCGACGGGGATAATTGGACTGTTGTAGTTGACCCGACCCTGCCAGCGCGCCCGGATGGTATCGGTTCCATGCATACCGGTGTAGTGAGGTATTTCAACATCCACATGAGCGTCGGTATAGATATCGCTCATTTTCAGGTGGTCGCCCGCTGCGTTATAAGCTTTGGGAACCTTGGGTTTGAGTTTCCCCGGGGTGATGGGAAGGACAGCCTGGTCCGCGGCGTTATAGACAAACGTGGCATCTGCAGACGCGGTGCTGGGTAAGGTCAAACGAATGATGGGGACCACCATGCCCCCGGTGCGGTCGTAATATTTCTGTTGGTCGATTCGGGCATTCGCCAGCCCTGTATCGATGTAGAAGAAGGCCTGAATCGGCAATACGCCGGGCTGATTTTCAGGCCAGGCTTTGATGCGCAGCTCGTTGTGATCGGCAAAAGCCTCAGTGGGGATCAATGAACGAACCCGAATGGCTTGGTTGAAGCCTTGGACCGCCTCTGCATCCAGGCTGCTCGTTACCATAAAGGCGCAGGAGTGCGCGGTTCTATATTGAGAGACCTTTCGATAATGAGCCACCCATTGTTCCGCGGTGGTAATGTTTTGCTCTCGACAAGGCGTGCTATCAGCAAATACTCGCGGAGGCACGATACTGTCTCTGCATCCATACTGCCCAGCGGCATCGCGATAAAACGTATCACCGTCGAGAGGGAAGAAGCAGATCACTTCGGGTTTTATTTTTCCGGAAGGGGCATTTAAATAAGGATAAAAAATCAAACCATTGAGCCCATACCATGGAGTGCGAACAAACTTTGTATCGGCTCTCAAATAAGAAAATGAGACTGCGTCGGTTTTTCTTGAGAAGTCGCTATGATCCCATGGATCGTAATTATTGCTGGTTTTAGTGATGCGTAGCGTTACCCCTGAGCAGAGAAAGGCTGGCGTGGTGGGCGTGCCGCAGTTGGCGGCGGTATTGTGATAAGCCGTGGTCAGTTTTTGAGCTGTTTCCTCACCGGAGCGCTCATAACTACTGGAAGACTGAATGTCGGGCGGTGGCGACGGCAGTTGAGTGGCGCAACCAAATAATACGGCGAGCGCGAGGGCCGTGAGTGCCTTTATGCTGGCGTGGGTAAAGTTCCACTGTTCAAAGTACTTGCTCATGAGGGCTCCCGTCGTGGGGTGACTGTCGAGTCAAAACAGAACGTGGAGTTATTAACCTGCGGATACAGCCATGCGTCTACTGTTAGAAATAACAGGTCAAAGGAAGAAATAGCGCCATCTGTCGGTTAGCTTGAGCGACCTGTAAAGTCTGACAGTAGACACCGCATCTAAAGGCGCCCTAGAGTGAATTTCGAGAGTAATAGATAAGTGTCCACTACCAGAAGAGGTGTTGTGATGGCTACGAAAGAACTCCGCCTGACCCTGGAGGATGTTGACGTTAATGTCAAAACCGACATTGATGGCGACGGCGATATGGACAGGCAAGACGAAAAAGTAATTCTGGATCTGGCAAACACCTTTTTCAGGTTTAAGTAGGGCGCTGCCATGTCAGATCAAATCGCCCTACACGTGCTGGTTTGTGCACTTTCGTTGATCGTCGTTGAGGCCGCCCGAGGGCAAGTGCCTTCAGACACATCAGAACAAGGACCATGGGGAGATTGGGGGACGGCGGCATACTGCCCCCAAGGGCAATATGTCTGGGGGTTTCGACTCAAAAGTGAACCCTATCAAGGCAGCGGCGACGACAGCGCACTGAATGCGGTTCAGCTTATATGCAAAAGTGGGGTCAACGGAACGAAAACTTACATCCGAAGCCTTGAGGGGAAGTGGGGCAGTTGGGGCGATGACTATATTTGTCGTGAGCATCCCGTCATCGCGTTTGCCATTCAGGTGGAGCGGCTTCAGGGGCGGGACAAGGAAAAGGGGTCGAAGGACGATACTGCCGCCGGCAATATCAAGATGAGTTGTGGGTCGCAAACCCTGGTAGGTGATCCGCCAGCGGCGTGGGGAGAATGGACCGGATTCTACAGTTGCCTCGATGGCCTCGGTGCCAAGAAGGTGAGGGGATTCCAGACCAAGGTGGAGCCCGATCAGGGCAGTGGGGATGATACGGCCCTGAATGCGATGCAGGTGTTTTGCGGCCTCTAGCTCTAGCCTACTGCCGTTTCGCAGCCTCACCAGCACAGAGCAGGTGCGGCCAATGGCAGGGATGAGGGGTAGGGAAAGGTCGAGTCGGCAATACCAGCAAGATTCACCTGGCGGCGAACCCAGGCAAACCGACCTTTGGTCGGCAGCCCATAGCCGATGCGCGCACCCTGCTAGCGTTAATTAATGGAGGGATGGGGGTAACCGCAGCTTTCATTTCACCCACCAGGTGAAGAGGTTGATCATGACCATCGCCGAATGGCGTATGCAGGGCGTCGAATTCATTGCCTGCAACTGCAATTGGGGCTGTCCCTGTCAATTCGATGCGCCACCGACCCATGGCCACTGCCACGCGGTGGCGTCGATGCGGGTGGAACACGGGTATTTCAATCAAGTGGCACTGGGAGGCTTGTGTTGGGCCGCCACCTTCGCTTGGCCGGGCGCCATCCATGAGGGCAACGGCAGTTGTCAGGTGTTCATCGATGAACGCGCCGACGAGGCGCAACGCCAGGCCCTGCTGACCATCCTCTCTGGCCTGGAGAGCGACCCCGGGGCCAATGTGTTTCAGGTGTTCAGCAGCACCATGAGTGAAATGTTCGAACCGCAGTTCGTGCCCATCACCCTGTCCATCGATGTCGATCAGCGTTTGGCGCACCTGGACATTCCCGGCGTATTGCAGGCCAGCGGCGAGCCGATCCGCAGCCCGATCGACGGTTCACCTCATCGAGTCCGCCTGTCCCTGCCCAACGGCTTCGAGTTCCTTGAGGCTGAAGTGGCCAGCGGCAGCTACCAGACGCATTCAGCGCTCAAGCTTCAATCCCAGGACAGCCATAGCCACCTCGCCCACGTGCATTTCACCGGTCATGGCATAGAGCCGTAAAGATGGCAGAACCCCAGGCGGCGGCGCAGAGCAAGCGACTGACAGGCGAGCAGTTGTTGTTCCTGCTCTGTCTGCTCGCGCTGACCGCCTTGGCCTGGCTGATACTGCTGCAGATGGCCCGTGACATGAGTGCGCCGGGCGGCATGGCCGATGCGGCAATGGCCGGTATGCTCATGCCCTGGAGCCTGGGCGATGCGCTGCTGATGTTCGCCATGTGGGCGGTGATGATGATCGGCATGATGTTACCCAGCGCCTTGCCCATGTTGCTGATCTACCAGCAGATGCTGCGCAAGCGCATGCCGGCACCGCAGCGACACCTGGCCCTGCTGCTGTTCTGCAGCGCCTATGGCCTGGTCTGGGTTGGTTTCGCCCTGGGCGCCACGGCGCTGCAATGGGCGCTCGAGCGGCTGGCCTTGCTCAGTCCGGGGATGCGCAGCAGCAGTACCGCGCTGGGCGCTGGCCTGCTGCTGGTCGCAGGCATCTATCAGTGGTCGCCAAGCAAGGCGGTCTGCCTTGAGCATTGTCGCGGGCCACTGCATTTTCTTCTGGGCTACTGGCGCCCCGGCGTGCTCGGCGGCTGGCGCATGGGACTGGCCCATGGCGCTTACTGCCTGGGCTGCTGCTGGGCCCTGATGGGCCTGCTGTTCGTGGTCGGCGTGATGAACCTGCTCTGGGTGGCAGTGATCGGTGCCTTCATCCTGCTGGAGAAGAACCTGCCGCAGGGACTCTGGCTCAGTCGTATCTGCGGTGTGTTGTTGCTCGGCTGGAGCCTGTGGCTGTTGCTGGGCTAGGCTAAACCTGTGTGGGAGCGAGCCTGCTCGCGATTGCGATGGATCAGCAGGCATTGATTTAACTGACACACCACAATCGCGAGCAGGCTCGCTCCCACAGGGGGGCTTATTTCCAGGTATGAATCGGCCACCCGGCCGATTCGGCATGGGCCTTCAACACCGCATCCGGGTTTACCACATGGGGGAAGTCCACCCGCTGTAGCAGCGGCAGGTCGTTGCGCGAGTCGGAATAGAAACTTGCGCCCTCAAGGTTTTCTTCCTCGGCATCCAGCCAGTCCAGCAGTCGTGCGATCTTGCCTTCGCGATAGGTCAGGGTGCCGACGGTCTTGCCGCTGTACACTCCATGACTCACCTCAAGCTCAATCGCCAGGATCTCATCGATGCCCAGGCGTTCGGCAATCGGCTTGACCAGGTGCGTGCCGGAGGCGGAGATCACCAGGATCCGGTCACCGGCCTTGCGGTGTTCGGCGATGGTTTTGGTGGCATCGCTGAAGATAATCGGTTCGATGAAGTCTTCCACCCACGGCGTCACCAGGTGTTCGATTTCTTCCGGGGTGCGGCCGATCATCGGTTCCAGGCTGAAGTCCATGTATTCTTCCATGCGCAGCTTGCCGTGGCTGTAGGCGTCCATCAGCTCATTGTTGCGACGCATGAACGACTCTGGATCGACCCAGCCCAGGCGCCCCATCTGCTCGCTCCAGAGGGTGGCGCAATCGCCGTGGATCAGGGTTTCGTCCAGATCAAAAATTGCCAGGGCCATCAGCGCGTTTCCCTTTTCAAAATCAACTTCAAAATCAATAAAGCCATCAGGCTACCTCACACAGCGCCGTCGAATCGATGGAAAGTGACAGTCGTGTGCCATCGGGGTGCAAATCGGCGGCGGAACGATTGAGCACGTCGACCACCAGCTCTACGCCGCGAGCCTCGACCCGGTAGCGGATCACGTTGCCCAGCAGGCTGTGGCTGCGGATCAGGGCATCGGGCTCGCCGCTGCGGCTCAGTTCAATGGCCTCCGGGCGAATGGCGATGCGACCGGTCACTGGCCGTTGCAGCAGTTTGCTGGCGCTGTCGGCGTCCAGCAGGTTGTAGTTGCCGATGAAGCCGGCGGCAAAGACATCGACCGGCGCAGTGTAAAGGGTTTCGGCATCGCCGCTTTGTACGATCTTTCCCTGGTTCATCAGGAAAATCCGGTCGGACATGGTCAGCGCTTCTTCCTGATCGTGTGTGACGAAGATCGTGGTCAGGCCCAGTTCGCGTTGTATCTGTCGGATCTGCTCGCGCAAATGTTTGCGAATCCGTGCATCCAGGGCCGACAGCGGCTCGTCCAGCAGCAACAGGCGCGGGCGGGTCACCAGGGAGCGGGCCAGGGCCACGCGCTGGCATTGGCCGCCGGAAAGTTGATGGGGGTAGCGAGCGGCGAAGTCGTGCAGCTCCACCAGCCGCAAAATCTCCAGTACCCGTTGGCGGCTGTCCTCGGTCGCAACCTTTTGCATGCGCAGGCCGAAGGCGACGTTCTGTTCCACGGTCATGTTGGGAAACAAGGCGTAGCTCTGGAACACCATGCCGATCCCGCGTTTCTGCGGGCTCAGCGGGACGATGTCCTGTCCGTCCAGAAGGATCTGTCCGGCATCCACCGCGGTCAGGCCGGCAATGCAGCGCAGCAGTGTGGACTTGCCGCAGCCGGAAGGGCCGAGGAGGGTGACGAACTCGCCCTTGTGGATTTCGCAATTGATGTCGCTGAACACCGGTGTGCCGGCATAGCTTTTTTGCAGGTGTTGGACGCTGACGTAGCTCATTGGCTTTTGTCCTTGTTCAAGATGTTGGCCGCCCAGGTCAGGACCAGTACGAAGAAGAAGTAGGAAATCACCAGCGCACTGGTGAAGTGGCCGCTGCTGTTGCGCATGTTGTTCAGGTACACCTGCAGGGTTTCATAGCGAGTGCCGACGAGAATGTTGGCAAACACGAACTCACCGAACAGAAACGAGAAAGACAGCAGCAACGCCACCATCAAGCCCTTGCGCAAGTTCGGCAGTACCACCAGCAAAGCCGCCTGGAACGTGCTGGCGCCTAGCAGTTGGGCGGCGTCCATGAGGTCGCGCAGGTTGATGGCTTGCAGGTTGTTGGTGATCGCCCGATACATGAATGGCAGGGCAACGGTGAAGTAGCAACCGATCAGGATCCACGGCGTGCCCACCATCGCCAGCGGCCCGGAACCGTAGAGTTGCAACAGCCCCACTGAAGACACTACCGGCGGCACCGCGAAGGGCAGCAGGATGAGGATGTTCATCAGTGCGTCGAGCTTTGGAAAGTGGTAATGCACCACAAACAGCAGGGGCAGGATCAGTACCACGGACAGCACCAGCGCCCCGACGCAGACGATCAGCGATTGACCGAAGGCGTTGAGAAAACGCGGATCGCTCCACAACTGCACGTACCACTTGAAGGTGAAACCGCTGGGCAGCACGGTGGCCGACCAACTGCTGGCGATGGAGTAGATCAGCGTGCCGGCCAGGGGCAACAGCAGGATGGCGAACAGCAAATACACCACCAGCCGATGATAGAGCCCGGTAGAGCTCGATTCAGCGCGAGACATGGTAGCTCCTCTTGAGCAGCAACTGATGGACGACGGTCACCAGGGTCATCAGCGCCACCAGCACCACGGCCAGGGCGCTGGCCATGTTCGGGTCGAGGGAAATGTCCCCGGAGACCATGGCGGCGATGCGAATCGGCAGGACGTTGAAGTTACCGGTGGTTAGCGCATACACCGTGGCGTAGGCACCGAGCGCATTGGCCAGCAGGATCACGAACGTGCCCAGCAGCGCCGGGGTCAGCACCGGCAAGCCGATGTGCCGCCAGAACTGCCAGCCGTTGGCGCCCAGCAGCGCAGCGGATTCGCGCCAGTCCTCGCGCAGCGCGTCGAAGGCCGGGTAGAGCAGCAGTACGCCCAGGGGAATCTGGAAGTAGGTGTAGAGGATGATCAGCCCGGTTTTCGAGTACAGGTTGAAATCTTCAATGATCCCCGCCTGTTTGAGCATGATCGTGATGCTGCCGTTGAACCCCAGCAAAATGATGAAGGCGAAGGCCAGGGGCACGCCGGCGAAGTTGCTGGTCATGTTGGCGAAGGCGTTGACGAAGTTGCGCAGGCGCGAATCGACCCGACGCAGGGAATAGCTGCCCAGCACGGCGATGATGATGCCGAACACGCTGGACCAGAAACTGATTTCCAGGCTGTGCTGGATCGCTTGGCGGTAGAACTTCGAACTGAAAATCTTGCTGAAATTGGCCAGGCCCCAGCCGAACTCTTCCGATTCCAGGCTGTTGACCAGCACCCAAAGCAGCGGCGCGATCTGGAACACGATGAAGAAAATCGCGAAGGGCACCAGGCACAACGCTGCCAGCCATTTGCCGCGCGTCATGGCATTCACTTGAGCAACTCCTGGCAATAGGGTTTGTCGTGGGCAACGCCGAGCAACTGGCAAATGGTGCCGCACAGTTCAGTCTGCCGGGGTGCGGCGTTGGGGTTGAGGCTGAAGCCGTTGCCCAGCACAAACAGTGGCACTTCCCGTTCTTCAGCCAGCAGGCCGTTGTGGGAGCGGTCGTTGTTCATGCCGTGGTCGGATGTCACCAGCACCTGGTATCCGGCGTCGAGCCAGGCTTGCAGGTAAACCGCCAGGTTGATGTCGGCCGAGCGGGCGCTGTTGCGGTATTGCGGGGTGTCGAGGCCGTGCTTGTGGCCGGCATCGTCGATGTTCATGGGATGCACCAGCAAAAAATTCGGCAGGTAGCGCTGACGCAGGTGTTCGGCGTCGGCAAACAGATGAGAGTCGGGGTAGTGGTCATTCCAGTAGAAATGCCCGTATTGAATCGGCAGCTCGGGGTTGTCGGTATGACGATCGCGACCGGCCACGAACGGCGAAGCGTTGTAGAGCTCGCTGACCCAGTGATAGGCCGCGGCTGCCGTACTCAAACCGCCTGCGGTAGCGTAGTGGAAGATGCTGCGCTGGTTCGACAGGCGCGAGACATTGTTGTGCACGATCCCGCTGTCGAGGGGCACGACGCCGGTCAGAATGCATTCATAGAGCGGACGGGACAGGGCGGGCAGTTCACATTCCAGTGTGTAGAGCGCCGCGCGTCCTGCGCCGACATAGGCCTGCAAATGCCCCATGGCATGCCGGGCGACCTCGTAGTTGAGGCCGTCGAGCACCACCAGGATGACGTTGTGCTTCATGGGTAGCGGGACTCCGGACAGATACCAGGAAACTCGGATTCACCAGGGACCTGATGTGGAAGCCAGCTTCTGTGGGAGCCGAGCTTGCTCGCGATGAAGGCGACACGGTTCAACTGCAAGACCGTTTCATCGTTCATCGCGAGCAAGCTTTGCTCCCACAGTGCTCGCTCCCACAATTGGATCTCCAGTGGATTTCCGAGCGGGAGCTATTGCCTCACTCCATATTGATGATCACTTCTTCCTGCCACTTCTGCGGCAGTGTCTTGGAGGTTTTTTCCCACGCATCCGCATCCTTGATCGGGGTCACGCCTTTGTACTGTTCGTTGGGCAGCAACTTGGCCTTGACCTCTTCAGGCAAGGTCAGGTGCTCGGCGCGGATCGGACGGGCGTTGCCCTTGGCCAGGTTGATCTGGCCGGCATCGCTGAAGATGTACTCGCGAGCCAGTTTGGCGGCGTTCGGGTGCTTGGCGTATTTGTTGATGATGGTGGTGTAGCCGGAGATGACCGAGCCGTCGGATGGAATCAGTACGACGTAATCATCCGGGTTGGCCATCTTGGCCTTGTAGCTCAGGCCGTTGAAGTCCCAGACCACGCCGACTTCGACTTCACCTTTTTCCATGGTGGCGATGGTCGGGTTGGCCATGGACAGACGCCCTTGCTTGGCGATCTCGGCGAACATCAACAAGGCCGGTTGAACGTTTTTCTCGTTGCCGCCATTGGCCAGGGCCGCTGCCAGCACACCGTTGGCGGCTTGGGCGGCGGTGCTCACGTCACCAATGGAAACCTTGTATTTGCCGGTTTTCAGGTCGGCCCATTTGGTTGGCACTTCGGAGCCGTGCAACAGCTTCTTGTTGACGATGAAAGCAATGGTGCCGGTGTAGGCCAGGGCCCAGTTGCCGTCCTTGTCCTTGGCCCAGTCTGGAACCTGTTCCCAGGTGCTCGGTTTGTAGGGTTGAACCACGCCTTGCTTGACCGCGATCGGGCCGAAAGCTGCGCCGACGTCACCGATATCGGCGCTGGCGTTGTCTTTCTCGGCGGCGAACTTGGCGATTTCCTGGGCCGAGCTCATGTCGGTGTCGATGTGTTTCAAGCCATAGATTTTGGCCAGGTCATCCCAGGTGGCTTTCCAGTTCGCCCAGTCATCGGGCATGCCGACGCTGTTCACGGTGCCTTCCGCTTTCGCAGCGGCTTCCAGTGTTTTCAAATCGGTGTCAGCGGCCATGGCAACAGTGCACATGGCAATGGTCGAGCCTAACAGTGATGCCAGGAAAAACTGTTTCATCCGAAGCTCCTATGGGCGTTTTCAACGCTGCGATTGCGGTTGTGTTGGTCTAGGTCAGCAATACCTGAGCCAATGTAGGCGAGCCCTGTGACATTTTGATGTCGGTGCAGGAGATGCCGGCATGTGCCAGGCGGGGGCAAAGTGGCTGCCAACTAAGCGTAGACCATGGTTAAGCGGCTGATCTGCAAGGAGTTGGCCGCTAACTTGCAGGGATGGCAATGAACCGTTCGGCGGTTCTGTCATCTACCAGTCATGTGCAGTGCCTAGGCTTGCAAGCATGAGAAACGGATGGATGTTCCATCGATTTCGCCCCGAAAGAGTGCTGGTCTAGTCCAGATAGGTAACGTTGATGCGCATCGAGACAACCAAAGCGGTGACAACCATCGGGCAAGTCCTGCAGGAGCAGCTCGACCATGGCTTGCTGGCGCCCGGTAGCAAGTTGCCGGCCGAGCGCAAGCTCAGTGAGTTGTTCGGCACTACACGCATCACTGTGCGCGAAGCGCTGTTACAGCTCGAAGCCCAGGGGCAGATCTATCGCGAGGAGCGCCGTGGTTGGTTTGTCTCGCCGCCACGCTTGGCCTATAACCTGATGCAGCGCAGCCATTTCCACGCCATGGTGACTGCCCAGGGGCGAGTGCCTTCCACTCAGGTGATCTCGGCCCGTCTGCAGCCGGCTTCGGCAGCAGTGTGTGCCTGGTTGCAATTGCCGGCACTGTCCAGTGTGATCCAGATCTGCCGCGTGCGGCGTATCGATGAGCGGCTGGTGCTGTATGTCGAGCACTACCTGAACCCGCAGTACTTCCCGGACATCCTCGAATTCGACCTCAATCAGTCCATCACCGAGTTGTACGCCCGTCATTACGACTTGCACTACGGCCGGGTGAAGTTCGAGATTGTGCCGACCTCGCTACAGCCTGAAGCGGCGGCGGCGTTGAAAGTCTCGGTTGGCAGCCCTGGCTTGCGGATTGCCCGGGTCAATTATGACCAGTATCAGCGGTTGATCGATTGTGACCTGGAGTTCTGGCGTCACGATGCGATTCACGTGGGGGTGGACGTGCCGGAACAACCGTCGGCTGCCTGAGGTGAGGTCAGATCGACTCGTTGAGTTTGGCCAGGATCCTGAACACCACCGTGGCGAGGATCAACAACATGCCGATCCACATGGCAAACACCCCGACGTTCTTGTCTCGGAAGTTGAAGCCGATGGCCAGCAGAATCATGCCGGCGATGATGGGCACCAGCATGGCATTGAACGCAGACATCGGAATCATGGCGACGGCCTTGTCGGAGGGGATAAGGTCAGTCTAGTTGGGGTTTTGCCGGGGTGTGATGATGTATGTCATGGCCACCTCGAATCTTGAGGCGGACATCATTGTGGCGAGGGTGCTTGCTCCCGCTCCAGTGCGCAGCACTGGCAAACCTGCATGCAGGGGGCTGCTGCGCAGCCCAGCGGGAGCAAGCTCCCTCGCCACAGGGGTTAGCTGCAACGGCAGCTATGGCAACTCACGACAGGCATAAAACGCGCTCAACACCTTCACCAGGTGCGCCAGGTCATGACTGCCGCACAGCTCGCGGATCGAGTGCATGGCGAAGGTCGGCAAACCGATGTCCACCGTGCGTACACCCAACTGACTGGCGGTGATCGGGCCGATGGTCGAGCCGCAGCCCATGTCGCTGCGCACCACGAAGCTCTGCACCGGTACTTCCTCGGCCATGCACAGGTGACGGAAGAACCCGGCGGTTTCGCTGTTGGTGGCGTAGCGCTGGTTGGTGTTGACCTTGATCACGGGCCCGGCATTGAGTTTCGGGCCGTGGTTGGCGTCGTGTTTGTCGGCGTAGTTGGGGTGCACGCCGTGGGCGTTGTCTGCGGAAACCAGCAGGGATTTCTGGATGGTCCGTACGAACTCTTCACCTTCAGGCAGCAAACGACGCAGGGTTTGTTCCAGCATCGGACCATCGGCGCCACAGGCCGAGCAAGAGCCGACTTCCTCGTGGTCGTTGCACACCAGCACGCAGGTCTCTTCGGTGTCGGCGTTCAACAAGGCTTGCAGGCCGGCGTAGCACGACAGCAGATTGTCCAGGCGCGCGCCGGCAATGAAATCACCATGCAGGCCGATGAGCGCGGCGCTTTGGGTGTCGTAGAAACTCAGCTCGTAATCGAGCACCACGTCCGCATTCAGGCCGTGTTCGCGGGCCAGTTGATCGGTGAGCACGGCGCGGAAGTCGACGCGCTCATCACCGGCGAACTGGGCGAGAATCGGTGGCAGCTCATTCTGTGGGTTGATCGCCCAGCCCTGGTTGGCTTCGCGATTGAGGTGGATGGCCAGGTTCGGAATCGTGGCGATCGGCGCCTTGAAATCGATCAGCTGGCTTTCGACCTTGCCATCGCGGCGGAAGGTCACGCGCCCGGCCAGGGACAAGTCGCGGTCAAACCACGGCGCCAGCAGCGCGCCGCCATAAACTTCCACGCCCAGTTGCCAGAACCCGTGGCGTTGTAGTTCCGGCTGGGGCTTGACCCGCAGGCAGGGGCTGTCGGTGTGGGCGCCAACCAGGCGGATGCCGTCGTGCAGCGGTGAGTTGCGCCCCAGTTTGAAAGCGATGATTGAAGAGTCGTTGCGCGTGACGTAGTAACGACCGTTGGCCTCGGTGGCCCAGGTCTCGCGTTCGTCAAGACGCTGATAACCCTCTGCCTCCAGACGTTGGGCAAGGCTGGCGGTGGCGTGGAACGGGGTGGGGGAGGCCTTGAGAAAGTCGATCAGGCCTTGGTTCAACTCTTCGCGCATAAATAACTCCAGACAGCAATGCGCGGGAGTTTACCGTATTGGGGGGCGATGGGGAGGGGAGAGGGGTAGGTATATGGGGAACTTGGGTTGTTGAACCCGTGGCGAGGGAGCTTGCTCCCGCTGGGCTGCGTAGCAGCCCCAACAGTGGTAACCCAATCAAGCAGGCATGCCGAGGTGTCAGCCTTTAGGGCCGCTTCGCGCCCCAGCGGGAGCAAGCTCCCTCGCCACAGTGTCGGTGGCGTCTCTCAGAACGGCGCCGGGCACTCGAAGCGCAGGCGTTCGCCGCTTTGCGGGTGGGTGAAGCTGAGCATGCTGGCGTGCAGGCACAGCCGTGGCCACGCAGCGAGGGCCTGGGGGTGGGCGTAGAGGCCGTCGCCCAGCAGCGGATGACCAATGGACAGCATGTGCACGCGCAACTGGTGCGAGCGTCCGGTGATCGGCGTCAGTTCGACCCGGCACCAGTCGCCGCAACGCTCCAGCACGCGCCAGAAGGTCAGGGCGTGCTTGCCCTGCTCATGATCCACCACGTGGCGCGGTTTGGTCGGCGGGTCGTAGCGCAGGGGCAGGTCGATGCTGCCGCTGTCCAGCTCCGGTTGGCCCCAGCACAATGCTGTGTAGGCCTTTTCGGTTTCCCGATCATGAAACTGCCGAGACAGTTCGCGATGGGTATCCGGATCCCGGGCCAGCAGGATGATGCCAGAGGTTTCCCAGTCCAGCCGGTGCACGATTCGCGCTTCCGGATAGCCGTTTTCCTGCAGGCGGGTGATCAGGCAGTCTTTGTTGTCGTCGGCCCGGCCGGGCACGGACAGCAGCAGGGTCGGCTTGTCGACCACCAGGACGGCGGCGTCCTGATGGATGATGCGGATGTTGGACAGGGGCATTCAAACAGTCTCGTAACAAACGCCAACGGCGGCTCGGGCCCTTTTTCCTAACCCTGTGGGAAGGACTTTGGGACCCGGAGCCGCCGTGGGCACCTGCAGGATCGATCAGCGATCCGGCAGGGTGATATTGAGTTCCAGAATCGAGCAACTGCCCTGGCTTTCCAGCGCCACATGCACATCATCGGACCCGATGTTGACGTACTTGCGGATCACTTCCACCAGTTCTTTCTGCAAGGCTGGCAGATAATCAGGGGTACTGCGCTGGCCGCGCTCGTGCGCCACGATGATCTGTAGACGCTCTTTCGCGACCGAGGCGGTACTTGGCTTTTTGTTGGCACGAAAGAAGTCAAAAAGATTCATTACCTACCTCCAAACAGGCGCTCGAAGAAACCTTTCTTCGTTACATCGAGGAATCGATGCTCTACGGTTTTGCCCAGCAGGCGATCGACCGCATCGCTGTACGCCTGACCGGCGTCGCTCTGATCGTCGAGAATCACCGGCACACCCGAGTTGGAGGCCTTGAGTACCGCTTGGGATTCAGGAATCACACCCAGCAGGGTAACAGCGAGGATTTCCTTGACGTCTTCGACGCCCAGCATTTCGCCATCGCTGACCCGTTGCGGGTTGTAGCGGGTCAGCAGCAGGTGTTCCTTGATCGGCTCTTCGCCGTTCTCGGCGCGACGGGATTTGCTCGCCAGCAGGCCGAGCATGCGATCGGAGTCGCGTACCGACGAGACTTCCGGGTTGGTCACGACGATCGCTTCGTCAGCGAAGTACATCGCCAGGTGGGCACCTTTCTCGATACCGGCCGGGGAGTCGCACACCACGAACTCAAAGTCTTCCTTGAGCTGCATCAGCACTTTTTCCACGCCTTCCTGGGTCAGCGCGTCTTTGTCGCGGGTCTGGCTGGCGGCCAGCACGTACAGATTCTCAAGGCGCTTGTCCTTGATCAGGGCTTGCTGCAGGTTCGCTTCACCGTTGACCACGTTGACGAAGTCATAGACCACACGACGCTCGCAACCCATGATCAGGTCCAGGTTACGCAGGCCGACGTCGAAGTCGACGATGACTGTTTTGTGGCCGCGCAGAGCGAGGCCGGTACCGATAGCGGCGCTGGTGGTGGTCTTACCCACACCACCCTTGCCGGATGTAACCACGAGAATCTTGGCCAAGGTGTTTCACCCCTAAGGAAAAAGGACTTTTTCAGCCCCTGAAAAACATCTCTTGAAACTGCTGCAATTGGACAGGCTTGGCTGGAATCGGATGCGGGACGGGGTCTACCTCCGGTAAACACTGCCTTATCCTTTTTCCTACGTCGTTTAAGCCGTTTTCGCTACGTTTTAGAGATGCTTGGAAAATGCGGCAGTATCCGTTAAAGCCGAATGATGTTCAACACGTCGCCCGACAGGCTGACCTGGACACCGGCCCCCCACAGCGGGTCGCGACGCAGATCCTCGGAAACCTTGTACTGCCCGGCGATAGAGACCAGTTCAGCGCTCAACTGCTGACAGAAAATCCTGGCTTTCGTATCGCCCTTGACACCGGCCAGGGCACGGCCACGCATCGGGCCGTATACATGGATGTTGCCATCGGCCAGAAGTTCCGCGCCCGGGCTGACCGAGGACACCACGACCAGATCGCCACCCTGGGCATAGATCTGCTGCCCGCCACGTACCGGAGACGTGATGACTCGGGTCGGCTTGATGGTCGGTTCTGGTGGTTTTTCCGGCTTTTTCCTGGTCTCGACCGGGCTCAGTTCCAGCACCCGTTCCCGGGCGCCGGAGGGCGGCAGCACCGGAATGTCCACGGCGATGGCGGCGGCGATGTCTTCGATACGGCTGGCCCGGATCGCCAGGGTGCGCAGGCCGTGCTGGCGACAAACCCGCATCAGGCCCGGCAGATCCACGGCACCTTCGCCGGCCGGCAGTTTGTCCAGCGCCAGCACCAACGGGGCATTGCTGAAAAAATTCGGGGCCTGGGCGACTTTTGCCGCCAACTGCCGGTCAAGGCTCTCCAGGTCGTTGCGGGCCAGCTCCAGCACCGTAATGGCGAGCATGCTGCCCTTCAGCTGGAACACGGGATCTTGGTCTAGCGGTTCGGTTTGGCTCATGGTCGGCGTACAACGGCTTGTCACTAAAAGTGCCGAGACTTATAACGAGATCGTCCCCGGGCCGCAAGCCGGGTCGAACGATGTAGAATGCGCGGCCCATGTCTTTATGGAAGCTGTAATGGATCGCCCGCGTTTTCGAGCTGCATTTTTTCATCCGCGTTTCTGGCTGCTGTGGTGCGGTCTGGGGCTGTTGTGGCTGATCGTTCAGCTGCCCTATCCGCTGCTGCTGCGCGCCGGTCGTGTATTGGGTGCGCTGATGTATCGTGTGGCCGGCGACAGACGGCGCATCGCCCAGCGCAATCTGGAACTGTGTTTTCCTGAAAAGTCCGCTGCCGAGCGCAAGCGCCTGCTCAAGGAAAATTTTGCCTCCACCGGTATCGCCTTCTTCGAAATGGCCATGAGCTGGTGGTGGTCGCGCTCGCGCCTGGCGAAGCTGGCCCATGTCGAAGGGCTGGAGCATCTCAAGCAGGCCCAGCGCGAGGGCAAAGGGGTGATCCTGATGGCGCTGCACTTCACCACGCTGGAAATCGGCGCGGCATTGCTCGGCCAGCAGCACACCATCGACGGCATGTACCGCGAGCACAAGAACCCGCTGTTTGACTACATCCAGCGTCGCGGGCGCGAGCGGCACAATCTTGATTCCCTGGCGGTGGAACGCGACGACGTGCGTGGCATGCTCAAGCTGCTACGGGCGGGACGGGCGATCTGGTATGCGCCGGACCAGGACTACGGCGCCAAGCAAAGCGTCTTCGTGCCACTGTTCGGCATCCAGGCCGCGACGGTCACAGCCACCAGCAAGTTCGCTCGCCTGGGCAAGGCACGGGTGGTGCCATTCATCCAGGAACGCCTGGCTGATGGCAGGGGTTACCGTTTGGTGATCCAGACGCCACTGGAAGATTTTCCAGGGGAGAGCGAAGAGGCCGATTGCATCCGTATCAATCGATGGGTGGAGCAGTCGGTCAGCAGATGCCCCGAGCAATACCTCTGGGCTCACCGGCGCTTCAAGAGTCGTCCGCCGGGCGAGCCGAAGCTGTATGACAAACGCGGTTAAGCCTGTAGTCCACTTAATGAACACGGAGCGTTGCGATGACCCCACTTGAACCGGTGACAGGTTTGATTCTTTCCGGCGGCGGGGCTCGGGCAGCGTATCAAGTGGGGGTATTGGCCGCGATTGCCGAACTGTTGCCGGACGGGGCGGATAACCCGTTCCCGGTGATTGTCGGCACCTCGGCCGGGGCAATCAACGCGGTCAGCCTGGCCAGCGGGGCGATGGACTTCAAAACCGCCATCGAGCGCCTGACTGCCTTCTGGCAAGCCGTGCGCAGCCATCAGGTGATGCGCAGCGACTGGTGGGGCGTGATTGCCCAGGCGACACGTTTTATCAGCCACAGCCTGCTGGGCCTGGGCGCCCGGTTACCAGTGGCGCTGATCGACAGTTCGCCGTTGCGTGAACTTCTCCAGTCTCAATTCCACGCCTCGGGCATCGAACAGGCGATCGCGCAGCAGCAACTGCGGGCCGTGGCGGTGACAGCGTTCGGTTATGAGTCCGGCCAGGCCGTGACCTTCTATCAGGGCCGCGGCACCATCGAATCCTGGCTGCGGCACCGGCGCATCGGCGTGCCGGCCCAGTTGTCGGTGGAACACCTGCTCGCCAGTTCGGCGATCCCCCTGCTGTTCGCGCCGGTCAGGATCGGCCCGGAATATTTCGGCGACGGCGCGGTGCGTCAATCGGCTCCCATCAGCCCGGCCCTGCACCTGGGGGCCAATCGCGTGCTGGTCATCGGCGTCAGCGGCAATCCGCGCGGCCTTGGTTCGCCAGAGCCGTTGCAGCGCAGTTACACCGGCCAGCAACCGACCCTGGCGCAGATCGGTGGCCACATGCTCAACAGCACGTTCATTGACAGCCTGGAAAGCGACATCGAGCTGCTGGAGCGTCTGAATGGCTTCAGTCATCTGCTGCCCGATGACGTGCCGGCTCATGCGCTGGGCGCGGCGCCGGTGGAGGTGTTGGTGATTTCGCCGAGCCAGCCGATCGACGAAATCGCCGCCCGCCATCGCCTGGAATTGCCCCGCGCGCTGCGTATGTTCCTGCGCGGGCCGGGCGCGACCAAGACCAGCGGCGCCGGGGTGCTGAGTTATCTGCTGTTCGAAGCGGGCTATTGCAGTGAACTGATCGAGCTGGGACGCCAGGATGCGTTGGCCCAGCGCGAGGAGTTAAGCCGGTTCTTGCGGGTGACGGCGGGGTGATGCAGTAGCATCCACCGCCATCGCGAGCAGGCTCGCTCCCACAAGATTTCCTGAGCATCGAGGATCGATGTGGATCAGAAATGATACTTCAGCAAGAAGCTGGTATTGCTCTGATTGGTCTTGAAGCCTTCGCTGTCTTTGATCGCGTACTTGTTCTTCCAGTAGTCGTATTCCACGCCCACGTACAATTGCTTGGCGCCCAGCTTCAATGCCTTGCCCAGGTCATATTTGATCTGCGGGACGATGTGCAGGTTGGCGTGGTAGGTGCCCTTGGCGTTGCTGTCGTTATCCACCACCCAGTCGATGAAACCGTCGAACAGGATATCGGATGAGCCCACCGGGATGGTGTAGGCCCAGACCGGGGTGATCTGCCAGACATTGTCGCCAGCGCGCGGACCTTCGGTCTGGCGGTTGTAGAAATTCAACTGGAAGTAATCGAAACCGGGAATCGCCAGGTCGAAGCCCGGACCGATCAGGTACGACTCGTTGTCGCCCTCCCCGAACTCGTAGGTCATGGCCAGCAATACATCTTTGATCGGACCCAGTTCCAGCTTCTGGTCGAAGATTTTGCCGAACGACAGGCGTGGGCTGAACTCACCGTAGTAGGTGTTCGGGCCGGAATTGCTGTCGTCCTGGCCGTTGTAGAAGATCCGGTCGAGGAAGAAGAAGTTGTCGCCGTATTTCCAGGCATCGGCGTGCTCGAAGGTCACGGTTTGCTGGATGCGCGGGTTGATCTGGAAATCCTTGCCGTACAGGTAGCTCAGACTGTTGTTCTGCCACTGCAGCAGGTCATCGGCCATCGCCTGGCCCCCGGCCAGCAAAGAGCCTGCAAGTATCAGCTGGGTAGACGTACGTTTCATTCAGTTTGCTCCCAAAGGTAAGTGGTACTGCATTTTTTTAAGATCAGCGCTCTGGTGTGGCGCTTTTTTTCTACGGAAAAAACATCCGTTCGGTCAGCTTTTTGTTTGTGACAAGCGCTGACAGCAAGAGCTGAGCCAAGACCGGGATAAATCGGAAAAATGGCTTGTTCAGTGGTTTGAAGCGATCGAAAAAGTGTCTTCAGCGGGAACCGATATCTGCCAACACTGCAATAGTTGGCGTATCGGTCAGGATCCGCTGGTTTTACGCGGCACCGGATTCAAACGGCCGCGCAGGATACGGCCCTGCATTCATGGGCTCAAGTGCCCTGCAACGGCGCATTCGTGGCGAATTTGGGGCGTGATGGCGGGGCTGGTTCATCTGACGCTTTCCTCTTGTTTTTATTGTTGAGGCGCAGGCAGGCGCTGACGGGCGACCGGTCGTGTGCCGGTCTGCCTGTCAGCGGTATTACGTGTAGCGGGTGATGTCAGGTTTGATGTCGGCGGGACTCAGTTGGTCCGCGCCCCCTGGCTGATCCACGCGCCGATCAGGTCGCGTTCCTGTTGGGTCATCTGGGTGATATTGCCCAGGGGCATGATCTGCGTGGCCACGGCCTGGGCCTGGATGCGCGCGGCTTGTTGCTGGATCTGCTGCGGGGTATCGAACATCACCCCGCCCGGCGCGGCGCTGAACAACGGGCTGGTGGGTTTTGCCGAATGGCAGACCGAGCAGCGCTCCTGAATCACGCTGTGGACCTTCTCGAACGAGGGGCCCTGGGCATTGGCGGTCTGGGCCGGCGTCGATGCCGGTGCGGCCGCTGCCGTCGCCGGTTTTGCGCCGCCGCCCACTGCCGTTTCCGGCAACGGTTGGTACTCGATCACACCAGGGGCCTTGGCCACTTCCGGCGCTGTGGCCATGGGCTTGGGACCCGTGACATAAGCCAGGCAGATCATCGCCAGAGCGCCGACCGGCAGCGTCCAGGCATACTTGTTGCTGTCGTGGCGGGTATTGAAATAGTGCCGCACCAACACCGCAGCCACGGCGATCCCGGCCAGGATCAACCAGTTGTACTGGCTGCCATAGGTGCTCGGGAAATGGTTGCTGATCATGATGAACAGCACCGGCAGGGTGAAGTAGTTGTTGTGGCGCGAGCGCAACAGGCCCTTGGCCGGCAGCGCCGGATCCGGCGTGCGGTTCTCGGCAATGGCCGCCACCAGCGCGCGTTGGGCCGGCATGATGATGCGGAACACGTTGCCGACCATGATCGTCCCGATGACCGCCCCGACATGCAGGTAGGCACCGCGACCGCTGAACACCTTGCTGAACCCGTAGGCCGCGGCGATCAGCAGCACGAACAGGATCAGGCCGAGCAGGGCAGGACGTTTGCCCAGGGCCGAGTCGCAGAGAAAGGAATACACGAACCAGCCGACGAACAACGAGCCGATGCCCAGGGCGACGCCTTCGGGCCCGCTCAGGCTGCTGCCCGGTGCCAGCAGGTACAGGCTCGGGTTCCAATAGAACACCAGGCACAGCAGGGCGACGCCCGACATCCAGGTGAAGTAGGCTTCCCATTTGAACCAGTGCAGGTTGTCCGGCATGGACGGCGGCGCGAGTTTGTATTTTTCCAGGTGGTAGATGCCGCCACCGTGGATGGCCCACAAATCACCGGCCAGACCGCTTTTGGGGTTGACGCGATTGAGGTTGTTTTCCAGCCAGACGAAGTAGAACGACGCGCCGATCCAGGCCACGCCAGTGATCATATGAACCCAGCGCACGCTCAGGTTCAGCCATTCCAGCATATGTGCTTCCACAGTCTTTACCTCTCGCCCGTCACGCTTGTTTTCGCGTGATCGGACGCTTCTCTTATTGGTGGGGGGCGAGGATCAACAACTCATCCTCTTTGAAAAAATGCTCATCGCAGTTATTGCCTGTGCCACTGCGATCAACCACCAGGAAGTCATCCCGCTTTTCGATCGTCAGCACCGGGTGGTGCCAGACGCCGCGATGGTAATTAATGCCCTGCCTGCCGTTGGTGACGAAGGCGCGGACCAAGCCTGATACAGGTACATCGCCAAGTGGCGCGACCACGATCAGAAAGGGGTTGCCGAGCAGCCCGATGAAAGCCTGGCTGCCCAGCGGATGGCGCTCCAGCATGCGTACGGTCAACGGCATCTCCAGCGCCTCGGCGCGGAAGATGCTGATGATCGCCTTGTCGTCCGGCTCGGCGGTTTCAACCGTCGCCAGGCGATGGAAGCGCATGGTCGAACCATTGTTGATCATGAAGTGATCGCTGCCGTCGGTTTCGATCACGTCACCGAACGGGGCGAAGGCTTCTTTGGTCAACGGTTCGATCTGGAGTGTGCGCATGCTGGTCTTCTTACCTTGAATTCTGTGTTGTTTGTTGTGCCGCCATCGCGAGCAAGCTCGCTCCCACAGGGGAATGCATTTCAAATGTGGGAGCGAGCTTGCTCGCGATTCGGGTTCACTCTTATTTCGACACCTTGCCAAGCACCCGCAGGCGACTCACGCCACCGTCCGGGAACACATTCAGGCGGATGTGGGTGATCGGCCCCAACGCCTTGATCTGCTCGGCGAAGGTGTGTTCGGCGTGCATCTCCAGTTTCTGACTCGGCAGCAGCTCGCGCCAGAACAGCGACTGGGTTTCGATCTGGCTGTCGGTGCCGCCCTTGACGAACGCGCCCTGGATCGAGCAGCTGTCCGGGTAGTTGCCCTTGAAGTGCAGGGTGTCGACGATGACTTTCTCGACCTCACCGGCATGGCCCAGGGCGACAATCACCCAGTCATTGCCCGGGGTGCGACGACGGGCGGTTTCCCAGCCGTCGCCCATGTTCACCCCGCGACCTGGGTTGAGGATGTTGCTCATGCGACCGAAGTGTTCGTCGGAACAGGCCAGGGCGCGACCGCCATTGAGGGCCGCGGCGAGATCGATCTGTTCGTTGTCGCCCACGGCCGACCAGTCGCGGTACGGAATGCCGTAGACCCGCAGGCGGGCCACGCCACCATCGGGGTAGATGTTGAAGCGCAGGTGGCTGAAGGCCTGGTCATTGCTGATTTCATGGTAGTGGTGGCTGTTGCCTTGCAGTTCCACGGCCGACAGCACTTCAGTCCATTGGGTATGTTCGTCTGGTTCGCCCGAGGCCAGGAAGCAGGCTTCCAGGGACGCCGACGGCGGGTAGTTACCGGTGAAGAATGAAGTGTCGATGTCCACGCCTTTGATCGAACCCGGCACGCCCAGGCGGATCACCGCGCTGTCGTAGCCTTCGAAGCGCTTGCGGCGCGACTCCCAGCCGTCCATCCACTTGCCGTTGTCATCGAACACGCCCTCCTTCCATACGGCCGGAGTCGGCTGGAACAGACGGTTGGCGTCAGCGAACCAGTCATCGGTGACCGAAATGATCTTGGTGCCCAGGCGGGCGTCGGCCAGGTTGACGAACTTCTCGAAGGGTACGGCGTAAGCTTTCATTCTTCTTGTCTGCCTTTAATAAGTTGGCTGGGGATGCTTGCAGGGGCCTGGGCCTCAGGGCTGCTTGCTAAAGAGTCAGTAATCGGAACAACGCGATCTTGTTGATCTCTGCCAGCGCGCATTTGAACTCGGTATCTGCCGAGTGGTGAATGCGCGTTTCGAACGCCGCGAGGATCTGATGCCGGTTGCTGCCTTTTACCGCCATGATGAAGGGAAACTTGAACTTGGCTTTGTACGCCTCGTTCAGCTCGGTGAAGCGTTGGAACTCATCGCTCGAGCATTGGTGAATACCGGCGCCAGCCTGTTCGTTGGTGCTGGCCTCGGTCAGTTGGCCCTGGACGGCGGCTTTACCGGCCAGGTCCGGGTGTGCGTTGATCAGCGCCAGTTGGCTGGCGTGATCGGCGCACAGCAGGATGTCGCTCATGCGCTGGTGCAGGGTTTCGATCTGGTCGATCGATGGGTCCTGGCCCAGGTCGAAAGCCTTTTCGGCCACCCACGGCGAATGTTCGTAGATGTCGGCGAAGGCTTTGACGAACGCTTCGCGGCTCAAGGTCGAAGGCTTGAGGGTCTGGAATGCGGTCATTTCGAAGCCCCTGATTTCAAAGCGCCCGGATGTGGGTGGGTCTGCTGCCAGTGGCGGGCGATGTCGACGCGACGGCTGAACCAGACCTGCTCATGACCCTTGGCGTATTCAAGAAACCGCTTGAGGGCCGCGAGACGGGCAGGCCGGCCGATCAGGCGGCAGTGCAGGCCGATGGAAAGCATCTTCGGCGCCTCGCTGCCTTCGGCATACAGCACGTCAAAGGCATCCTTGAGGTATTGGAAAAAATCGTCGCCCTTGTTGAAACCCTGGACCTGGGTGAAGCGCATGTCGTTGGTGTCCAGGGTGTACGGAATCACCAGGTGCGGCTTGCCGGTGGGGGTGTTCGGTTCCCAGTAGGGCAGGTCGTCGTCGTAGGTGTCGCTGTCATAGAGAAAACCGCCTTCTTCCATGACCAGCCGGCGGGTGTTGGGGCCTGTGCGGCCGGTGTACCAGCCCAACGGACGTTCGCCGGTGATTTCGGTGAGGATACGGATCGCTTCGAGCATGTGCTCGCGTTCCTGGGCTTCATCCATGTATTGATAGTCGATCCAGCGATAGCCATGGCTGCAGATCTCGTGACCGGCGGCGACCATGGCACGGATCACATCCGGGTGGCGCTGGGCAGCCATGGCCACCGCGAAGATCGTCAGCGGAATATCGAATTCCTTGAACAGCTTGAGGATCCGCCAGACACCGGCGCGGCTGCCATATTCGTAGAGCGATTCCATGCTCATGTTGCGCTCGCCCTGCAGCGGTTGCGCCGAAACCATTTCCGAGAGAAACGCTTCGGACTCCTTGTCGCCATGCAGCACGTTGCGCTCGCCGCCTTCCTCGTAGTTGAGCACGAAGGACAGGGCGATACGGGCGTTGCCCGGCCACTGAGGGTGGGGAGGGTTACTGCCGTAACCGATCAGGTCGCGTGGGTAGTCAGCGCTCACTGCAGTTTTCCTTCTTGTTCGAACCATGTAGGTGGCGCCTGGGCGATGAATCACAGGCTGGCGTCACAGCGATGGGTTGATTGTATACAACTTTATGCGCACTTTGTAAGCCTGATTTTTTGCATTTTTCACTGCTGCCTCTGGCGTGTCTACACTGCAAGAAACCTGCCCATTTGGTCAGCTAAGGTATGACAATCCTGTGTGTCTGTTGGTTTTATTACTGATCGGGTCTGAACCCTTCTCGAATATGGCAGGCGATAAATTTCTGTTTTTTATTGTGTACAATTTTCATTTAAAGTGTCTTAATTCGCTCATCGCCGCAGCGTTTCGTGCTCCGAAACGGTGCGGCCTGTCTTTCAACTGATTCAGGAGGCGTCGGGCCGAACTGCTTGCAGCGAGGCGCGCACAATCAATGGGACGTTTGACTACTCACGTTTTGGATGCCGCGCACGGCTGCCCGGGCAGCTCGATCAAGGTCGAGCTGTACCGCGTCGAAGGTACGCAACTGCAATTGGTCGCCAGCGCGCTGACCAACAGCGACGGCCGTTGCGATGCACCGTTGTTGCAAGGGGATGACTACCGTAGCGGCGTCTATCAGATTCAATTCCATGCCGGCGATTACTACCGTGCCCGTGGCGTCCAGCTGTCCGAGCCGGCGTTCTTGGATGTGGTGGTGCTGCGCTTCGGCATTTCGGCCGAGCAGGAGCATTACCACGTGCCCCTGCTGATTTCGCCCTACGCCTACTCAACGTATCGAGGCAGCTGATCCCCCAAGCAGTTGCCTTGTCCTGGAAGCGACTGCGCATGTAGCTTCTTTGGTTTTTCGCCCGCTCACACTGCGGGCTTTTTTTTGAGCCGTGTATTTACAGCCTGGAATTGTCATCCCGGATGATAAAAATCGTGTCTGCAACGCCGGGACGGATTTCAGTACCGCCCTTGAGCCAGATGATTTTATTGGCACTGTGGGCATCGTTGACGGCTTTCGCAGCGACTCCGCCAACCTGGGTTTCCAGGCGCAGCTCGGCTGTCTTGGGATCCATATACATGGGTAGGGAAATCTTCGGAATTCTGGTGCGGTGCAGGCTCATGAAAAATACATAGTCATGCCCTGTGCGGCGAAATACCAAAGCGGGAAAACTGTTGAAAGAGTTGGGCTCAATGACTGTATAGCCATTACGTGTCAGAAGGGCGGCCATAAAGCGTTTGAATTCCACTGGCGAGTACGACGTCAGATAAAGAAGCCACTGTCGCTGGAACCGCAGGGGATCAAAATCCAACCGATTCAATATTCCTGTAGAGGAGGGGTTAGGCAAGGCTATCGAGCGGGCAGCGCCTCGGGACGCCGAAGAGGTTGGAAGAATCGGAAGCATCAACAGTGGATCGGACCATTGCGGATGTGGCGAGAAGGTCGCGTTTTCCCAACTGCTGTAAATCTGCCGGAGTGCGGTCAAACCCGCAGAGTCGGCGAACGGCGAGTCATTGCTGAGTTCAAATTGCCTTCTTGCGATATTTTCCAGGGTGATGGTCGTGACTTCTGGAAAAAAATCCCTGACGTAAGCGGTCAGTGGTTTTTCAAAGGGTAACCTGGCGTCAATTTCCCAATGGTTGTCCGGCGGAACTTGTATTGCGCCTCGGGGTTGCTCGTCAGGCATATGCCTGAGGGTGGCTTCCAACAGGTCAAAATCATAGATGGGATGAGCGGGTGACTGAATGTAGGTGATCGGGGATTCTCGCGCGTCGGTACGTGTCACCACCTTATAGTGAACATTGTTTATGGTGATCAATTCGGACAGCGTGAATCTTGGGTCAACCCCCCAGTTTTTCCTGAATGCCCGTGTAGGCGGGAGATTGGAATCACTGTGGTGCGTCACGTCGCGGTGCGCAGTTGGACGCCATAGAAGGCTGCCCTCCACTTGTTCCAGGCGTGGTCCGGAGGCAACAAGTTCAGTGCCTGATCGGGCTCTGTAGTTCTGTTCGGAATCGCGTCCAAGCAGCACCGTCCCTCCCTCTGCAAGCTCAACGTAGGTGCGTGTCTTGAACGTGCGGATTCCAGAGGTTGCGTCCGGCTCCGATAACAGGGGCACCAGCTCAGGGGAAAGGTAATAATTGTCCAGCGATACCGACAGGGAGCCATCACTGATGGCTGTCGCGGATGCGATTTCGGATACCTGGACGGTCGGGCGCTGCGATTCAGTCGCTTCAGTTTGGCGTCCGGTTGGCGAGCCGGACGCCTGATCCATCTCTGCGCCTCTCAGGGGATTGCCGAGCATTGTGTCCAGTGACGTATCGCGACTGGAGTGAGGCGTATCAGGGGACGACTTGGTTAGCGTGGGTCGGGTGTTTCGTCTTGGACTCATTGAAAATGTCTGCTCTTGAGTTTGAATATTGATGATTCAAGTAGGTATCAAGCTAATGGCCTGTCGTAGAGCCGGAGGCTGACAGGCCCTGGGTTCCAGGATGTTCGTGGAAAACCAGCAGACAGGTGCACTACATATGTATGGCGTGTGAAAGAAACCGTCGAAGACGTTCTTCAAGGTCAGGTAGGTTCGGGAGATGCCTCAGCCAATGAGAGGAACCAGCTCAATTGCGAGAGCCTTATGCCGAAGACTGCGCTCAGCGCTAACGCCCGCGCAAACATCACTGAGTTGTCCAAAGTGAAGTTTTCTATCAGCTCCACGCATTTTTCCCGCAACAGACGAAGTGTGTCATCACCCAGGGGCGGCGTCTGATTGAGCCCCTCGCGGGCCAGATCCTGATAGATCTTGAGGGCGTGGTCACACAGGTCTGTTTTTCTCAGGTTCGCCGCCTCAATGACTCGGGACTTATCGGTGTCAAGGATCCATTTACGGGTTCTGAGGTTGTAGCTCAGTGTGCCGGGAGACCCATCTTTGACAGCAACGTGAAGAACCTTCAGTTCTTCGGATGTCAGGCTCGACAGTTCGCTGGGCAATGGGATGTTGGGGTCGGTGAGCGGGGCAAAATACCGGCCATCAAGCGCTTCTACATAAACCCGCTCAAACAGGCTGTCGACAGCATGAACAACGCCTTGTGCAGTGATGACTCGTATCGGGTCGACAAGGTCTTCAGCTTCATAGACGGGAAGATGGATGGTCGTTCCACCTATTTGCAGCAGGTTGGAGGACAGTTTTATCTCGACTTGGCCCAGGCGCGTGGCATCCAACTCCCATAGGGAGGCACGGGGTAACCGAGGATTGGCGCCGGCCAATGCACCTGGCGTGGACAGGCGTAGCGTCATGTTCGGGCTCAGGTGAACAAGGTAGGTGGCGCCTTCGCCAATCAGGACTTCGATACCCGTTTGTTCCGTGGGCGATGTCAGCAGGGCGCAGGTTGCCCAGCTGCGCATGTAATAAGGTTTTTTGTCCAAGGGTCGTAGATAGGCGTATTTCTTTTTGGTAGGCGTCAATGGCAATGGAACGTCTGTTTTCCATGCCACCGGATCTTTACCTATGAATGTTTCGTCCAGCAACAGGCCATAGTCGGGCGAGGGTTGGACCATACGGTACGACGAGCCGTCGTTCAGGGTGAGGATAAAAGTATGATGCGAACCGAGGGCGGAAAATGCACGCCGACCGGTCTTCGCGTTTTGCGCGCTATAGCGCTCATCGGAACTTGCCAGATTTTTCAATACGACTTGGCGAACACCAAAGTGCAAGGTCAGGCCACATTCGCCATATTTGATGCTGTCCCCTTCATCTTTCTGAGTGACATGAGCCTTGTAGTAGGCCTCGATACGGGTCAGCTCGGCGTTGGCGTAGTTAAGATGAAGGGTGGTGGAAAATTCGCTTTTTTGTTTGACCTTGAGTGTGGTCAGTTCATTGAGATGTGAAACATAGTAGCTGGTGTCTTTGTCATGGCTGATCGGCTGCTCGCTTCGATCAGGCAGGATAGCCGGGTTGCGGGGTGTGCCTGGCTGCACCACAACTGTTTCAATGTCGAGCGGGCTGCTGGATTCGATCGTATCGGGCAGGTCGGGTACCAAATGGTAGCCATCCTGGGTGATGAACGTCAGTCTGTTGTTTTGTAAGGCTCTTGGAAAAGCAGAGTCTTCATAGACTTCCCTGATGGTGACTTTGCGAAACTCCCGGTCGCTTGCATCAAAGCATGAAGTAATGACCAGATGACCGTCTTCAATTCGCCAGCTTTCAATCAGGTCAGCTCTCCAGTCCAGCGCGATGACGCTGTTGTCCACACCATCTTCGGTGATGGAAACGTGGCCGGGTTTATGAGCGATGGCATAGATATCCTCACCCGGTCCTCCGTCTGCGTTGCGGTTATTTCCATTGAGAATGAAAATTCGGTCATCTCCCGCGCCGGCGTCGATTGAATCGTTGCCGCGGGACCTGATGATGTTTGGGCCGGCTGTCCCCTTGATGATGTTGGCACCGCCCTCGGGAATTTCTACGTTTTCAATGCTTTCAAGGTCCGCGTGGCGATGACGCTTGCTCTGCGTGTCATGACTTTTTTGAGTGATGATGGACACTTGCCCGGCGTCCAGGTCGACCTGGTAACCCAGACGCGGCTCCTGATGACTGCTGCTACGGCCCGACAACACCAGGGTGTCGTTGCCCAAGCCACCTACCAGGTTATTTGCTGACGTTTCACTGAGGGTTTCCGTGGAGCCTTCAAAGATAAACACGTCGTCTTTTGTGCCCCCGGTCAGTTTTTTAACGCCCGCCCCGTAGTGAAAGACGTTTGGCTTGTTTTCGACGCCTTCCACGGTGTCGTTGCCGCCGCCGATGTACCAGTGGATAGCTTTATGTTCGGCCGACGTTTCAATGACTGCGCCGGGCGTCTGAGCCGTAACGCCTTTACGCGCATCGATCCGGTCGTCGTTGTCTTTGATCTTCGGACGGACTGTCGTCGCCCGGTACCTGGCACCGGTCCACCAGTTCCAGGTGTTGTAAGGCACCGGTTCGAGTTCCACGCTGAATGTGCCGTTTACGATTGCCTCAGTGCTGTCTTTCAGTGGGCCTTTGAGCAAGTGCGAGGCATTGGCCTGCAGCAGCTTTGTATGTTCGGCGGTAGCCTTGGCGATGGTGTAGCGATCCTGGATATCTTTGTCAGGGCCCATCGCCCAGAAGGCCAACCAACCGGTGCGCAGACGCTCGTGCACGGTGAGTTCTATATAGTCGTCGATGTCATCGACTTGACGAACCGCGCCCCAGATTTGTGAGCCAACCACCAGGATAAGTCCGGCGGCAAGGCCCACTGGACCGGCTGAACCAAATCCCGCCAGCGCCGCTATGCCAATGGTTAAGGTCATCGCGGCGCTGGTGACGCTCAAGGCTGCGCTGACATAGTGGTCGGTGGCTTCTTTGCCAGTGGCGTGGGCAGCCGCCTTGAAAGAATCAACCGCAGCAATGATATCGAAAGGAAGTGTCAGGACGCTGGCAATCAGCCCACTTCCACGGGCGAGGCGCGTGGCAAAGGTCGTTTTGGCAAAGCCCTCGAGGGAGCGTTGGCCGGCCCTGATCATCTGAGAGGCTTGTCTGGTCACCGCAGCTTCGACACCGATTGAAGCGACTTCGGCGGCCACGCTGGTCCCATTGAAAATGGTCTGGTAGGAGTCCTTGTTACGGATGGCGTCTTGCAGGCCGCGCAGACCGCTATAGATTCCGAAGGCCTGAAGTCCAAGTCCTGTAGGGATGAGGATATTGCTCTTGGTTGTATTTGCCCAACTGAATGCTCCATGGCTAAGCCCTTGTATATCGAGCCTTTGGGCCGATTTCAGGAGTTTTTCCAGCGTGCTCCGATGGCTGGCGGGTTCGGCCTGTGTTTCAGGCGTTTGCCTCAATAATGGGGGCGCGGCGGGTGAGCGCTGGCTCGCCATTTCAAACAGCAACGTGGGCAGCCGATAGTCGTTTGCGTCGGCGGTCAGTTTGAGCCGTGTTTCAATATTGTTTGCGTTGAACTGTAACGAGTTCACGAAAAAACGATTGGGGCTGCGGGAAAAAGTATTGTCGCCGTTCAGCGGCTGTCCATCGGTGGTTGCGCCTAACGCATCCAGGGCTGAACGGGTGACAGTCACGGAACCGATGTGCAGCGGGCCGTAAAGTTTATCGACGATTTCGAGTTGGGCTTGTCTATGTTTGTGCTCCGAACTCAGCTGCGTCCCATCGGCAGTCTTGAAATCGAGTGTTTCGATGGTGTGCTTATTTGTAGGCACGCCTAAGTCGGTAATGACTACGGCATAGTCGTCGGGCACCGGGCCGGGCTGGAAAATCTGGGCCATTGTGAACGTCCTTGTTCAACGATGATTGAGTGGCCCTATATGTAAGATGCTTCCTGGCGGGGTGTATATCGATGGGTTGTTTCTACGTTTTGCGAAAGCCTCGAGTAAAAGATGAGGCTGTTTCGCAAAGTCAGGGACTCAGTGAGTGGACATCAAAGAGGCCGCGCCCGCACCGCCAAAGAGTCCTGCGCTGATGCGGTTGAACCAACTCTGGCCTTTACCCGTTCGCAGATACCGCGCCGCGCCGTGGGCGCCGAGGCCGTAAGCCAGCTTGCAGAGCAGGTCAAGAACGGTCCAGGTGGCGATCATGATCAGCAGTTGCGGCAGGAACGGTTGTTCGGCGCTCAAGAACTGCGGCAGGAAAGCGGCGAAGAACAGAATGTCCTTGGGGTTGCTGGCACCCAGCACGAATGCCCGGCCGAACAGGGCGCGAAAGCGCGGGATGGCGGCGGCTTGGGGCACTTCGGCACCCTGGGACGGCTGGCGCGATTGCTGCCAGCTCTGCCAGGCCAGGTAAAACAGATACAACGCGCCGACCATCTTCAGGGCGCTGAACAGTTGCTCTGACGCCAACAACAGTGCGCCGAGGCCCAGCGCCGATGCGCTCAGCAGGCAAATCGAGGCGATCACGCCACCCAGAAACGCCGGATACGAACGGCGCAGGCCATAGTTCAGGCTGTTGCCGATCATCAGCAACGACAGTGGGCCGGGGATGAGGATCACCACCAGAGCGGCGCCGCTGAACAACAGCCAGGTTTCCAGATTCATTGCTTTGCTCCTGATGCAAGAACGCCTCACCCGACGGGGTGAGGCTGATGAATAATCCCGTGCCTACAAGAAGATGAACTTGGCGATGAAGATCGCGCAGAGCACCCACAGACTGACAGAAATTTCTTTGTGTTTACCCGTGCCGGCCTTAAGCACCACATAGGTGATGAAGCCCAGCGCAATACCGTCGGCGACCGAAAAGGTCAGGGGCATCATGATGGCCGTGACGATGGCCGGGATGCTGTCGGTCGCTTCGTCCCATTCGATGTGGGCCATGCCCCCCATCATCAGCATGGCGACATAGATCAAAGCCCCCGCGGTAGCGTAGGCGGGGATCATCCCGGCCAGGGGTGCGAAGAACATCGCGGCAATAAATAGCACACCAACCGTCACGGCGGTAAGCCCTGTGCGGCCACCCGCCGCGACACCGGCGGCGCTTTCCACATAGCTGGTCACCGGCGGCACGCCGACCATGGCGCCGAACACGCTGGAGGCGCTGTCGGCTTTCAGGGCCTTGGACAGGTTCTCGATCTTGCCATCAGGTTTGACCAGCCCGGCACGCTGGGCAACGCCCATCAGGGTGCCGGCGGTGTCGAACATGTGCACGAACAGGAACGCCAGCACTACGCTGATCATGCTGACGTTGAATACGCCGACCACATCCATCGCCATCCAGGTGGGCGCCAGGCTCGGAGGCGTCGACATGACCCCGTTGTATTGCACCAGTCCCAGGCCCCAACCGGCCAGGGTCACGGCGATGATGCTGATCAGGATCGCGCCGAACACGCGGTGATAGCTGAGCACGGCGATCATCAGGAAACACACCGCAGCCAGTAACGGGCCGGGCTCGTGCAGGGAGCCGAGCTTGATCAGGGTAGCGGGGCTGTCCACGACGATGCCGGCGGTCTTCAGGCCGATCAGTCCGAGGAACAACCCGACTCCCGCACCCATGGCGTAACGCAGACTTACCGGAATGCTGTTGAGCAGCCACTCACGCACCCGCGACAGGGTCAGGAACATGAACAGCACCCCGGAAACAAACACCGCGCCCAATGCGGTTTCCCAGTTGTAGCCCATGGTGCCGACCACGGTGTAGGTGAAAAACGCGTTCAGGCCCATGCCCGGTGCCAGGCCCACCGGCCAGTTGGCGTACAGGCCCATCAACAGGCAACCCAGGGCGGCGGCGATGCAGGTCGCGACGAATGCGGCGCCGTGATCGATGCCGGCGTCGGCCATGATGTTGGGGTTGACGAAAATGATGTAGGCCATGGTGATGAAGGTCGTCAGACCGGCAATCAGCTCGGTCTTCACCGTGGTGCCATGCAAGCTGAGTTTGAAGATGCGCTCCAGCCAACCAGCGCGTAGTGGCGGCGAGAGGTCCAGCGTCCGGGCTTCGGGTTTGCGGCTTTCCACAGCGAGTACTCCTCAAGAGTTTTATTGTTATTTCCAGCACGCCCGCCCCCTGAGGGTGGCGGCGTTGCTTTGAGGCAGGTAAGGCTGGCGAGGTTTTTTGACCTTATGGTCAAGAACTCGCACGAAGCGAATTATGCTTTTGTATACAAATAAAGCAAATAATGTTTTCTATGTTGTCGACGAAAAGTCTGGGAGGTAGGGATATATCGACTGTGAGGACGCCATCGCGAGAAGGCTCGCTCACACAGG
>NZ_CAAKGZ010000012.1:0-119861 GCF_901007645.1 Pseudomonas sp. FG-3G
AGCCCGACAGACCCGAAGGTCTCCCGCGCACAGCCGCCATAACGAAAGCATGGTCAAAAAACGACCGCAAGCATACGTTATGAAGGGCGCTTTCGCGCCGTCTACTTATCGGATTTCCAAGCCCGGCCGCTGAATTTGCAGCGACGGAAAAAGACTAGCGACAGCCCTTCCCACCCGGCAACCGCCAGAGCTCGTCGGAAAAATCTGCTTGCGTCAGGACGCGTGTCCGACCATTCCCACAACCCTGGTCGGCTGTCAGGCCGCCATCGCGAGCAGGCTCGCTCCCACACTGGTTTCGGTCGTTTATAAGATCAGTGCCCACCGCCAATCTTGTGGGAGCAAAGCTTGCTCGCGATAGCGGTGAGTCTGCTTGCATCAATGCTGAATGTACCGCCGCCTTCGCGAGCAAGCTTTGCTCCCACAGATCCTGCTCAAACAAATCTGATGGGTGTACACCCGCTAAAACCAGGCCGGCTATCAGGCCGCCTCGCGGTGGAGGTTGATCTTGGGCGCCCCGTTAACCACGCTGGCCGAACGTAGGTATTGCGTAGTGGGCACCTCGGCATGGATGCCGAGGTAGCCGCGCTGGGCCATGGATGGCCCTTCGCGGCGGGCCCACGGAGCAATGCCTACGTTCGGGCACACCGAGCCTAGGCGAGGTGCCGAGTGGTGGGGCAGAAGCGCTTTGGTTACTTTCGCGCTTTTCGAAAGTGACCCGCCGTAAGGGCGGAACCATAAGTGGCCGTTACCGCAGAAATGGATATATACCCGGTCAACAAAATCCTGGCCAGCTGTAAGGCCGCCATCGCGAGCAAGCTCGCTCCCACACAGTTTTTTGGTCGTTTATACGATCAGTGTCCACCGCCCCGATAGCGGTGAATCTGCTTGCATCGATGCTGAATGTACCGCCGCCTTCGCGAGCAAGCTCGCTCCCACAGTTGGGCCGAACTTAATACCCGTTGGAGCCATAGTCCGGGGTAAACGCAAACCCAACCACCCGCTCAACCCCCGTCTCCAACCGCCCATCCGGCAAAAGCCGCAACCACCGATACCCCGGCGCCTGCCCCCCCACCGCAAAATCCTCACTCCCCGGCTCAAACTGAATACAGGTCGAAGGCGAAGCCAACAAACGAACCCCCTCACGCACCTGATCAACCTCCTGATGCACATGCCCCCACAGAACAGCACGCACCTGAGGAAACCGATCCAACACCGCAAACAGCGCCTCAGGATTACGCAACCCAATCGGCTCCATCCACGCACACCCAATCGAAACAGGATGATGATGCAGGCACACCAAGTGATGTCGCTCCGGCGCCTCGCTCAAGGCATTGGCCAACAGAATCAATTGCTCCTCGGCCAAAAACCCCGGCACAGAACCTGGCACGGCAGAATCGAGCATAGTCACCCGCCAATTGCCAATGTCCACCACCGGATCGAGCAACGTACTCTTGACCGCCGCCTCAAGCATCACCTGCGGCTCATCATGGTTACCGGGAATCCAACGCGCCGGCGCGTCGATACGCGCACTCAGCTGCCGAAACGCCTCATAGGACTGCTGCGTCCCGTCCTGGGACAAATCCCCAGTGGCAAGCATCAGGTCAATGTTCGGCTGCTGCTTGAGCACCAAGTCAATGACCGCCCGCAGGCTGTCGCGGGTGTTCATGCCCAGCAACGAAGCGTCGGCCTCGGCAAACAGGTGACTGTCAGACAGTTGGACCAGCAGCGCCGTATCGGCGGTGGTCAAGGTGGATACGCTCGGCAAATCGCTCTCTCCCAGGCGCGACTACGCCATTGGATGAAGCGGCAATTATGCTGGGGAAGATCGAAAGGGGAAACCCGCGAACCGGAACCGGTTCACAACCAGTGTCCAGTTTTTGACCGGCAGCTACCGAACAACCTCGAATTCGTGGCCCAGCGCCAGGCAATGACTCAGCCATTCCCCCAGAAACAGGTTCAACTGGGCCTTTTCATCCGGTTGGTGCATCGACGCATTGGGATAAGGATAGATGCCGCGAAAACGTCGCGCATGTTCGGCGCTCACGACTTCGGCCATGCGCGCATCGTGATAGACCTGCACTTCCAGTTGCGGCACCGGCAACCAGGGCAGGCTGTGTTCCTGGCGCACTTGCAAGGTGGTGGTGTATGGGCAAGTTTGCAGCACTTCAATGGCCAGCACGCCGAGCATCTGGTCGCCATGGGTCACGGCGATGCGCCGGGGCGCGGGGTCGTTGCGCATGTCCGGCAACAAGCGCATCAGGCGGGCGTAGTTGGCCTCGCAGGCGGCCTGCAACCCGACCAGATCGACGCGATAACGGTCGCGCAGCTTGCTTAAGACCATAGCCCCCTCACTTCATCGCGATTCAAGGCCAGCCATTGCAAGGCAATGATGCTGGCCGCGTTGCAGATCTGCCCGTCGCGCACTGCTTGCAAGGCATCTTCAAAAGCCCAGACCTTCACACGAATGTCTTCGGCTTCTTCCACAAGCCCATGCAGGCCACCGGCCCCCACACTGTCGCAACGCCCCAAATAAAGATGCACGAATTCATTGCTGCCGCCCGGCGATGGAAAATACTTGGTCATCGGCCAGAGCGCAGCGAAGACAAGCCCAGCTTCCTCCTGCGCTTCGCGATGAGCAACTTCTTCCGGTTGCTCGTCCTTGTCGATCAGGCCGGCCACCAGTTCCACCAGCCAGGGGTTGGTGGTCTTGCCAATGGCGCCGACGCGAAACTGCTCGATTAGTACCACCTCATCGCGTTGCGGATCGTAGGGCAGCACGCACACCGCGTCATGACGCACGAACAGTTCACGGCTGATTTCACGGCTCATGCCACCGGCAAATAACTCGTGGCGCAGGTGGACGCGATCGAGTTTGTAGAAACCCTGAAAGCAGTTTTCACGCTTTACGATGTCCACGGCGCTCGGTGTGGCGTTGGCGAAATCGGTCATGACAGTCCTCGTTTGCAGCGGATCGATGCGAGGTTCCAGCCTCGGCTTCGCGCCATCCTAACGCGCCCGTACCGTTTGATGCAGCCCCTTTCCAGTCATCGGGATAGACGGCTGCCCTCAAAGCCACTCTAATGAGCTTAGTGGCGAACTGATTGCCCTGCCGACAGTCGAAGCGGGTAACTTTTCGCCTTTCCCTGTTTCATGAAGGACGCCCATGTCGCTTTTCAAAACCCTTTGCGTGGCCACTATTGCCCTGACCCTGGGCGCTTGCCAAAGCCTGTTCCAACCCAACTACCGCGCTCCGCTGGAAACCACCCGCGATGCCTCGGAACAACTGCAACCAGGATGCGCCAGCGCCGACTGCCCCCTGGTCAACATTGACACCCTGCGCTTTCCCGCCGAGCCGGCCTTGGACGGCATCATCGAGAAACGCCTGCTGCAAATGACCCGCACCACACCGGACGCCCCGCTGGCGCCGACGCTGGCCGCCTACCGCGAGCAGTTTTTGCGCAGCGCCGCGCCGCGCAACAGCAGTTACTTGCAAGCCAAGGTACGGGAGCAGCATGACGGCTTGGTGATCATCGAATTGTCCAGTTACCTGGACACTGGCGGTGCGCACGGTACGCCGGGGCGCGGTTTCATCAACTATTCGCGCCAGCAGCACAAAGTATTGACGCTGTCGGACATGCTGCTGCCGGGCCAGGAAGAGGCGTTCTGGAAAGCCGTGCAGGTCGCCCACAATAGCTGGCTGATCAGCACCAAACTGGATCAGGAACCGGAGTTCGTGAAGCAGTGGCCGTTCCAGAAAACCCCGAACGTGGCGCTGACCTACGGCGGCGTGATCCTCAAGTACCAAGTGAGCACCATCGCGCCATACGCCCTGGGCCACATCGAACTGAAGATCGCTTACCCACGCCTCAATGGCATCCTCAAGCCCGAGCTGTTTCCCGGCCGTAGTTGAAAGCCCGGCCCAGTATCAGTTGCAGCAACCCTGCCAGGACCAGCGACGGCAGGGTGGCGCCGATGTCCGGGTAGAAGTTGGCCAGCAGGTGATAGGTACTCACCCCGCCCAGCCAGGCCAACAGTGCCGGCCAGCACAACGCCGCTGACACGACCCGGCTGGCGCGCTTGCGCAGGATGAAATGGTCCACCAGCACCACACCGAACAGCGGTGCGAACACCGAGCCGATCAGCAACAGGAAATTCTGATACTGAGCCAACGGCGCGAAGCAGGCGATCAAGGTGCAGACCACGCCAATCGCCAAGGCCAGGTGCTCGACTTTCAACCCCGTCAGCATGCCGCTGGACACCGCCGCCGAGTGGATATCAGCGAAGGCATTTTCCGATTCATCCAGCAAAATCAGCAGCAGCGGGATACCCAACCCGGCGCCCGCCAGGGCCAGCAACAGCGCGTTGACTTCACCGCTCGGCGCGAACGCCAGGGTGTAGGCCACGCCCAGGCTCATCAGCCAGAAATTACCGATAAAGAACCCCAGCGCGGTGCCGCCGAAGACGTTTTTTGCGCGTTTGCCGAAGCGCGAGTAGTCGGCAATCAGCGGCAACCAGGACAGCGGCATGGCTATCGCAATGTCGAAACCGACGGCAAACGGCATCGAACCATCTCCCGCCCGCGCCCACAACGCCGCCAGATCAGCCTTGGCAAACAGGTTCCAGGTCAGCCAGATGCACGCCGCCAGCAGCAGCCAGATGCCCCACTTGCGCAGGACCTTACGCACGAACGTCAGCGGCCCGCTCACTGCCAGCAGGGTCGCCAGTGCGCCGAAAAACAATGTCCACAGCAGTGGGTTCGACCCCAGGCTGCCTTCGCTGAAGGCCCGGGCGCCGAGCAGGCTGGCGGCGTCACGCATGACGATGATTTCGAATGAGCCCCAACCGATCAACTGCAGCAGGTTCAACACCGCCGGCACGCTCGCGCCCTTGCCGCCGAGGCTGAGCTTGAGAGCGGCCATGGCCGACAGGCCGGTGTCGCTGCCGATCACCCCGACGGCCGCCAGCAGCAGGACGCCCACCAGCGTGCCGAGGAAAATCGCCAGCAACGAACCGCTCAGGCCCAGGCCCGGCGCGAGCAAGGCGCCGACCTGCAAGACCATCAGGCCGATGCCGAGGGAGAACCACAGGGAAAACAGATCGCGGGCGCCGAAGACGCGCCTGTCCAGGGGGACGGCGGCGTCGGGGGAGTAGGTGCTGGGTTGGATGTTCAAGGGTTGTTATCTCAGAGGGATATTTGTTGTTTTTTTGGCCGCTATCGCGAGCAAGCTCGCTCCCACAGAGGATCAACGGTGCACACAGACTTTGCGTCCACAGCAGATCCCCTGTGGGAGCGAGCTTGCTCGCGATGAGGGCAGTGAAAACACCGCCCCCCCACAGCTCAAATCACACTTTCTTGTACAGCTGGCTACCTTCCTTCTTGAACCGCTCAGCCTGTTCCGCCAAGCCCTGGGCGACATCGACATCCACCGCTTCAATGCGCTGGTTGGCCGCGTACTCGCGCACTTCCTGGGTGATTTTCATCGAGCAGAACTTCGGCCCGCACATCGAGCAGAAATGCGCGACCTTGGCCGAATCCTTCGGCAGGGTTTCATCGTGGTACGAGCGGGCGGTGTCCGGGTCCAGGCCGAGGTTGAACTGGTCTTCCCAGCGGAACTCGAAACGCGCCTTGCTCAGGGCGTTGTCGCGGATTTGCGCGCCTGGGTGCCCTTTGGCCAGATCGGCCGCATGCGCGGCGATCTTGTAGGTGATGATCCCGGTCTTCACGTCATCCTTGTTCGGCAGTCCCAAGTGTTCTTTCGGGGTGACGTAGCAGAGCATGGCGCAACCGAACCAGCCAATCATCGCCGCACCGATACCGGAGGTGATGTGGTCATAGCCCGGCGCAATATCGGTGGTCAGCGGGCCGAGGGTGTAGAACGGCGCCTCGTCGCAGCACTCCAGCTGCTTGTCCATGTTCTCTTTGATCAACTGCATCGGCACGTGGCCCGGGCCTTCGATCATGCACTGCACGTCATGCTTCCAGGCGATCTTGGTCAGCTCGCCGAGGGTTTCCAGCTCACCGAACTGCGCTTCGTCGTTGGCGTCGGCAATCGAACCCGGACGCAGGCCATCGCCCAGCGAGAAGCTGACGTCGTAGGCCTTCATGATTTCGCAGATGTCTTCGAAGTGGGTGTAGAGGAAGTTCTCTTTGTGGTGCGCCAGGCACCACTTGGCCATGATCGAGCCGCCACGGCTGACGATGCCGGTGACGCGCTTGGCGGTCATCGGCACATAACGCAACAGCACGCCGGCGTGGATGGTGAAGTAGTCGACGCCCTGCTCGGCCTGTTCGATCAACGTGTCGCGGAACAGCTCCCAGGTCAGGTCTTCGGCCACGCCGCCGACTTTTTCCAGGGCCTGATAGATCGGCACGGTGCCGATCGGAACCGGCGAGTTGCGGATGATCCACTCGCGGGTTTCGTGGATGTGCTTGCCAGTGGACAGGTCCATGACCGTGTCCGAACCCCAGCGAATGCCCCAGGTCAGCTTCGCCACTTCTTCTTCGATGGACGAGCCCAGTGCGCTGTTGCCGATGTTGCCGTTGATCTTCACCAGGAAGTTACGGCCGATGATCATCGGTTCCAGTTCGGTGTGGTTGATGTTGGCCGGGATGATCGCGCGCCCCCGGGCGATTTCGTCACGCACGAATTCCGGGGTGATGACTTTCGGCACACTGGCACCGAAGCTGTGGCCGGCGTGTTGCTGGTCCAGCAGGCCGGCGGCGCGGGCCACTTCCAGCTTCATGTTTTCGCGGATGGCGACGTATTCCATCTCAGCGGTGATGATGCCTTTGCGCGCGTAGTGCATCTGGCTGACGTTGGCGCCGGGTTTGGCGCGACGCGGGTTGTTCACATGGGCGAAGCGCAGTTTGGTCAGCTCGGGATCGGCCAGGCGTTCCTGGCCGAAGTTGGAGCTCAGTCCCGCCAGGCGTTCGGTGTCGCCACGGGCTTCGATCCACGGTGAGCGCACATCGGCCAGGCCTTTGCGCACGTCGATGATCACATTCGGGTCGGTGTAGGGACCCGAAGTGTCGTACACCACCACGGGCGCATTGATTTCGCCGCCAAAGTCGGTGGGGGTCACGTCGAGGCTGATTTCGCGCATGGGCACGCGAATATCCGGGCGGCTGCCCTGGACATAGATTTTTTGCGAGCGGGTAAAGGGCTGAACCGATTGCTCATCGACCTTGGCCGAATCACTGAGGTTGGTCGCGTTTTTTGATTTTGTCGTCATCACGGGCTCTCCAGACACACATCCAGGCAGTGGATTTTTGTCGGAGCGAACCTGTAACGAATGGACGCGTCCCTGCACGAGAGTGCGGACGCTGTGCTTGCTGCTCGAGGATGCTCGAAGATCGAAAGTCGATTGTCGAACAACATCCCGGACGAAGCACAAGAGGACTCGCCGGGTGACGAGAAATCTTGTTCCCTACGCAGGCGCTAACCTGATCAGGTTCAACGGGATCCGAAATTATTCGATCTCAGCCTCATAGCAAGGCACCCCGACAAGAACCCGGCCAGTCTAGACATAACCACCGCAGAACGCCATCGCGACGGCAAAAGGCGTGATGAATGGCGCATATACAGGATTGTTGCCGTGCGCCCGCGCAACTACACTCGCTACGCCGCGCCTCTTGTGCGCAATCATTTGAGAAGTAGGGAACGCCTCATGCTGCGCAAACTCTCACTGGCCCTTGCCGTGTCTTGTGCGTCCAATGGAATGGCCTGGGCCGCCGAAGCGCCCTTGACCACCAAAACCGATCTGGTGAGCGTGTATCAGGAAGCGGTGGACAACAACGCCGACCTGGCCGCCGCCCGCGCCCAGTATGGCGCCCAGAAAGAAGTGGTGCCCCAGGCGCGCGCCGGGTTGTTACCCAACCTGTCGGCCGGTGCCGACCTGAACAACACCCGTACCGAGCTCGACGAGCCCGCCATGACCGCCTCCCGTAGCGGTACGGTCTACCAGGCCACGCTGTCCCAGCCGATTTTCCGTGCCGATCGCTGGTTTCAGTTCCAGGCGGCGAAGTCGGTCAACGAACAAGCGTCGCTGCAACTCTCGGCCACTGAACAGAACATGATCCTGCAAAGCGCCGAGAGCTATTTCAACGTGCTGCGCAGCCAGGACAACCTGGCCTCGACCAAGGCCGAAGAAGCGGCGTTCAAGCGTCAGCTCGACCAGTCCAACGAGCGCTTCGACGTGGGTCTGTCGGACAAGACCGACGTGCTGCAATCCCAGGCCAGCTACGACACCGCGCGAGCCAACCGGATCCTGGCCCAGCGGCAGGTCGACGACGCCTTCGAAGCCCTGATCACCCTGACCAACCGTCAGTACAACTCGCTCCAGGGCATCGTCCACACGCTGCCGATCCTGCCGCCGGCACCGAACGACGCCAAGGCCTGGGTCGATACGGCCGCCAAGCAGAACCTCAATCTACTGGCCAGCAACTACGCCGTCACGGCCGCCGAGGACACCCTACGTCAGCGCAAGTCCGGGCATGCCCCGACCCTCGATGCGATCGCCCAATACAAAAAAGGCGACAACGATGGCCTCGGTTTTACCAACCCCAGCCCTACCGGCCAGCGTTATGGTGGTGATGCCGAGCAACGCACCATCGGCCTGCAATTGAGCATCCCGATCTACAGCGGCGGGCTGACCAGCTCTCAGGTGCGCGAATCCTACTCGCAACTGACTCAGACCGAACAACAGCGCGAGGCCCTGCGCCGGCAGGTGGTGGAGAACACCCGCAACCTGCACCGGGCGGTGAATACCGATGTGGAACAGGTCCAGGCCCGCCGACAGTCCATCATCTCCAACCAGAGCGCAGTGGAAGCCACGGAGATCGGTTACCAGGTGGGCACGCGCAACATCGTCGATGTACTCGATGCCCAGCGTCAGCTGTACACCTCGGTGAGAAACTACAACAACGCCCGCTACGACTACATCCTCGACAACCTGCGGCTCAAGCAGGCAGCGGGTACGTTGAGCCCGTCGGATCTGCAGGACCTGTCGCGCTATCTCAAACCCGACTACAACCCGGACAAGGACTTTCTACCGCCGGATCTGGCACAGGCTGCGGCGGAGCAACTGCGCTCGCGGCCGGCGCAATAACCCCTCGGAGGGAAGCCTCCTCAGCAACCGCCTGTGGGAGCAAGGCTTGCCCGCGATGAATACAACTCGATCGCCCTGGAACCGGGGCGCTTGCATCGCAAGCAAGCTTTGCTCCCACAGATATTCAGTCGCTCAGTCAATCAACCGCCCCAACCCCTCCAACAACCGTTGCAACGCGCCCTGGTTGGTGCGCATTACCGCAAGCCCCGCCTCGGCCATGCGCTGGGCATCGCGGGGCAGTTCGAACAGGCGTTGTACCGCCAGGGCCAGGCTTTCGGCATCTTCGACTTCCGCCAGCGCCCCGGCAGCCCGCAGTTGCGCGGCTATTTCTAGGAAGTTGAACAGGTGCGGCCCGCTGAGCACCGGCTTGGCCAGTGCCGCCGGTTCCAGCAGGTTATGCCCGCCGTTGGGTACCAGGCTGCCGCCGACAAACGCGCTGTCGGCCAGCGCGTAGAGAAACAACAGCTCGCCCATGGTATCGCCCAGCAGCACCGAGGTCTGGGCAGTGACGGGCCGTGCGCTGGAACGCCGCACCGTGGCGAAACCTTCGTTCTCACACAATTGATGCACTGAATCGAAACGCTCGGGATGGCGCGGCACCAGGATCAGCAACGCATCGGGATAACTGGCGAGCAACCGACGGTGGGCGGCCAGCACCACCTCATCTTCGCCTTCATGGGTACTGGCGGCGATCCACACCGGGCGCTCCGTCGCTTGCCACTCATGGCGCAAGGCGCTGGCGCTTTCCAGCAGTTGCGGGTCGATGGTCAGGTCGAACTTGATCGAACCGGTGACCTCGACGGTTTGCGCCCGCGCACCCAACTGGCGCAAGCGCTCGGCCTCGGCTTCGGTCTGGACAGCGAACAGGCTCATCTCGGCGAGCATTGGCCGGGTGAGTTTGGGCAAACGTGCATAACCGCGCGCAGAACGCTCCGACAGTCGCGCGTTGGCCAGGGCAACAGGGATGCCGCGCCTGGCGCATTGATGAATGTGGTTGGGCCACAATTCGGTTTCCATGATCACCGCGAGCACCGGGCGAACCCGATCGAGGAAACGGTTGGCCGCGCAGGGCAAGTCGTAGGGCAAATAGCAATGCTGGATGCGCGGCTCGTTGGCGAACAACGCCTGGATGCGCTCGGAACCGGTGGGCGTCATGCAGGTGACCGTGATCGGCAGCTGTGGATAACGTTGCAGCAAGGCGCGGATCATCGGCGCGGCGGCAATGCTCTCGCCCACCGATACGGCGTGGACCCAGATGCCTCCCGGCACCATCACCGGCAACCCCCAGGAAAAACGCTCGCCGATGCGCCGGGCGTAGGCCGGCGCCTTGCGTGCCCGCAACCAGAGCCGAATCGCTACCAGTGGCAGCCCCAGATAAAACAATGCGCTATAGAGAGTTCTGTTCATGGCGGCGGAGTTTATCGGGTTTTCAGCCGATCGCCTGCAACTGCACGGCAAAACGTTCCGCCAGCCAGCGCGCGGCCGGGCCCAACGGCTCGTCGCGGCGCCAGACCAGCTCCACCACCAGGGCCGGCGGGGTCCACTCACTGTTGAGCTCGACCATATCCCCCAGGTACGCCGGGTACTGCACCACATGCCGTGGCAGCCACGCCCAGCCCAGGCCGCTTCTCAGCCATTCGGCCAAGACGTAGAAACTGTCGGCGCGCCAGACCTGCGGGCTGGCCTGTTCACTCCCAGGGTAGACACTGGACTGGGTCGCCATGAGCAATTGCCGATGCCGGGCCATTTCCAGGCAGGTCACGTAATCATGGCTCGCCAGTGGATGCCCCCTGCCACAGACCGTGACCATCTCGACGCTGCCCAGCACCCGGCGCTCCAGCGCTTCGGGGATCTGGTCGTGATAAAACAGCAACCCCAGGTCAGCGCGGCGCTCCACCAGTTTGCGCGCCACATCGCCCTGCGCAGCGCTGGCCAGTTGCACCTCGAGGGTCGGGAACCGCTCGGCCAGGGCCGCCAGGCTGTCGATGACCGGCTGATAGGGCATCGCCTCATCCTGAGCCAGGCGCAACATCGCCTCCTGACCGCGCATCAGGGCCAGGGCCCGGCCATTGAGACGCTCACACTGGCGCAGCACTTCCCGCGCCTCTTCCAACAAGGCCTCGCCGGCTTCGGTGAGCTTCGGCTGGCGGCCACTGCTGCGCTCGAACAGCGTCACGCCCAGGTCGGTTTCCAACAACGCAATCGCGCTGCTAATGGCCGATTGAGCCTTGCGCTGGTCCCGCGCCACGGCGGAAAACGAACGTTTCTCGGCGACACCGACAAACAGCCGCAGCTGCTCCAGATTCCACAGAACACTCATGACCCGACCTATCTCGTATGCAGATAGGTAATGACTTTACCCCATCTGACAGCGCCCTAAAATGTCCACACAGAAAGACGCACCCTTCAAGAGGATTTTCGCCTATGAACGCTTACTACTACCTGGCCATCGCCATCTGCGCCGAAGTGATCGCCACCGTGTCGATGAAAGCGATCAAAGGCTTGAGCACACCCCTGCCTCTGCTGCTGGTGATCGCCGGCTACGGCATCGCATTCTGGATGCTGACCCTGGTGGTGCGCACCGTTCCGGTGGGCGTGGCGTATGCGGTCTGGGCTGGGATGGGGATCGTCATGGTCAGCGTGGCGGCGCTGTTCATCTACGGGCAGAAGCTGGACGTGCCGGCGATGCTGGGGATGGCGTTGATTGTACTGGGGGTGGTGGTGATCCAGCTGTTTTCCAAGACTGCCGGGCACTGAAGCTGCAAGCTGCAAGCTGCAAGCTGCAAGCTGCAAGCTGCAAGCTGCAAGCTGCAAGCTGCAAGCTGCAAGCTGCAAGCTGCAAGCTGCAAGCTGCAAGCTGCAAGCTGCAAGCTGCAAGCTGCAAGCAAAGGCTATCCCTCTTGCTTGTAACTTGCAGCTTGAAGCTTGAAACTTGCCGCTTCATTTCCCGCGAGGTCGCTGCATGCCATCCGTTATTTCCACCGACGTTCTGATTGTCGGCGCCGGAGTCGCCGGCCTCTGGCTGAATGCGCGCCTGCGCCGCCAGGGCTTTTCGACTGTGTTGGTGGAAAGCGCCAGCCTCGGCGGCGGGCAGAGCATCAAATCCCAGGGCATCATCCATGGTGGCGCCAAGTACGCCTTGCACGGTGCCCTCACCGGCGCCTCGGAAGCCATCGCCGACATGCCACGCCGCTGGCGCGAAGCCCTGGCCGGCGAGGGCGAACTGGATCTGTCCGGCGTGCGCCTGCTGTCCGAAGCTCACTACCTCTGGTCTCCCGGCACCCTGGCCGGCAACCTCACCAGCTTCTTCGCCAGCAAGGCCGTGCGTGGGCGGGTCGATCAGGTCAAGGGCGAGCAACTGCCGCCGGCCCTGCAAGACAAGCGCTTCAAAGGCAAGGTCTATCGCCTGGCCGAGTTGGTGGTGGACGTCCCCAGCCTGCTTGCACGGCTGGCAGATCTGGCCGGCGATGGTTTGCTGGCCGGCAAAGATATCGAGCCGTTGCGCGACGGCGACGAACTGATCGGCCTCAAGGTTGATGGCCGCGAGATCCGCGCCCAGCGTATCGTCCTCAGCGCCGGGGCCGGCACCGCCGATCTGCTCAGTGCCCTGGGCCTGGAGCAACCGGCCATGCAGCGTCGGCCGTTGCACATGGTGCTGGTCAAGGGAGCGAGCCTCAAGCCGCTGTACGCCCACTGCCTGGGGGGCGGGCCGAAGCCGCGCATCACCGTGACCACCCACCCGGCCGCCGATGGCCAATGGGTCTGGTACCTGGGCGGCGACATTGCCGAAGCCGACGGCGTGGCCCGCGAGCCCGCCGCGCAGATTGCTACCGCCCAGAAAGAACTTGGCCAACTGCTGCCCTGGGTCGACCTCAGCGCCGCACAATGGGCCACGCTGCGGGTCGACCGCGCCGAACCGCTGCAATCGGGCCTGACCCGCCCGGACAACGCCTTTCTCGCCGAACAGGATCGCCTGCTGGTGGGCTGGCCGACCAAACTGGCCCTGGCCCCGGACTTTGCCGATCGAGTGATCGCCACACTGCAACGCGATGGCATCACCCCCAGCCATCCGGCGCCATTGCCGGACCTGCCGAAACCGCCCATGGGCATCCCGGCTTGGGAGCAACTGCTGCCATGAGCCAACCGACCCTGCACGACTTGCATCGCCCGCTGGGCAATAACGGCCCGCTTGTTTCACCCCTGGGCTTGGGGACCGTCAAGCTCGGCCGCGACCAGGGGGTCAAATACCCCAACGGTTTCCAGATTCCCGATGACGACGAAGCGCGCATGCTGCTCAAACTGGCGCGTGACCTGGGCATCAACCTGATCGACACCGCGCCGGCCTATGGCCGCAGCGAAGAACGCCTGGGCCCGTTGTTGCGCGGCCAGCGTCAGGATTGGGTGATTGTCAGCAAGGTCGGTGAAGAGTTCAGTGACGGCCAGTCGCACCACGATTTCAGTGCCGCCCACACCCGACTCTCGGTGGAACGCAGCCTAAAGCGCCTGGAAACGGACTACATCGATATGGTGCTGGTGCACTCCGACGGCAACGACCTGGCAATCCTCAACGACAGTGAGGTCTACCCGACCCTGGCGGCGCTCAAGCGCGAGGGCAAGATCGGTGGCTACGGTTTTTCCGGCAAAACCGTCGAGGGCGGTTTGAAAGCCCTGGAGCAAGGCGATTGCGCTATGGTCACCTACAATCTGAACGAACGAAACGAGAAGACTGTCATTGACTACGCAGCCTTGCATGGCAAGGCCATTCTGGTGAAGAAAGCCTTGGCCAGCGGTCACGTCTGCCTGAACCCTGGCGTGGACCCGGTCCGGGCCAGCTTCGAACTGTTGTTTGAACATCCCGGTGTCGCCAGTGCTATTGTCGGCACCATCAATCCGCTGCACCTCGCCCATAACGTCGCGACCGTAGCCAAGGTCCTACGTAAAAACTGACGCCGCCCTGCGCGGCCTTAAGGAAGGAGCCGACATGCCGCGCACGCTCATCAGAAAAAACCCCAGCAACTTCAAGACCCTGCCCCTGTTCGTCGAAGCGACACCCGAAGGCCTGACTTACCAGAGCGTCGGGATGCCATTGAATTTTTCCCAAACCCTGCAGCGGCGCCGTCCGGTGACGGTGGACGACCCCGAGCGTTTTTCCCTGGAACTGGCAAACCTTGGTATCTCGGTGCGCCTGACCCTGCACTGGCAGAACCGCGACTATTGGGTGCTGGTGCGCCAGCGTCGACAGGACCGCGGCGACGTGGTGCTCAAGTTGATTTCCGGTTATGTCCCGGCCCATGAGCTTAACCTGCCGCTGCTCACCGCCATCAGTGAAATTGCCGAAGAATGCCTTCTGGAAACCCCCGAGGGCTGGCTTGGTGGACGCTTCAATGACACCTGGTTGCCCGCGCCCTACGCCACCGCCCTGCATTATCGTGAAGCCTTGCCGTTTCGCCTGACGCCGCTGTCCGGTTCGGCCCGCCCAGTGCGCAGCGCCAACCTGCAACTGATCGAGCGACCACGCGCCTACGTGCACCTGCCGACGGCCTCGCTGCAACTGATTTACGATTTGCGCCTGGATGTGCCCAAGGAAGCCAAGTCCCTGAGCCTGTTTCATGTGGATGAGCGCCTGGAGGGAGACCAACTGGTGGCGCGCCTGGACCGCAAGCGACCCGATCTTTACCTGATGCCGCTACAGGACGGCCAACCCTTGCCCGAGCTGTACACCTTGAAGAAGGATCAACTGTACCCGGCCAGCACCCGCGGGCTGTACCTGGCGGAGAGTTTTGCCAGGCAGGACGGCTGGCTGGTACGAGACGAGCGGATTCGCTGGAAGGATTGGCTGCACCAGCAAGGGCTGACGCCACCGGGCAAGGAGTCGGGGCTGACCCGGCTGAGGGGCAAGGCCCGGCAATTGCTCAAGAAGATCGTGCCGCGCAAGGTGGCTCGTTAACGTCATCGAGTTGGTGATGGGCCCTGTGGGAGCGAGCCTGCTCGCGATGGCGTTGGACCCGTCAGCCTCGATTTGGCTGACACATCGCTATCGCGAGCAGGCTCGCTCCCACAGGTTGGCGCATTGCCTGACACATTGTCACCAGCAAAGGCTCAGTGATTGCGGATCTTTTCCACAATCGCCGTCGTCGAGCTGTTTTCCACCAGCCCCAACACCTTCACAGTGCCGCCGTAGGCCGCGACAATGTCCGCTCCCACGACCTGATCGATCCCGTAATCACCGCCCTTGACCAGCACATCCGGCTTGACCTCGCGCAGCAGGTTTTCCGGCGTGCCTTCGCTGAAGCTGATCACCCAATCCACCGCGCCAAGACCAGCCAGGACCGCCATGCGCCGGTCGACGCTGTTGATCGGCCGCCCCGGTCCTTTGAGACGACTCACGGATGCATCGTCGTTGACCGCGACGATCAGGCGATCGCCCTGGGCCCGGGCCTGCTCGAGATAGGTCACGTGGCCGGCATGCAGGATGTCGAAGCAGCCGTTGGTGAAAACGATTGTCTCGTTGTGGGCACGGGCGTCGTCGACGGCCAGCAGCAATTGCTCCAGGCCCAGCACACCCCGCTCGGAGCCTTCTTCGCGCTGGATCGCGCGGCGTAGCTCCGGGGCGCTGATGGCGGCAGTACCGAGCTTGCCGACGACAATGCCCGCCGCCAGGTTCGCCAGGGCCACCGCATGGGGCAGTTCCTCGCCGGCGGCGATGGCTGCGGCCAGGGTGGAAATGACGGTATCGCCGGCACCAGTCACGTCGAACACTTCACGGGCACGCGCCGGCAGGTGCAACGCCGGATGATCGGGACGCAACAGGGTCATGCCATGTTCGCCACGGGTCACCAGCAAAGCGCCGAGGTCGAGGTCTTGCATCAGCTGTGCGCCTTTGCTCACCAGTTCGTGCTCATCGGCGCAACCGCCGACGATGGTTTCGAATTCGCTGAGATTCGGCGTGATCACGCTCGCGCCGCGGTAGATCGAGAAATCCTTGCCCTTGGGGTCAGCCAGTACCGGAATGCCACGGGCACGAGCGGCCTGGATCAGCGCCTGATGGTTTTTCAACGCACCTTTGCCGTAGTCCGACAACACCAGCACCTTGACGCCTTCGAGCAGGTTATCGACCTCCGCCCCGAGGGCCAGGGGATCGGTGGCGAACGGTTCTTCGAAATCGATCCGCAACAGTTGCTGGTGACGGCTCATGACCCGCAGCTTGACGATGGTCGGCTGGTGCGCAACGCGCTGGAAAATCGCCCGTACGCCGGCGCCATTGAGGCTGTTGGTCAGGCTATCGGCGGCTTCGTCGTCACCGGTCACCCCCACCAGAGAGGCCGGCGCACCGAGGGCGGCGATGTTCAAGGCAACGTTGGCGGCACCACCGGGACGGTCCTCGATGTGTTCGACCTTGACCACCGGAACCGGCGCCTCAGGGGAAATCCGTGAGGTACCGCCATGCCAATAGCGGTCGAGCATGACATCGCCGACCACCAATACAGGGGCTTGATCGAATCGCGGCATGGACAACTTCATGGAGCATCCCACATACAAAATGAACAGGGCCGCGATATTAGCACAGGGTTGAGGAAGGCTCTTGCATGGCTGTAAGCGGATGCGACAGCAGTTCTGGAGTCAGCGCTGCAGCAATGCCCACAACCGCTCGCAGGCCTCGCTCAGCGCTAGCTCGCCCGTGTCGATATCGCAATCGGGCTCCAGGGGGGCTTCGTACGGGCTGTCGAGACCGGTGAAATTTTTCAACCGTCCGGCCCGCGCTTCCCGATAAAGCCCCTTGGGGTCACGCAGGGCACAAACCTCGAAAGACGTGCTGACATAGACTTCAAGGAAAGCACCCTCGGGAAACAACTTGCGTGCCGCTTCGCGGTCGGCGCGAAATGGCGAAATGGCCGCAACGATGACAATCAGTCCGGCGTCGACCATCAACCGTGCCACTTCGGCGATACGCCGGACGTTTTCCTTGCGGGCTTCAGACGTCATGCCCAGGTCGCTGCACAAACCTCGGCGCAAGTTGTCGCCATCAAGCAGACAGGTATGAAGACCACTGCCGTGAAGCCGTACTTCCAGCGCATTGGCCAGTGTCGACTTTCCCGCCCCGGAAAGTCCGGTCAACCATATGCATCGCGGTTGCTGGGATTTGATCGCCGCCCGGGCCTCGGGAGAAATCGAGAGCCCATGCGGCTGTTGTAGCGAGACCTTTACCGTTCCATCCATAGCCGAGCCTCTCGCGAATATTGGAATCGCGCAAAACCGAAATCAGGCGAAGGTACCTTTCGTCACGTCGTCGGTGCCATCGATGAAATCCTTCTCATGCAAGCGGGCGTATAAACCGTTCAGTGCCAACAACTCTGAATGAGTACCTCGCTCGACAATACGCCCCTTGTCCATCAGCAGGATCAAGTCAGCCTTCTCGATGGTAGACAAGCGATGGGCGATCACTAGGGTGGTGCGTCCCTTCATCACTTGGTCCAGAGCTCCCTGGATGTGGCGCTCAGACTCGGTGTCGAGGGCCGAAGTGGCCTCATCCAAAATCAACAGGGGAGCGTTCTTGAGCAGGGCCCGAGCGATCGCCAGGCGCTGGCGCTGACCGCCGGAAAGCAGAACACCGTTTTCGCCCACCAAGGTGTCGTAACCCTGAGGCATTTGCTCAATGAATTCGGCCGCGTAGGCGTCTTCGGCAGCCTTGCGCACGTCCTCGAACGGGGCGCCTGCCAGGTCACCGTAGGCAATGTTGTTGGTAACGCTATCGTTGAACAGGGTGACCTGCTGAGTCACCAGGGCGATGTGACGACGCAAGTTAGTCAGCTTGTATTGCTCTACGTCCAAACCGTCGAGCAGGATCTGACCCTTGTCATGATGATAAAAGCGCGGAATCAGGTTGGCCAAGGTCGACTTGCCACTGCCTGAACGCCCTACCAGAGCGATCATTTGCCCTTCTTCGGCGGTAAAGGAAATGTCGTCAAGCACGAGTTTTTCGGTGCCTGGGTACTGGAAGCTCAGGTTGCGCACCTCCAGGCGACCGTTTACACGAGCGATTTCCTGAGTCCCCGTATCCACTTCCGGCTCTTCGTCTAGTTGCTCGAAAATACTGTCCGCTGCCGCCAATCCTTTCTGGATCGTGGCGCTGACTTCCGACAGTTGACGAATGGGCTTGGGCAGCAAACCCGCAGCAGTGATGTAGGCGACCAGCTCACCGGCAGAAGCATCGCCGCGAAGATAAAGCACCAAGTACATCAGTACGGCCATACCAATATAAATCACCAGTTGCAGCATCGGCGTATAGATCGACTGAGTGCGGGTCATGCCCAGGCTGCGGTTCATATTGTCAGCACTGGCCTTGTGGAACCGTTCGATTTCGTAGGCTTCACCGCCAAAACTGCGAACGACACGGTAGCCCTGGATCGTCTCCGAAGCCACATGGGTCACATCACCCATCGCCACCTGGATTTTCTTGCTCTGCTTGCGAAATTTCTTGCTCGCGCTACTGACCATCAACGCGATGAAGGGAAGGATCGCCAGCAAGACGAGCGTCATTTTCCAGTTGCTATAAAGCAGGTATCCGAAAAGGAATACGACGGTCAGGCCTTCGCGGATCACCACTTTGATCGCATCGGTGGCGGCACCGGTGACCATGGTCACGTTATAGGTAATGCGTGAAATCAGGTGCCCCGAGTTATGGTTGTCAAAATAGCGGTTAGGCAGGGTCAGCAAGTTGTCGAACAGGGCGCAACGCAGGTCATGAACCACGCCACGGGCGACCTTGGCCAAATAGTAGTTACCTAGAAATGAGCCTATGCCTTGATAGACAGCAATGAGCACGATCAACAATGGCACGCCAAGCACCAGTGAAATCCCCATAAACTGGGTGTCGCTGGGCTTTTGCAAAGCGTCGAGAAAGTGCTTGAGCATGTCCGCCAGCATCGGTTGACTGGATGCGAACAGCACGAAGCCGATGATACTGATGGCAAAAGCTCCCCAATAAGGGAGCACGTATTTCAGCAACCGCAGGTAAATCTTCATGCTCGATTGCTGGTCAGGATTGGCCATTCGGTGCGCCTCGGACATTTGAAAAGAGAGACAAGCTGCGGATTGTAACAGCGAACCCATTACAACATCGGCTCAGTCAGGACGGCCGCCAAAAGCGCAGAGACAGTGTTCGCATCAGCGCCGCAGGCATCAAGAAACGGAAGCGCTTTGCTTGGCGTCTGTAATTGCCGTTTTCCCACGAGCAGCCAATACGATACTCACGGCGATCGGCAGCCATGTGATCAACCAGTCCGCGTTGGGTTTGAGCCAAAGACCAATGCCATCCGTCAGTAACGATGCCCCGGAAAAAACCCACAGCGCCAGCAACATTTGCCCCAGCGGTTGCGCTCGCGAAATCCAACCACGCCAACCAACCGCCAGCCACAGCCATCCGAATAACAGCAGACCAGGAACACCGAGGCGCACGCCGATATCCAGGAAGAGGTTATGGGGGTGCTTGAATGAACGTCCGATTTCAGGGATCGGGATGAGATATTCATGGAATCCTAACCCCAACGCCCAGTGTTCCAGTAGCAATTGAACGCCGCCGCTCCATAGCTCCGGACGAAAGGAAACACCACGCTGGAGAAGGATCTGTGGCTTGTACAGAGCAACAGATGCCACCCCCAGGATTACCAGAAAGATCAAGGCGGCCCACAAGCGTGACGGTCGCGCCGCCCCCATTACAAGTAGACAGGCCAACAAACCGATCCACACACCGCGCGTCTGACTGAAGCCAAGGAACAGGGCATACCCCAGGGCCGGAATCAGCAACAACACCATTACGCGGGGGCTGAACCGTTTGGTCTGAAACGTGAAGGCGCCAATAATCGCCAAGGCCCCCACTGCATGCGCAGCCATGATCGCTGCGTCCCACAAGCCTATGGCAATCACCCGAGCGTTGAATGGCTTGACGGACAGTTGATAGAAGTAGACCCACGAAGCCGCTGCAAAAAAACCTCCGACAATCGATGCGTACAGCAGCATGGACTCGAACCGCCACTTACTGTTCTGTGCAGCCAATAATACGCCCAGCAGAGTTAGCGCAGCGTAAAGTGTCACCTTGCTCTTGCCGAAGACGTCATCCCCCCCCTGCAGCGCCAATACCAGTAGGGTCCAGGCCACAAACAGGATGAAGAGCAGACATTCCGGCTGCCTGAGCAATGAGCGAAAATCCCGACGAAACAGCGCCAACAAGGCGGGTAGCCACAATAGGAAAATCAAACTCTGGTGATAAAGCTTGTTACTCGGTAGTACCCATGCTCCACACAGCAGTATCAGAAATCCGGTCGATGCCCACAACGTCAGTACATCTTTGTCGATGAGCCTTCTCACTGCTGCTAGCACTCGGTTTTCCCCAGCATTCTGTTAGCGACCCGCTGCAACTGGGCGTTGTCGGCATTTTTCCAGCCGCCCTTGATGCAATAGTGTTCAGAGAGGTAGTGAAGGAAGTTGCGTCTCAACTGATCGTTGAGCGGCCATTGCGCAAACGCGCGCGCCAGCCCCATTAGCTGCTCGGCATTATCGGCGTGCATCACCAACCCCTCGATATTGAAGAACGCCTGGCCCAAGGTCAGCACCGGCTTACCCAAAAGCAAAGCCTCAAGGCCCACCGTTGAGTTCAGCGTGACCACAAACTGACTGGCCTCGATCAATTGCTGGGTGGAGTTGCCATTGGCGAACAACAGACGAGCGTGAGTGCGTTCATGCAAATCTGGATAGTGCTGGCGGCTGGATGGATGTTCTTTGAAGACCACTGTCAAACCGGTCTCGTCGGCCAGGCGCTCACCCAGGGCAAACATCTCCCGCATGTTCCGAACCCAAGGAGAAAACAACCGAACCTGACTATCGCGGTCATCCTGAAACGGAATAAAGACGAATTGCTCAGGTAATACTATTGGGGGAGGACCGCTGGCACGGGGCTTACGAGGAATCAGGACAGGCGCCGCCTGATGGTCAGGCACGGGATAAGGATAATTGAGATAAAAATCGACCTCACGCGGAACGGCGTTCAGGAAATTCACACCCTGGGGGTCAACGGTCGTGGTGTCGGGTAACAAGCCATTCTCGAAGAAGAACGTCTTACACCCAGGCGCAGCCAACGCCATTAACAGTTGGCAGTATCGATGTCCCCCATTCCAGAATACCAGCACATCGGGACGCTCGCGGTCGAGCAGGGCCTGGACACGCAACGCAACCCAGAGGAGTTCCAGACGTAACAATAAGCGATACAAGCGACCGGTGCTCTTATTCTTGACGCGCCGTTCCTCGCATTTTCTTTCGATCAGATTTGGGCTGTCGATTCGCGAAAGCACCCTGGATACTCGTAAGGATCTTGGCCAGGGCATCTCTGAAGGAGTAACGACTGTACCTTGTAGCTCGGTCTCATTAAGCAATCGATTGAAATAAAGCCCCTGATGCTTGGCCAGGGAAATGAACAGCATTTTCGTCATAGGGTGTCCAGAAAGTAGGCCGCATTCACCTACCAAAGTGTTTCATAACCGCCGTGCGACCAGTCCGCAGACATTAACATCCCGCTATTCAACGGCCCGCGCATAGGAGACTGCCAACATGAATCAAAAGATAACTAGTCGGTGGCAATGCCCGGGCAGCCCGCGCAAACAGGGGCATGCACCTCCTGAAAATTGGCACGACTATACCACAGCGGTTTTTTGCAGCATGCACACTGCGGTAACATACCCGGCTGCCCACCACGGGCATGCCTTGGAGCCTTGATGCAAACGCTCGATCACACTTCTTACCTCAACATGCGCGAAGACGCTGACGTTCTCGAAGCCGACGGCAAAGGGGACAAAGTTCTGCGTCTTGCCGATGGATCGATACTCAAGCTATTTCGCCGTAAACGCCTGCTGACCTCTGCCCTCTGGGCACCCTACGCCAAGCGCTTCGCCGACAACTGCAGAGCACTGCAGGAACGAAAAATCGAGTGTCCGAAAATTCGCCGGATTTATCGCATCCCCAGTATCGAGCGCGATGCAGTGCATTACGACCCATTGCCTGGGCGAACCCTGCGTCAGTTACTCGGCGTCGAGGGGAATGATGATCTTCGCGCACGGCTGGGCGAATTCATTGCCGGCCTACATGAAACCGGCATCTACTTTCGCTCCGCACATCTGGGCAACGTGGTATTGACGCCCCACAACACGCTTGGACTGATCGATGTCGCAGACCTGCGCTCTCAATGCAAGCCTCTGCGCAAAGGCCTTCGCCTACGCAACTTCAAACATATATTGCGCTATCGCCAAGACCGCGAATGGCTGCTTAAGGACAACCAATTTCTTGAGCACTACCTGAACAATCAACACGTCTGCAGCGAGCGTGAACTGAACCAGGTGCTCAACCCCTGAGCCCCCAGCCGCCGACGTCAGCCAGCGGCGGCTAACTTGAAGGTTTCGAAGTTGCACGCAGGATCGGAGCCGCGAAGCAGGTCATCAACCAGCTGGGTGGTCTTCAGCAGTCCTTGGGAACCGTGTACCAAATGATAATCGGCAAAGCGCCGGGCTTGGGCCGAATGCGCTTGGTAATCCTGCTCAAGCGCTTTCAGTTGCCGGGAAAGCCCCTGCCCATCGCTCACTTGAGGCCCGAAAAATAACGAATGAGAGAAAATATCCACATCGCTGCCGGCATTCACGTGAATCACTGGTCGGCCCGCCAGACCCGCCTCAATGCCAGCGTTGGACATGATGTTAATGACGACACTGGCCTGCGCCAAAGCCTGAGCCAACGAACACTGGCTATCCAGCAACTCGATATTGGTAAACTGCGCAGCGGCATCACCCCAGAATCTCGCCTTGCTGCGAGGGTGGCGCTTGAACAGCAAACGATAGTCCGGATTTTGTCCGGCCCAATCACGCAGTAACCGATAGGTGTCCTGATAACCCGATTCTTTTTCTCGGTCAGGACCAACCCCCAGAATCAATAACGTTTTAAGAGCCGGATCAGCGCCCGGCAGATCATAAGTTTCGTCAGCAAGGTAAGAACCGACCAACACCACCGTCGACTCACCGAACCGCAATCTTCGCTCTTGCAATGCAACCAGCGAGCTACGACCAAAAACACCATAATAGTCGTAGTCGTTCATCCCCAGTCGCCCTGAAGATTCCAAGGTTGTGGCATGAGCCAGTTGTAGCAGTCGAGCCCCACGCGCAGCAAGCGCCAAACGCAAGAACGGAGCATGAAGACTACCATTGCGTTCATTGATCAGTAACTTGGGTGAATACGTCATCACCAGCCACTGGGCATGGGCAGCGTATGCCAAATAACGTAACGGTACAGACTGCGGCGGCGCCATGAGCATGCGTCGGGCACAGGCATCCGACGGTGAGCGTAACGCTGCCTCCGCCAGAAGAAGCCCCCGGCTACGCAGAGCCTCGATCAGAATATTCTTGCGCTGCAACGCCATGGATTTCGGCGCCGAATGCAGCAACAACACCTCACAGGGCATGGCGACAACCGAATCGCTCAAACAAACCCTTGCGCGAATGCCGATCACGAACTCCACCAGCGCATCACGAACCAACCGTAGCAAGCTGGCGAAGCGACCATGCCGCTGGCGCAGCAGTTTCCAGCGATACCGGTCCAGCTCACGCGCTTTCTGTGCCCAGCTCTCTTGGCCCTGGATCACACTTTCACCGGTGAAAGGCGAGCTCACTTGAAAAGCGACCGAATAGCCTTGCGCGTATAAGTCCAGCGCGTGAGCGAGCGAACATCAGTACGCACGGCTTGAATATAAAAAGCCTTGGCGTTGACATAATCACCAGCGCTGTAGCAAGCGCGGAACAGCGACAGGCAGCGTTGAGCAAGGAAAGCCCGGCGCAGATCCTGCAACTGCGGCTGACGCGCCGGAGAAAAAACCTCGTCAACCATCCCCACGCCAGCCGCCAGGGCTTGCTTGAGGTCATGACGCATGCTGTCGTCATGCTTGTGGATCAGCGCCAGTGGCGCATCGAGCACACTGCATGGGAAACCCGCAAGCACCTGAGCAAACACCGGAATATCTTCGACACAGCGCAAATGCTCCGGGTAGTTGCCTGGCCCGAATACTTCTCGATGCATTGCACAGGCACCGTTGGACAGCGATACCGTCTTGTCCAACAGATAACCACGTACGCGCTCACGCGGGGTGGCGGGCAAGGGTTGTACGGCGTGCAGGACACGACGACCATCAGCGAATATCGACCAGTGACCACCGATAATCATGCGGCTGGTGGGATTGCTGGAGATATGCCGAGTCAACGCAGCCAAAGCACCAGGCGCCATCTCATCGTCGGCATCAAGGAAAATCAGATATGGCCCACGAGCCTCCTCGATCCCACGATTACGTACCGAGGACAAACCACCGTTGGGCTTGCGCAAAACCCGAAAGCAACCGGCATGCTCAACTTGGAGTTGTTCCAGGACTTGTGGCGTTGCATCAGTGGAGCCATCATCGATCACCAGCAACTCCGCCTGAGCATCGCGCAGTTGCCCCACCACCGAGTTCACCGCACGAGGCAAGGTATCGGCGTAGTTATAAGCAGGAATGACGACACTGATCAAAACTTCAGTCATAAACATCCACCCCCTCTTTGACCACCAGAATATCCTCCATGATCAGGTATTGCAGGTCAGAGCCAAAGAACATGTTCAGAGCGTCCGTAGGCGAGCAGATCATCGGTTCGCCACGGCGGTTGAGTGAGGTGTTCAGGGACACGCCGTTGCCGGTCAGTACTTCCAGAGCCTTCATCATGTCGTAATAGCGTGGGTTGTATTCACGCTTGAGTACCTGGGCCCGGGATGTGCCGTCTTCGTGGACGACTTCCGGCACGCGGGTTTTCCACTCTTCAGCCACTTCGAAGGTGAACGTCATGAACGGCGCGGGGTGATCGACCTTGATCATCTGCGGTGCGACCGTGTCGAGCATCGACGGGCAGAAAGGCCTCCAGCGCTCGCGGAACTTGATCTGTTCGTTGATGCGATCGGCCACGCCGCTGGCGCTCGGGCAACCGATGATCGAGCGACCGCCCAAGGCACGCGGGCCAAACTCCATGCGCCCCTGGAACCAGGCCACCGGGTTGCCGTCGACCATGATCTTGGCGATGCGCTCAGGGGTGTTGTCGATCTTGCGCCACGCAGGCTTGCTCGGATGGCGGGCGCAGGCGGCGATGACGTCTTCGTTGCTGTAGGCCGGGCCGAGGTAGACGTGTTCCATCTTCTCCACCGGCACGCCACGGGCGTGGGACACATAAGCTGCCGCCCCCACGGCGGTGCCGGCGTCGCCGGAAGCCGGTTGCACGAACAGTTCCTTGACGTCGTCACGGGCGATGATTTTCTGATTCAGCTTGACGTTCAACGCACAGCCACCGGCGAACGCCAGCTTGCCGGTTTCCTTGAGCACGTCGCCCAGATAGTGGTCGATCATCTGCAGCGCAAGTTTCTCGAACAGCGCCTGCATGCTGGCCGCGTAGTGGATGTACGGCTCGTCGGCGATGTCGCCTTCACGTTTCGGGCCGAGCCATTCGATCAGCTTCGGCGAGAAGTAGAAGCCTTTGCCCTTCTCTTTATATCGACGCAGGCCGATCACGTTGGCGTAGTCGGTATTGATCACCAGTTCGCCGTTTTCAAACGAGGCCAGGCGCGAGAAGTCGTACTTGCTGGCATCGCCGTAAGGCGCCATGCCCATGACCTTGAACTCACCGTCGAGCATCTCGAAACCCAGGAACTCGGTGATCGCGCCATACAGGCCGCCGAGGGAGTCCGGGTCGAAGAATTCCTTGATCTTGTGGATCTTGCCGTTTTCGCCGTAGCCGAAGAAGGTCGTGGCGTATTCACCCTTGCCGTCGATGCCCAGGATCGCGGTTTTCTCCTGGAAGCCCGAGCAGTGGTACGCACTGGAGGCGTGGGCCAGATGGTGCTCGACCGGCTCGATCTTGATCTTTTTCGGATCAAAACCCAGCTGCTCCAGGCACCAGACAATCTTGCGGCGATAGCGCTTGTAGCGACGGTTGCCCATCAGGATCGCATCGAGGGCGCGATCCGGGGCGTACCAGTAACGCTTGGCGTAATGCCAGCGCGCTTCGCCGAACAGGCTGATCGGGGCGAACGGGATTGCCACCACGTCGACGTCGGACGGCTTGATGCCGGCCTGTTCCAGACAGAACTTCGCCGACTCGTAGGGCATGCGGTTCTTTGCATGTTTATCGCGTACGAAGCGCTCTTCCTCGGCCGCCGCGATCAGCTTGCCGTCGATGTACAGCGCTGCGGAGGGATCATGGCTAAGGGCGCCGGACAGGCCAAGAATCGTCAATGCCACAGGGGTCTAGCCTCTTAATGTCTGCATGCGAGGCGACAAACGCCTCGAAAAAAGATGTGCCGCACGCCGGGGCGCGGGGCAGCTAAAGGGCGGGATTATAGCTTAAAAGCGTTGGCAAGCCTCGTAGGAGCTGCCGAAGCTGCGATCTTTTGATTTTGATCTTTCCCTTGAACCTCAAGGGGTAAAACAAAGATCGCAGCCTTCAGCAGTTCCTACACAGGGGACGTGCCGAAGCAGCTATCGGGGCACCCTTCAAAAACTTTTGGGCAACCGCTGATCAATCACCTGATACAACGCACTGTCTTGCGGCCAGTTGCGCATAAACCGCGCACGATCCCTGGCATAGGCGGGGGTGAAGCTGGAGAGGCTGCGGTGCTGGCACATGGAGTCCAGGTCGATCAGCACCCAGCGATCGTCCTGCCAGAGCAGGTTGTGGCCCTTGAAATCGCCGTGACTGATACGCTCGCGGATCAGGCCGGCGAACAACCGGTCCAGCGCCAGCAACTCAGGCTCGGGAGCGGCGCCGTTTTCGACGTAAGGGGCCAGGCGTTCGATGATGTCAGGCCCCGACAGGTGCTCGGTCACCAGGTAGGCGCCGCGACGCAGCCACAGAAAACGCTTTTCCAGCAGCGCCAGCGGCTTGGGCGTGGCGATACCGAGGAACGTCAGGCGATGACCTTCGCGCCAGGCATGCCAGGCGCGGCTCGGACGCCAGAAGCGCTTGAGCCAGTGGGCGAAGTTTTTGATGTTGTAGCGCTTGATCAACACGGAGCGCCCGTCCACATCGACTTTACCCACGCTCGCCGACCCACCGGTCTTGTATAAGTGGCCTTGGTCAAGCAAGGCATCGGCCTGCTCCAGTACCGGCGCCATGACCGCCTCTTCATCACGACGAATCGCCCGCAAACCGAACGGACCACGCTGCACGCTGAACAGACTGCACTCACGCCCGACTTTTTCCAGAAAGTCATTCAGGCGCCAGGCGTACACCTTGTCGATCTGTTTTTGCAGCGCCTCCATGGGCAATGCGTGCTCGGCGTTGCCCAGCAGGTAATGCACCAACAACTCTTCGTTGAAAGGCTCGAGGGATTTGGGCAACTGGGCGAAAAACACCCCCAGGTTTTCGAGCACTTTGTTGCGCGACAATGGCTGGCCCGGGGTTTCGGCGCGGATGCCGGCGCCGTCAATCAAATAGAGTTTGCCGCCGTGACGCAACAGATTGTCCAGGTGCAGATCTTCCTGCCACAGGCCTTTGCTGTGCAGCTGCGCAATCGCTCCCAACGCCTCGGCCAGTACCGCCGTTTGTTCGTCGGCGAGCAATGGCAGGCCCTCGACCTGTTTCCAGGCGTCCCCGAGGCTTTCGGCCCCCTCGAGCAATTCGAACAGCAGCCAACCACCCTCGCCTTCTTTCAGGCCATCGGCCAGCAACAGCGGCGTAGTCAGCCCCTGCTCGGCCAGCAGCCGCACGCCTTGCCGTTCGCGGTGAAAGTGCCTGCCCGCTTTGCTGCCGACCAGCAACTTGGCCAACACCGGACGGCCGCGCCAGACGCCAGCACCGACGTAGCGCTGTCCCGGCAACACACGCAACAGGGAAAGCAGCTGCAATTGCGCCGGGCCGGCGGCGTCCGCCAGCTCCAGGCTCAAAGGCAGGTTGGGGCTGCGGCCGGCGTTCTTCAATTCGGATAAATGCATCAACGAGCCTCCTTATGGCTGCGCCGGGCGGTCAGACGAGTCATCCAGCGGTCAACCAGTGCACTCTTGAGCGGTTGATCCAGGTAGGTGCAGAGCATCTGGCGCACATCGTCGTCACTCCAGGCTCGCGCGCGACGCAGCAAGGGCTCCAGGTCCTTGATTCGATCCCGCTGACCGAACAATAGCGGCCGGGTCTTTTCGAGGTCGATCAACTGCGCCTGATAGCCACTGGCGGTGGCTTGCAAAAAAATGTGCTTGGGGTAGAAGCAACCATGGACCTGGCGCATGCCGTGCAGGCGTCGCGCCAACTGCCCGCAAGCCTGCAGGACGGTGGCGCGTTGCGTCGCCGCCAGGCTGGACCAGCGTTGCAGCAATGAATCCAGGTCATCCCAACCGTCCAGGGCACGCGTCAGCAGAATCGCCCGCACCTCCCCGCCCACGTTGCGCTGACCATAGAACACCGCTTGCAGGGCCGGAATCCCCAGTTGGCGGTAACGCCTGATGTTGCGAAACTCCCGGTAAAAGCTGGGCTCGCCGAAGGGGTGGGACCACGTCCTGGTGAGGTAATTACTCTGGCGCTTGAGGTAATAACCCCGCCCTTCCAGTTCCAGCCGGAAGACACTGCTCCAACCGCCGCCCGCGGTGTTGGGTTCATCCACCGCATCCAATTGCAGGTCCCAAAGGGCTTCGAAGCTATCCAGGCCGTGGCGTTGCAACAATGACTGGTCTTCAGTCGCCAGAAAATCAGTCATTCACGCCCCTCGAAAAATCTCACCACGTGACGGATGCGCTTCTTGTCACACGCATCGAGCCGGTTACGCTGGCGATACTGCAGGTAAAAACGCAGGCGCTGAGTGGCTGACAAATGATACTTGGCCACCTTGTCCAGGCACGCCAGGTCTTTGGTGATGCGATAGTTGAGCCAGAAACCGCGCCAGAAATCGCCGTTGGGGCAATCGATAAAGAACAGCCGTGACTGCTCGTCGATCAGCAAGTTGCGCCATTTCAGATCGTTATGGGTAAAACGATTTTCGTGCATGGTTCGGGTATAGCCGGCCAGTTGCCGACTCACCCCGTCGACCCAGGCACGATTGGCCAGCCTTGGATCGTGACGCCTTGCCAATGCCGAGAGGTCTTCGGTGCCCGGCAGCTCGCGCGTGATCATCGCGCCACGGTCATAGGCTGCGCCACGTCGCTCCAGCCCCCAGGCCACGACTTCGGCAGTGGGGATGCCCCACTTGGCGAAGCGCTTGAGGTTCTGCCATTCGGACTTGACCCGCGGCTTACCCAAGTATCGCCGCAGCCCCTTGCCGGCCCCGGTGTAGCGCTTGACATAGTAATTCACGCCGCTGCGCTGTACCCGAATCACCTCGGACAGCGGGTCCCGCGTCAGACGCTCGCCCTCTAGGGCGAACACTGCATCAAGACTGCCGAAATCCTCTGCCAGCTCAGCGTAGGAAGGCTCCAGTACCCAACCCGACATCAGAGCGCGCCCCCGTACCGCAGCTTGCGCGCATAAAGCCGGTTGGCTTTGCCTTCGAGCCAGGTCAGCAGCGAAGCTTCTTCGGCCAGGATCCGCCGTAGCGGCTGCTGGAAATAGCCCTTGAGGAAGCGCAACTTGTCACGCCGGGTCAGACCGATGTCCAGTGCAGAGAAATACAGCGCCGCCAGGTCCTTGTTGCGCCAACGAAGGGGGATGGCCGGACGGATCTGCGCACGGTGCAGGTCAATCACAGAAAGTTTGAAATCCGTGGCGGTCACGGGCTTATCGGTGTGCAGCAGAAAGTGGCAGATGTAGCAGTCGCGATGGTTGACCCCGGCCCGATGCATCATGCCGGTCATGCGCGCCACTTCGGCGATCAGGGCTCGCTTGAGCTTCGGCTGTGGCGGCTGCTTGACCCAGTCCATGCTGAGATCTTCGAGACTGACGGTCGGCGCCAGTTCTTCGGTGACGATGAACGAATGCTGGTCGGCCGGGTTGCTGCCTTTCTCGCCATAGGCGACGGCGGTCATGGTCGGCACACCGACCTGCTGCAAGCGCTGGATGGCTTTCCATTCCTGTCCCGCACCCAGTACCGGCAACTTGGCGGTCAGCAGGTTCTTGAAGATCTCGCGCCAACCGATGCCACGGTGGATTTTCACGAAAAAGCCACGACCATCCACCTCCGTGCGCAAGGTGCGCCGGGCTTCCAGTTCGCGATAGACCTCGCCCTTGAGCGCCTCGACTTCGGCGAACGCATCGCGTCCGGCCCAAAGGCTCTTGAACGGTTCGGCCAGCATCAATTTCATTGTGCGTGCTCCGCCAATATCACATCGGCCGCGTGCTGCGGCATGCTGTAGAGGTCGGCCGTCTCGGCGAAGGCCAGACCGTTGCGGCTCCAGGCCGCGCGTGCGTCGGCGTCACCCAACATACGCCCCAGGTACTCGGTGAGCTGCGCCTGTTCGAACGGCTCGTCCAGGACCAGGCCACTGTCGGCCTCGGCGATGTAATGGGCGTAACCACACACCGCGCTGACCAGCACCGGCAAGCCGGCCACCAGCGCTTCAAGCAGTACGGTGCCGGTGTTCTCGTTGTACGCCGGGTGGATCAACAGGTCGGCGCCCAGCAGGAAACGCGGAATGTCGCTGCGGCCCTTGAGGAAGCGTACGTTGTCACCAAGCCCCAACGCGGCGCTCTGCAATTGGAATACTTTGGGGTCGTCCTGGCCGATTACAAACAGGCGGGTGCGTTTTTTAAGCTGCGAAGGTAGCGCGGCCAGGGCCTTGAGGCTGCGATCCACGCCCTTGGTCTTGAACCCGGAACCGATCTGCACCAGCAGCAGGTCATCATCGGCCAGGTCGAATTCGGCACGAAACGCGGCGCGAACCTCATCGGCGTCGGCGGGCCGGCGACGATCCTGGGCGATGCCCGGTGGCAGCAGGTGAAAGCGCTCCAGCGGCGTGTCGTAGTGCTTGATGAACAAAGGCTGTTGCACTTCGGAAATCATCAGTATTTCGGTCTTGGCATCCTTGGCGAATACCGCTCGCTCGTACTCGGAAAAGTGGCGGTAACGCCCCCAACGCCGGTACAGCGAATTGCGCAGGTTCTGCGCCTTGTCTTCAAAGCAGCCGTCAGCGGCGTAATACACGTCCAGGCCGGGCATTTTGTTGAAGCCGATCAAACGGTCGACCGGACGCTTGGCCAGGTCATTTTCCATCCACGCACTGAGTTTCTCATTGCGACGGTGGTTGAACAGCGCCTTGACCGGCGCCACCAGCACTTCGAAGCCCGGCGGGACGTCACCTTCCCAGATCAGCGTGTAGACGCGGATCTGGTGACCACGCCGCTGGCATTCCAGGGCGATGCGCATGAAGTCACGCTGCAGGCCGCCGAAAGGGAAGTATTTATAAAGGACAAAAGCCAATTGCATCAGCGCGGCTCCTCAGCCAATAACGTGCTCAAGTGGCTGGCAACACGCTCGGGATTCAGACGCGTGAAGCACAGAGGCTGCTCGCGTTTCAGGTCAAACCGACGGGCATCTTCGGCGGTCGGCGGATAAGTGCATTGTTTCTGCATGCAGGGCGCGCAAGGGAAATCACTGGCGAGGTGAATCTGCCCCTTGCCATAGGCACCGGTCAGCACCGGGTTGGTGGGGCCGAGCAATGAAATGGTCGGCACATCCAGGGCCGCGGCCAGATGGCCAAGGCCGGTGTCCACGGCCACACAGGCCTGTGCGCCGGCCAACACCTTGCCCATCCCACCCAGATTCAGCTTTGGCAATACCAGGGCGTTGCGCAGGCCATTGGCAATCCGCTCGGCCCGGGCTTTCTCCAGCGGGCTGCCCCATGGCAGCTTCACCACGACGCCAAACTGGCCCATGCGCTCAACAAGTTGACGCCAGTAGAGCTCAGGCCAGTGCTTGGATTCCCAAGTCGTGCCGTGCAGGAACACCACGTAAGGGTAACTGCGCGGCAATTCAACCAGGCGATCGACATTCAGGCCGTAGCTGCCCATGGTTTTGGGCAGGTCATAACCCAGTGCCACAGCAAACAACTGGCGCACGCGCTCTACCGCATGCTGACCGCGAGCCACGCCCAGGCGACGGGAATAGAAGCGCGCTGCAAGGGGTTCGCGGGCCGATTCTTTATCCAGGCCTGCCACCGGGGCCTTGACGTAGCGGGTCAGCCAGGCGCTTTTCAGCAGGCCTTGGGCGTCGATCACCAGATCGTACTTCTTGGCACGCACGCTTTGCTTGAAACGTCGCCACTCGCCGCTTTTGATGGTTTGCCAGAGGTTCTTGCGCCAGCGACGAATCGCCACCGGAATGACTGTATCCACCGCCGGATGCCAGGTAGGAATTTCGGCAAAGCCTTCTTCCACCACCCAGTCGAACCTGATGCCGGGAATCGCCCGCGCCGCGTCGGTCAGCGCTGGCAGGGTGTGAACCACATCCCCCAGCGAAGAGGTCTTGATCAGCAATACCCGCAAGTTACTGAACCTCCACCGGTGCGCCCTGCAAACGCCCCAGGGCATCGTTCACCGACGGCGGCATGAGCTGGCGCAGGCAGTTGTAATGACCGAAGCGACAGGTGCGGTCGAAGCACGGGCTGCATTCGATGCCCAGGCGTACGACTTCGACTTTTTCGGCCAGCGGCGGCGTAAAGCCCGGCGAAGTGGAACCGTACACGGCCACCAGTGGCCGGTTCAGGGCGGCGGCCACGTGCATCAGGCCGGAGTCGTTGGACACCACCGAATCGGCGCAGGACAACAGGTCGATGGCTTCGGCCAGGGAGGTATCGCCGCTGAGGTTCACCGACTCCTCCCGCAGGCCCGGGATCAGGCGCGAGCGGATGTCCTCGCCCACCGAATGATCGTTTTTCGAACCGAACAACCAGACCTGCCAGCCTTCGCGAATCTTCGTCTCGGCGACCTGGGCGTAATGCTCCGCCGGCCAGCGCTTGGACTCACCGAATTCGGCGCCTGGGCAGAGAGCCAGCACCGGGCGGTCCAGGCTCAGACCGAACTTGGCCAGCGCCGCTTCGCGGGTCACCGGGTCGATCGCAAGACTTGGGCGCGGATACGGCTTGGGCAACTCGGCACCTGGCTCGTAGGCCAGGGCCATGAAGCGCTCGATCATCAGCGGGTAGCGTTCTTTGTCCAGCGTGCGCACGTCATTGAGCAAGCCGTAGCGGAACTCGCCGCGCCAGCCGGTACGTTTGGGGATACTGGCGAAGAACGGCACCAGTGCCGATTTCAACGAATTGGGCAACAGGATCGCCTGGTCGTACTGACCGGCCAGGGACTTGCCGATGCGTCGACGGGTCGCCAGCTCCAGCACACCGTGGCCGAGCGGGAAGCTCAAGGCCTTGCGCACCTGGGGCATGCGCTCAAGAATCGGCCGACTCCACTCGGGGGCCAACACGTCGATTTCGCACTGTGGGTGGCGCTGCTTGAGGCACTGGAACAGTGTCTGCGCCATCACCATGTCACCGACCCAACTGGGCCCTACGATCAGAATATTCATGTGGCTTCCAAAAACGATGCGGGGAGGCCTACGCCTCCCCGCCTCGACAATCACTGTGGCTTAGGACGTTGCCTGCTGCCGTCACTCTACAACTGTGGGAGCGAGCCTGCTCGCGATGAGGCTCTCACATCCAACATCAATGTCGCCTGACACTCCGCCTTCGCGAGCAGGCTCGCTCCCACAGGGAAATTCATCTACTTCAAGTATGGTGCAGCACCACAAATCCATTGTGAGAGCGAGCCTGCTCGCGATGAGGCCGGCACATCCAACATCAATGTCGCCTGACACTCCGCCTTCGCGAGCAAGCCCGCTCCCACATTTAAATCTTCAGCTCAGCCCCAGTTCTCGCCAGATTCGCAGCACCTGCCTGCGCTCATCCACAAACTGGTCGCCTGCAATCACCCCGGCGTCTTTCTGTAGAGCCTGGCGGTGGGCGGCTGAGCGGTAGGCTTTGTAGGCCTCGCGCAGCAGGGTAGCGTCTTCGACCGGCATCAGCCCGACGTCCTGCAACCCTTCCAGAATGCGGATGTTATCGGTGTAGCGCAGCAGCGACGGGTGCTCCTCGGACCACGCCAGGGCCGCGTATTGCACCATAAATTCAATGTCGACGATACCTCCGGCATCCTGCTTGAGGTCGAACGGCGCCGTGGCTTCGAAGGCATTCGCTGCGGTTCCGGCAGCGGTGGCCTTGCTGCCGAGGTTATCGCGCATCTTGGCGCGCATCTCGCTGACTTCCTGGCGCAGCGTCGACAAATCACGCTTGCGCCCCAGCACCTGGGCACGAACTTTCTCGAACGCCTGACCCACGTCCTGGCTGCCCACCAGCACCCGAGCCCGCACCAAAGCCTGATGCTCCCAAGTCCAGGCCTCGTTCTCCTGATAGCGTGCAAAAGCCCCGAGGGAGCTGACCAGCAACCCCGACGCCCCGGACGGACGCAAGCGCATGTCCACTTCGTAGAGCTGTCCAGAATTGGTCTGGGCCGTCAGCAAATGGATGATTCGCTGGCCGAGCCGGGTGAAAAACTGCGCGCCGTCGATGGGTTTCGGGCCATCGGTTTCCGCCTGCGGATCGCCATCGTGGATGAACACCAGATCCAGGTCGGAACCATGCCCCAATTCCAGACCGCCGACTTTCCCATAACCGACAATGATGAAGCCCGGATCGCACAGGCTGCCGTCAGTGCGCAGCGGCACGCCATACTTGGCCACGGTCTGACGCCAGGCCAGGGCCAGCACTTGTTCAAGAATTGCTTCGGCGAGCCAGGTCAGGTAATCGCTGACTTTCATCAACGGCAGGCTGCCGGCAATTTCCGAGGCGGCCACCCGCAAACGATGCGCGAGCTTGAAATGCCGCAACGCCTCCATCTGCTGCTCGAGATCATCCTCGGGGATGCGCGTCAGGCGTTCACGCAACTCCGCCGCCAGTTCCGGCGCCAGGGGCGGCTTGAAAAGTCGCCCCTCGTTGAGCAATTCATCGAGCAACAGGGGAAAGCGGGTGATCTGCTCGGCAATCCACGGGCTCGCCGCGCACAGTGTCAGCAGGCGTCGCAGGGCACCGGGATTTTCCGTCAGCAGCACCAGATAGGCCGATCGGCGCGCCACGGCTTCCACCAGCGGCAATACGCGCTCAAGCACCAGGTCCGGATTGGCATGCTCCACCGCCTGGGCCAACAGGCGCGGAATGAATGCATCCAGACGCTCGCGCCCCAGACGCTGCATGGCGCGCAATTGCGCACTGCCGCGCAGGGCGGCCAGGGCTTTGAGCGCCTTGGGTGCGTCGGCGAAGCCGCCCTCCTCCAGTTGACGACACGCCGCCCCTTCATCCTGGCTGTCTTCCCACAGCGGCAACCATTCGCCGCCCACCGTCACTTCGCTTTCGCCGTCCTGCTCTTCATCCGGGTCGGCGATGACCTGGCCGAAGTGCCAGGCTACGCGACCGCGCCAGTACATCAATTGCTCATGGAAGGCCGCCCAGTCGGCAAAACCCAGCATGAACGCAATGCGCGCCTTATCCTGCGGGGTGTCCGGCAGCATCTGGGTCTGGCGGTCGGCGATGGCCTGGATCGCGTGTTCGGTGTAACGCAAGAATTCATAACCCTGGCGCAGCTCATCGACCACCTTGGCCGGCAGATAACCCTGGCCTTCCAGGGTCGCCAGCACTTTCAACAACGGGCGCTGCTGCAAACTCAAGTCACGACCGCCATGGATCAACTGGAACGCCTGGGCAATGAACTCCACCTCGCGGATGCCGCCCGAACCCAGCTTGATGTTGTCGGCCATGCCCTTGCGCCGCACCTCCTGCTGGATCAACTGCTTCATGGTGCGCAGCGCTTCGATGGCGGAAAAATCCAGATAACGGCGATAAACGAACGGACGCAGCATGTCGAGCAGTTGCGCGCCGGCCACCTGGTCACCCGCCACCACCCGCGCCTTGATCATCGCGTAGCGTTCCCAGTCACGGCCCTGATCCTGGTAATACTGCTCCAGCGCGTTGAAACTCAGCACCAGCGCTCCGGCCGAACCATAGGGGCGCAGGCGCATGTCGACGCGGAATACGAAGCCGTCGACGGTCATCGGGTCCAGGGCCTTGATCAGGCGCTGCCCCACACGAATGAAAAACTCCTGGTTATCCAGTGCCCGCTTGGCGCCAACGGTCTCGCCGCCCTCGGGGTAGGCAAAAATCAGATCGATGTCCGACGACAGGTTCAGTTCCACCGCGCCAAGCTTGCCCATGCCCAGAATGACCATGTGCTGCGGTTCACCGCTGCGCCGCCCGGTAGGCGTACCGAATTGCTGACTATGGCGCTGGTACAGCCATTGATAGGCCTGGTCGATGCAGGTATCGGCCATGTCGGAGAGATCGCGACAGGTCTGGACTAGGTCGGCCTGGCGGGTCAGGTCGCGCCAGATGATCCGCACCTGTTGGCGGCTGCGCTGGCGACGCAGGATGCGACCCAGTTCGTCTTCAGTCTCGGCGGCCTGGACGGCTGCGCCAATCTGAGCGCACATTTCGCCGGGAGCCAGGTGGCGATCCAGTTCGCCGCTGCGCACCAGTTCCAGCAACATCGAGGGGTCACGAACACTCTGCTCGATAAAAAAATCACTGGCGGCGGCGACACGGTTGAACTCGCTCCAGCGTCCGGGCGCCCAGGTGGACAGCCCATGGTCGTCGTCCAGGGAAGCGACCGCCGCACGGAACGACTGCTCGGCACGACTGACCAATGACTGGAGAATTGCCGGAACTTCGGTAAGCGGGGGCAGGCTCATGGTCTATCCTTGATCGGCGCGGGGAAAGGCTGGATGTAGTGTTTTTTCAACTGCCACTACCTGATCGACTGTCGAACAAAGATGATAAATAGCTGAAAATCTGATTTTATTGGCAGCCGACATCAAGTTTTTACCTGTACGAGTTGGCTAACGACCAACAGTAACGATTATTCTCACAACGAAACGAGGGGCCATAAGCCGCTCATGTGTAGTTTTACTACTCGTCTATACATTCGAAAGGCTGAAACGGCCGACGATTTGTAGTAAAACTACACGCCGCCGAAACAACCTTCGGCAATCCAAGAATTTATACCGTCTGCCCACAAGGCCAGTCGCAAACTCAGGCAACCGATTCTGGTAGCCTTTCCGCCCTGGAGCAAGCCATGCAAGACCTCGATCCCGTCGAAACCCAGGAATGGCTGGACGCCCTGGAATCGGTTCTCGACAAAGAAGGCGAAGACCGTGCTCACTATCTGATGACCCGTATGGGCGAACTCGCAACCCGCAGCGGTTCGCAATTGCCTTACGCCATCACCACGCCATACCGCAACACAATCCCCGTTACCCACGAAGCACGCATGCCCGGCGACCTGTTCATGGAACGCCGCATTCGCTCGCTGGTACGCTGGAACGCGATGGCCATGGTGATGCGTACGAACCTGAAAGATTCTGACCTGGGCGGTCACATCTCCAGCTTCGCCTCCAGCGCAACCTTGTACGACATCGGCTTCAACTATTTCTTCCAGGCCCCGACCGACGAACACGGCGGCGACCTGATCTACTTCCAGGGCCACACCTCGCCAGGCGTTTACGCCCGTGCATTCATGGAAGGCCGCATCAGCGAAGAGCAGATGAACAACTTCCGCCAGGAAGTGGATGGTCAGGGCCTGTCGTCCTACCCGCACCCTTGGCTGATGCCTGATTTCTGGCAGTTCCCGACGGTATCCATGGGTCTGGGCCCGATCCAGGCCATCTACCAGGCGCGTTTCATGAAGTACCTGGAAGCCCGCGGCTTCATTCCCGAAGGCAAGCAGAAAGTCTGGTGCTTCCTGGGCGACGGCGAGTGCGACGAGCCGGAATCCCTGGGCGCAATCTCCCTGGCTGGCCGCGAGAAACTGGACAACCTGATCTTCGTCATCAACTGCAACCTGCAGCGCCTCGACGGCCCGGTTCGCGGCAACGGCAAGATCATCCAGGAACTCGAAGGCGTGTTCCGTGGCGCCCAGTGGAATGTGACCAAAGTCATCTGGGGCCGTTTCTGGGACCCACTGCTGGCCAAGGACGTCGACGGCATCCTGCAGCGCCGCATGGACGAAGTCATCGACGGCGAATACCAGAACTACAAGGCCAAGGACGGCGCGTTCGTCCGTGAGCACTTCTTCAACACGCCTGAACTCAAGGCAATGGTTGCCGATCTGTCCGACGACGAGATCTGGAAGCTCAACCGTGGCGGCCACGACCCGTACAAGGTCTACGCGGCGTACCACGAAGCAGTCAACCACAAGGAACAACCGACCGTCATCCTGGCCAAGACCATCAAGGGTTATGGCACCGGTGCCGGCGAAGCGAAAAACACTGCGCACAACACCAAGAAAGTCGACGTCGACAGCCTGAAGTTGTTCCGCGACCGCTTCGACATCCCGGTCAAGGACGAGGAACTGGAAAACCTGCCGTTCTTCAAGCCGGAGCCCAACAGCGCCGAAGCCCGCTACCTGAGCGAGCGTCGCACCGCACTGGGTGGTTTCGTGCCCCAGCGCCGCGCCCAGAGCTTCAGCGTGCCGACCCCATCGCTCGATACCCTCAAGGCCATCCTTGACGGCTCGGGCGACCGTGAGATTTCCACCACCATGGCCTTCGTGCGGATCCTCGCGCAATTGGTCAAGGACAAGGAAATCGGCCCGCGCATCGTTCCAATCATCCCGGACGAAGCCCGTACCTTCGGTATGGAAGGCATGTTCCGTCAGTTGGGCATCTACTCCTCCGTCGGCCAGCTCTACGAGCCAGTCGATAAAGACCAGGTGATGTTCTACAAGGAAGACAAGAAGGGCCAGATCCTCGAAGAAGGCATCAACGAAGCAGGCGCCATGAGCTCCTTCATCGCTGCCGGTACTTCGTACTCCAGCCACAACCAGCCGATGCTGCCGTTCTACATCTTCTATTCGATGTTCGGTTTCCAGCGTATCGGCGACCTGGCCTGGGCCGCTGGCGACAGCCGGACCCGTGGCTTCCTGATCGGCGGTACCGCCGGCCGGACCACGCTCAACGGCGAAGGCCTGCAACACGAAGACGGTCACAGCCACATCCTGGCTGCCACCATCCCGAACTGCCGCACCTTTGATCCAACCTACGGCTACGAGCTGGCGGTGATCATCCAGGACGGCATGAAGAAGATGACCGAAGAGCAACAGGACGTCTTCTACTACATCACCGTGATGAACGAATCCTACCAGCAGCCAGCCATGCCGGCCGGCGTGGAGGAAGGCATCATCAAGGGCATGTACCTGCTCGAAGAAGACACCCGCGAAGCGGCGCACCACGTCCAGCTGATGGGCTCCGGCACCATCCTGCGCGAAGTGCGTGAAGCAGCGAAGATCCTGCGTGAAGAGTTCAACGTCGGCGCTGACGTGTGGAGCGTTACCAGCTTCAACGAACTGCGTCGCGATGGCCTGGCCGTGGAGCGCAGCAACCGTCTGCACCCGGGCCAGAAGCCGAAACTGAGCTACGTCGAAGAATGCCTGAACGGCCGCAAAGGTCCGGTCATCGCCTCTACCGACTACATGAAACTGTTCGCCGAGCAGATCCGTCAGTGGGTTCCTTCCAAGGAATTCAAGGTGCTGGGCACCGACGGTTTCGGCCGTAGCGACAGCCGCAAGAAGCTGCGTCACTTCTTCGAAGTCGACCGTAAGTTCGTTGTGTTGGCAGCCCTGGAAGCCCTGGCTGACCGTGGCGATATCGAACCCAAGGTGGTGGCCGAGGCCATCGTCAAGTTCGGCATCGATCCGGAAAAACGCAACCCACTGGACTGCTGAGGAGAATTTCCGTGAGCGAACTCATTCGCGTACCTGACATCGGCAGCGGTGAAGGTGAAGTAATTGAACTGTTTGTGAAGGTCGGCGACCGTATCGAAGCCGAGCAGAGCATCCTGACGCTTGAATCGGACAAGGCCAGCATGGAAGTGCCTGCGCCGAAGGCCGGTATCGTCAAAAGCCTGAAAGTGAAGCTGGGCGATCGCCTGAAAGAAGGCGACGAACTGCTGGAGCTGGAAGTCGAGGGCGCCGCTGCCGCGCCTGAGGCGGCTCCTGCTGCCCCGGCGGCGGCTGAAAAGCCTGCCGCCGCACCGGTTGCCGAGGCGGCTCCCGCCCCTGCCGCCGCGCCTGCCGCTGCCACGGTCCAGGACATTCATGTGCCGGACATTGGCTCCTCGGGCAAGGCCAAGATCATCGAAGTGCTGGTCAAGGTCGGCGACACCGTCGAAGCCGACCAGTCGCTGATCACCCTGGAATCCGACAAAGCCAGCATGGAAATCCCGTCGCCGGCCGCCGGCGTGGTGGAAAGCGTCGAGATCAAGCTGGAAGACGAAGTGGGCACCGGCGACCTGATCCTGAAGCTGAAAGTGGCCGGTGCTGCGGCACCTGCTGCCCCAGCCCAGGCTGCTGCGCCTGCCGCCAAGGCCGAAGCCGCTCCAGCTCCAGCTCCGACTCCGGCTGCCGCGCCTGCCGCCAAGGCCGAGACAGCTCCTGCTCCTGCCGCCACACCTGCACCCAGCGGTGCCAAGGTGCATGCCGGCCCTGCGGTGCGTCAGCTGGCCCGTGAATTTGGTGTCGAGCTGTCCGCCGTCAGCCCAAGCGGCCCACACGGCCGCGTGCTGAAAGAAGACGTGCAGACTTACGTCAAGGCCATGATGCAGAAGGCCAAGAACGCTCCGGCCGAAGGCGCCACGGGTGGTGCGGGCATCCCGCCGATCCCGGCAGTGGATTTCAGCCGCTTCGGCGAAACCGAAGAAGTGGCAATGACTCGCCTGATGCAAATCGGCGCGTCGAGTCTGCATCGCAGCTGGCTGAACATTCCGCACGTGACTCAGTTCGACCAGGCCGACATCACCGAACTGGAAGCTTTCCGCGTCGCGCAGAAAGCCGTGGCCGAGAAGGCTGGCGTCAAGCTGACCGTGCTGCCACTGCTGCTCAAGGCCTGTGCGCACCTGCTCAAGGAATTGCCGGACTTCAACAGCTCGCTGGCCCCAAGCGGCAAGGCTGTCATTCGCAAGAAATACGTGCACATCGGGTTTGCCGTCGACACCCCGGAAGGCCTGCTGGTACCGGTCATCCGCAACGTCGACCAGAAGAGCCTGCTGCAACTGGCTGGCGAAGCCGCTGCCCTGGCCGAAAAAGCCCGGAGCAAAAAGCTCACCGCCGACGACATGCAGGGTGCCTGCTTCACCATTTCCAGCCTCGGCCACATTGGCGGTACCGGCTTCACGCCGATCGTCAACGCGCCGGAAGTGGCGATCCTGGGGGTCTCCAAAGCCACCATCCAGCCCGTCTGGGACGGTAAAGCCTTCCAGCCGAAGCTGATGCTGCCACTGTCGCTGTCCTACGATCACCGTGTGATCAACGGCGCCGCCGCTGCACGCTTCACCAAGCGTCTGAGCGACCTGCTGGGCGACATCCGTACCATCTTGCTGTAACACCGGGCGGCCCTCCTCACGGAGGGCCCTTCGGACCGCTGTTTTCCGAGCGCCACGCTCGTACCTCAACCCCGCCCGTTTGGCGGGGCTTTTTTTTGCCTGAAATAAAGTCGAACTTGCAGAGCAGCCCGTTCCAGGGCCCAACTTTCCTACTGCACTTCACCTAGATGACTACGTCATCTATTGGACGTTTCTCACAACACACGCCCCCTCTCCTATCAATATTTATCCCATGCATCGCTTTAGGATGAGTTCAGGGAAGCCATTAACTACTTACCTAAAAAAACTTTAACTTCGAATGGACTCGAATGATGTTCAAACCCACTGTTGGCCCTATTGTCGGCCACACGACACCTCATCACACGCGGATATTCCTGCGAGGGGATAACGATAAGAACAGCCTGGTATTCGCCGCCATCCGTTACCGGCGCCAGGGAGATTCAATCTGGTCGAAAGGACACTTTGTTCAGTTGCATGCTTACCGCGACATGTCCGATGTCATCGTATTGAAGAACCTTCAGGCCGATACCGTCTATGAATACCAAGCCGGCTGGTTCAGCCGCCTGAGCCCTACTCATACAATCGAAACCGTCCAGGAACTGCCGCTGCAATGGCCTCGGGATATTTATCAGATGCGCACGCCGTCCAGCAAAACCAGTGCGCCGCGCAGCTATATCGTGGGTTCCTGCCGCTACCTGCGGGTGACGGCCGGCGTCCCGTCCAGACCTGAACTGGGCGACCGGACTTTCGCTGGCATCAACCGTATCGTGGCCCAGGCCGACCCGCCGATCAGTGCTGTAGTGATGACCGGCGACCAGGTTTATCTAGACGATTTGAATATTGTCGCCCCGGACCGGAACCCAAAGGATATTCTTTTCAAATACCGCACCGCCTTTTCCCAGCCGCATATTAGAAAGTTGATGGCGGGAACACCGAGCTACATGATTCTCGACGATCATGAAATCAAAGATAATTGGCCTGCCAGCAAGAAAAAAGGCGACGAAAACTTTTATGCCAATGCCATGGATGCCTATGCGCTTTATCAAGCCAGCCATAGTCCGGCACATGAACTGTTAAGTGACGGAACATTAAGCAAACCATTGAGACAATGTTGGTATCAGTTCGCTCACGGCGATATCGAATGGTTCGTCACCGACAGTCGGACCCAGCGCAATCTATCGGCGGATGATCGACGTATCCTGGATCAAGCGCAGGAACGATCGCTGATCAAATGGCTGGTCAACAGTCCGGCGCGGGTCAAGTTCATCGTGACCGGCGTGATGTTCTACCCGGACCGCAAGCTCAATACCTCGGACGCCTGGCAGGCCTTCCCGGAACAGCGTCTGCGCCTGCTGGAAACCGTTCGCCGCCATCGGATCAAGAACGTTATTTTCGTGTCCGGCGACGTCCATGGTTCTCTCACCAGTCGCCTGAGTCACAGCCAGGACCCTGACTTCGAGGTACATACCATCGTTTCCTCGCCGTTTTGCAACAGCAAATTGCTTCCTTATGCCAGCGCCGCGAGTTTTATTTTTGGTGATGCCATGGCCCGCACGCCCAGCGGGGATTATCGCTATGGGTTGAGCGGCAAGGTCATCAGCCAGGACAACTTCGCCCACCTGAAAGTCACGGCGCAGAGCGTTCAGGTCACGTTTCACGACCGTGATGGCAGTCCATTACAGACAGTAGATATCCCGCTGCGCTGACGGGTGGTATAACCACCCATGCCGTCTGATCGGCGGGCGACTGGAGAAATCCCTTCGTCGGCCGATAAAAGGTTTATAGCACTTGGCCTTCATCTCTCTTGTCAGCCAGTGCCGCAATGATGCAACCTTGCGGCAGTCCGTAATAACGAGGGCGTCAGCCCGGCGCGATCAGCATTTTCGAAGCGAGTTTCCCCATGAAAAGCCAACCCGATGCCGCCAGCCGTATGGCGGCCGAGGTAGTGACGCAGTTACCGGTGCCCTCGCGGCTCGGCATGCTGCGTTTCGAACGGCTGAATGAAGCAAGCTGGGCGCTGCTGTTCCTCGACCCCAACTGCGAGCGTTACTTCGGTCTGCCGGCCGTCGAGCTTTGCTCGCTGGTCAGTTCGCCCTACGCCAGCCTGATGGAGCCCGAAGCGCGCTATCAACTCCACGATGCGATCCAGCAGCAGCTGGCCCAGGCCCCGCATTACCTGATCCGCTACACGCTCCACACCGCCAAGGGCGCCATGAATATGCTGGAGATGGGCGAGCCCTATAAACAGCACAATCGCCATCTACTACGCGGCTACCTGCTGGCCGTGGACGATTTGCTGGCAAGCGAGCCGTCGATGCCGGCTCTGGACCTGGAAACTCAAAACTCGCGCCTGCAAATTGCCCTGGAACTGAACCAGCGCGCCCAGCAGGAGCAGCTGCAACACCTGGACCGGGTGCGCGCCCAGCAGGACCTGATCCTGCTACTGACCCGCCAGCGCTACAGCGCCAACAATTCCCTGCAGGAGGCCGCCGAGCTCATCACCCGCAGCGCCTGCGACATCTACCAGATTGATTGCGCCAGCATCTGGAACCTGGAAGATGGCCAGTTGGTGCCGATTTCGGCTTATAACCGCGCCTCCCAAGACTACTTTCTGCCGGACGTGATCAACGCCAACGAGTTTCCTGACTACATGGAGGCGCTGCAGACCTGCCGCGCCATCGACGCGCACAATGCGATGCGCGACCCGCGTACCCGGGAAATGGCCGCAAGCCTGCGTACCCGCGAAGTCAACGCCATGCTCGACGCCAGCGTTCGTATCGACGGCCAGGTGGTGGGCGTACTGTGCCTGGAGCAGATAGGCGTCACCCGCGCCTGGCAGTCCGACGAGATCGCCTTTGCCGGTGAACTGGCTGACCAGTTCGCCCAGGTCATCAACAACCACAACCGCCGGACCGCCACCAACGCCCTGCACTTGTTCCAGCGCGCCGTGGAGCAGAGCGCCAACGCGTTCCTGCTGGTCAATTGCGACGGCGTGGTGGAATACGTCAACCCCAGCTTCACCGCCATCACCCAATATTCCACCGAGGAAGTCCACGGCCAGCGTCTGTCGGAACTACCGGCCCTGGAAAACCTCAGCGAGCTGCTGTTCGATGCACCGTCGGCCCTCGCCCAGAGCAATAGCTGGCAAGGTGAATTCAAGAGCCGACGCAAGAATCTGGAACCCTACTGGGGCCAATTGTCGATTTCCAAGGTCTATGGCGATAACCGTGAACTGACCCACTACATCGGCATTTACGAAGACATCACCCAGACCAAACTGGCCCAGCAGCGCATCGAGCGCCTGGCCTACACCGACAACCTGACCAACCTGGGCAACCGCCCGGCGTTCATCCGCAACCTCGATGAGCGCTTTGCCCGGGACAGCGATTCGCCCATCAGCCTGTTGCTGGTGGACATCGACAACTTCAAGCGCATCAATGACAGCCTCGGCCATCAGACCGGCGACAAGCTGCTGATCAGCCTGGCCCGCCGCTTGCGCAACAGCTTGAGCCCCAGCGGCAGCCTGGCACGGTTCGCCAGCAATGAATTCGCCGTACTGCTGGACGACACCGACCTGGAGGCCGGGCAGCAGATCGCCAGCCAGTTGCTGATGACGCTCGACAAGCCGATGTTCGTCGATAACCAACTGATCAGCGTGACCGGCTCCGTGGGCCTGGCCTGCGCGCCACTGCACGGCCGCGACCCTCAGACCCTGATGCGCAACGCCGGACTCGCCCTGCACAAGGCCAAAGCCAACGGCAAGCATCAGGTCCAGGTATTCACCGAGGCGCTGAACGCCGAGGCCAGCTACAAGCTGTTCGTGGAAAACAACCTGCGCCGCGCCTTGACCCAGAACGAGCTGGACGTGTTCTACCAGCCAAAACTGTGCCTGCGCAGCGGTCGCTTGCTGGGCATGGAGGCGCTGCTGCGCTGGAACCATCCCGAGAAGGGCATGATTCGCCCGGATCAGTTCATCAGCGTGGCCGAAGAAACGGGCCTGATCATCCCCATTGGCAAATGGATCGCCCGTCAGGCATGCCGCATGAGCAAGCAATTGACCGCCGCCGGCCTGGGCAACCTGCAAGTGGCGATCAACCTCTCGCCCAAGCAGTTCTCCGACCCGGACCTGGTCGCCTCGATCGCCAGCATCCTCAAGGAAGAACAACTGCCGGCCCGCCTGCTGGAACTGGAACTGACCGAAGGCCTGCTGCTGGAGGCCACCGAAGACACCCACCTGCAGCTCGACCAACTCAAGCGCCTGGGCCTGACCCTGGCCATGGACGACTTCGGCACCGGTTACTCATCCCTGAGTTACCTGAAAAAATTCCCGATCGACATCATCAAGATCGATCGCAGCTTCATCCACGAGATCCCGGACAACCAGGACGACATGGAAATCACTTCCGCGGTGATCGCCATGGCCCACAACCTGAAACTCAAGGTGGTGGCCGAAGGTATCGAAACCGCACAGCAACTGGCGTTCCTGCGGCGCCACCGCTGCGACGTCGGCCAGGGCTACCTGTTCGACCGACCGATCCCCGGCGCGGAGCTGATCGAGAAGCTCAAGCGCTATCCGCGCGGCCCAATTGCCTGACAAGCGGTGTAACACTCGGGCACACTGACGGTCTCATTGCTTACATTCGCTCAACTCAATCTGACTGAGAGGACTGATGATGGTCTTGCGCTCGGATATCCTGGTGAACAAAAACGTGCTCCCTACTCAAGAACAAGCTCTGCCTGGCCGCGAAACCCCAATGACCGTGCCGGAAAAACACTTCGTCCACGATGCGCCGCTGCTGGGTCCGTTTGCCATGGACGTGGATTTCGCGATCTTCGGTCTGGGCTGTTTCTGGGGCGCGGAACGCAAGTTCTGGCAGCGCGAAGGCGTGGTCAGTACAGCGGTGGGTTACGCCGGTGGCTTTACGCCGAACCCGACGTACGAAGAAGTCTGCTCGGGCCTTACCGGCCACAGCGAAGTGGTCCTGGTGGTCTACGAGCCAGAAAAAGTCAGCTACGAGCAGCTTCTGAAGATGTTCTGGGAGCTGCACAATCCGACCCAGGGCATGCGCCAGGGCAATGACATCGGCACCCAGTACCGCTCGGTGATCTATGCCACCAACCCAACCCAACTGGCTGCCGCCAAGCACAGCGCGCAAGTATTTCAGGCTGAATTGACCAAGGCCGGCAAAGGCGTCATTACCACCGAAATCGAAGAAGCCCCGACGTTCTTCTTCGCCGAGGCCTATCACCAGCAATACCTGGCGAAGAACCCTGAAGGTTATTGCGGAATTGGCGGTACGGGCGTGACTTGCCCGATCTGACTTTTTGCCGCTGAAAAGCTTCGCGAGCAAGCCCGCTCCCACAGGGTTCTGAGTCTGACCAATGTGGGCGCGGGCTTGCTCGCGAAGGCGCCCTATCAGACGGTATCAATGCATCTGATCAGCTTTCAGCGATCAGCCAATCCATCTGCCAGCCGCCCTGGGTCTGCCCAAGCTTCTTCGACAACCAAGGCAGCAGCTCGCGCAATTCCTCCTCCAGCCCCCATGGCGGATTGGCAATCGCCAAGCCGGAGCCGTTCAGGCTATTGGGCGTGGCCAGCGGATGCACCAGCAATTCCACTCGCAACAATTTCGGCGCACCGGTGCCGGCCAGGTCCTGATAGAAACGGCGCAACAGCCGCTGGTCCTTCACCGGGTACCAGATTGCTGCCACTGTCTGGCGCATCCGGCCGATGGCCTCCTTGAGTGACGCGGCACAGCGTTGCATCTCGTCCAGCTGTTCAAAGGGCGGATCGATCAGCATCAGGCCGCGCTTTTCCGCCACCGGCAGCAGCGCCCGGGGCACATGCCAGCCTTCGCCCAAGTGCACCGCCACGCGACGATCGCCTTTCATGTTGTCCTTGAGCAGCACACCGTCTTCTGGATGTTTTTCGTTCAGAAGTACCCGATCCTGTGGACGGGTCAGGCGCCGCGCCAGTTCCGGTGACCCCGGGTAGTAACGCAACTGCCCGTCCGGGTTCATTTCGTGCAGCACTTTCATGTAGTCGACGGTCAGCGCGGGCAGATCCTCCTGGCCCCACAACCGCGCGATGCCTTCAAGGTATTCGCCGGTACGATTGGCCTGATCGCCCTGCAAGTCGTACAGCCCGATGCCCGCATGGGTATCGAGATAGGCGAAGGGCTGCTCCTTGCGCGACATCAAAGCGATGAGACGGGTCAAGGTCAGGTGTTTGAACACATCGGCGTGATTGCCGGCGTGGAAGGCGTGGCGATAATTCATGGCGGCTCCTGCGAAGGCCGAGGAGTTTACCTTGAAGCGCGCCCAACGTCAGGGGGTCGCAGCCGAGCGGACGGGCCGTGACCACACCCGGTGGTCATCTGCCCAACTCCTGCATCAAGTATTCTTGCAGGGGGGCTTTTGGCCCATGGACCATCCCTGGCGCCCCAAGAAAATGCCTGATCTTGCAGCGCAGGATGCTCTCGTCGGCCTGTTCGAACAGATACGGATGCTCTTCGCTCAACCACTTGAGCAGGTTATTGAGCAGGCAGTCCGTCGTATCCCCGGCCAGTTCCTGCAACAACAGCGCAGGCACTTCCCACCAGGGGAACGCCCGGGCCGGGCGCAGGGCATTTCCCGGGATCTCGAAAGACCGACCGTTGATCAGGCAACGGCTGATGGCGGGCAACAGCTGGCTGACCTCCACCGCATCCGATCGCAGGATCGGCTGGATAAAACGCCCATCCCAAAAGCGGAAAAAAACCGACTTGCCACCGGGCAGCAGAACCTGGGTGAGCCCACGCAGATGTTCGGCAAGGCTTTGCTGGCTGCAAGCGGTCACCGCCAGCCAGCCCCAATCAAGCGAGTCGGTCGTCGCGACCCAGTCAAGAAACTCGCTGTCCGGGGCGACAGCTCCGACATAGGGCATGACCGTTTCCCAGTCGGCGTAAGGCGTATCGGCCCAGATCGGGCTGGGCGCCACCGTCATCGAACGCCTCCAGGCCATCGGCGGCCCGGCGGTGCTGGCGCTGCTGAAAATGGCGTAGAGCTGCTCGGATGCCTGCAAGGGCTGTTGCTCAAGCCAGGCGCGGGGAGATTGACCGGTACTCATGGACGCTCCTGGACACCAGCCCGCCTGGGCATCACCGGCAATGGTTCGCAGACGCCTTCTTTGCAACGCTCACACTCCTCACAGAATGGCGCCTGGCCCTGCAGGCTGAAAACTTGCGCGAGGGAAAGTTGCGCGGCTGCGGCCGCGACAAGTGTTTCGGGACAGCCGGGTAAACCTGGCGCGGCACTCCTGGCCGTCATCGGTGCCCCACCCACCTGGATCGGCACGCTGCTGAAGATTCCCCCAGCCCCGATGTTGATCCAATGCCCACCGGCCTGAATGGTCGCGCTGACGCCGCCATCCAGCACCACTTGCTGCCCGGCGCTGACGTGAAATTGCTGGGTGGCATTGAGGGCCTGACTGGTTACCCGAATATGCCGCTCGCCGGCCACCACCAGATGATCATCCTGCCTGACCTCAACCTGGCGCTGACCATGGGTGATGCGCAACTCATCGGCCTTGAGCTCATGCCGCGCGGTGCCGGTGACGACGATGCTGCGTTCGTGATCAACCTGAACCCGCTGATCATGCAGCACATGCTGGGTCCAGTTGCGTTGAGCCCGCAGGTAAATCTCCTCGGCGCCCTGGCGATCCTCGATGCGCAATTCGTTATAACCGCCCCCGCCAGGGCTGCTCTGGCTGCGCAATATGCTGCGGGTTTTATCGGCCGGCAGGTCCAGGGGCACCGGGGTCGCGCCGTTCGGCAGGCAGCCCACGACCAATGGCTTGTCCACATCACCGTCGATGAAACCCACCAGCACCTCCATGCCGACCCGGGGAATCATCACGCTGCCATAGCGATCATGGGCCCAACCCGTGGCCACCCGTAGCCAGCAACTGGAGTGCTCGTCGCGCTGACCGTGGCGATCCCAGATCAGTTGCACCTTGACCCGTCCGTATTCGTCGCAATGGATCTCGCTGTCCAACGGCCCCGTCACCACCGCCGACTGATAACCGTGGGCGGCTGGCTTTTCGTGGGACAGGGGCGGACGAAAGAAAACATCCCACGGGATGGCGAGGAACGTATTGCTGTAGCCCTGGAACTCATCCGGACTGTCACCGACCGTTTCCTCCAGCACTTGTGGCTGGCGCCCATGGTGGGTGACTTGCGTGAGCAGCCAGAGATCGTTCCATTGCGCTCGAGGATGCCCGTTGATTTGGAGGAAGTGCCCACTGACGAGTGCGCATTGGTCGCTGCGCCCCTCGGCCAGACGGTGGTCGGCGCCATGGCGCTCCAGTGCGCGCCGGGTAAGGTGCCGGCCATGGTCGCGATCGGAAAACCGGCCGGGGTAGTGATACGCCTCCAGAGCCGGTTGCTGCTGACTGTCCAGACTGGTTTGCAACAGCAGACCGGGCTTTTGAAAATCGTAGTCACGCAGCGTCACCGCCGTGGTCCGGGTCTGCAGTCGCACAGCCAGGCGCTTGATCGCCGGCTCGCTGGCGGCCATGCCACTGCCGGGCAGATACAACGTCGCCTCGGGCAGGCGGGGAAACACCGTCTGGTCGTCACCGAACACCAACAGATGGCCGTCGCGGCTGTGCCGGAAGTGATAATGGATCCCGGCCTCGGCGCAGATCCGCCCGATGAAGGCCAGGTCGCTTTCACCAAACTGCACACAGTATTCGCGTTCGGGGTATTGCCCACCGAGGTTGAACTGGAACGCGTCACCCTGAATCCCGTGATCCGTCAGGATCAGGGTAATGATTGCCGGCACGCTCAGGTGCTGGAAAATCCGCTGGTTGATTCGGTGGCCCAGGTAAGCCAGGCGTGGTACCAGACTGATCTGGTAACGGGTCAAGCGCTTGCCCGAGTCGCCTTGGGCCGCGCTATAAACCTGGCCGTGTATGCCCCGCCCCTGATCATCAAAAGCCAGAAAGGCCTGACGATGCAGGAGGTCTTCCAGCGCCAGATCCGGCCGCTCACTGACCAGTTCCAGATCAAAGCAATAGGGTTGACTGATGGCTTCCTTGCCCCTGAACTCAAGCACCTTGAGTTCATTCGGCCCGCTGTCGAGTGCCAGGGTGAAACGCGGTTGGTTGGCAGGCGCGAACATCCGATGTGCCTCTGCTGAATAAAAGCGGGCGATTCTGCATGAGCACCAGGGAGAGTTGATCGGACCTCAGGAAAAACAGAATTGCCTTACATTCAAGGAGATTAAAGCCGCATTGCCCGCTGCGTTTTCCGACAGACATTCCGCGCATGGTGGTGACCGAAGTCGCCGCAGGAAACAATCAGCAAATTCCTACAACCTGACGGCCTCAGGACCGCACTGGGCCGTGCTAACGTCCTTTCGTCGCAAAAAGCAAAGGACGCAACCCATGACGACTCGCTACGCAAAAATCGCAATGACCCTGGCTCTCGCCGCTTTCGCCTTGCTGACCGTGTTCAACAACATCACGGACTACCATTCCAACTTCAATTTCGTCCATCACGTGCTGAGTATGGACACCACCTTTCCCGACAATGCCGCGCGCTATCGCGCCATCGACCAGCCTTGGGCATGGCACGGCGCCTACTGGCTGATCATCCTCGGCGAAGCGCTCACCGCAGGCTTGCTGGGCTATGGCGCACTCGAACTATGGCAGGCACGTAAAACCCCGAGCGTGGTTTTCGCCCAGGCCAAACGCTGCGCCATCATCGGTTTGACGGTGGGTTTCTTCGTCTGGTTCTTTGGCTTCATGGTCGTCGGCGGGGAATGGTTTCTGATGTGGCAATCAGAAATCTGGAATGGCCAGGACGCAGCCTTCAGGTTCTACATGGCGCTACTGGGCGTGCTGATATTTCTCAATCAGCCCGACACAGAGCTGGACTGATGCCCATAAAAAACGGCCCGTCTCCATGGGAGGACGGGCCGTTTCTCTATTCAGAAGCTTCGCGCGAGCCGTCAAGGCCTCGCTGGAGGTCTTACTGGTTCAGGCGGAAATCTTTCTCAGCCGCTTCAAAGCGCTGCAGCATACCGGCGGTAGGCGAGCCCATCTTGCTGACGAAGTAGATAGCCAGGCTGGCGAAGATGAAGCCTGGGATGATTTCGTACAGGCCCAGCAGCTCGAAGTGTTTCCAGACGATCACGGTGATCGCCCCCACCAGGATGCCTGCCAGCGCGCCGTTACGGGTCATGTTTTTCCAGATCACCGAGATCAGGACAACAGGACCGAAGGCAGCACCGAAACCGGCCCAAGCGTAGCTCACCAGACCCAGGACACGGTTCTCCGGGTTGGCAGCCAGGAAGATGGCAACCAATGCCACCAGCAACACCATGGCGCGACCGACCCAGACCAGCTCCAACTGGGAAGCATGCTTGCGCAGGAAAGCCTTGTAGAAGTCTTCGGTCAGGGCACTGGAGCACACCAGCAACTGGCAGCTCAGGGTGCTCATGACAGCTGCCAGGATCGCCGACAGCAGCACACCGGCCACCCATGGGTTGAACAGCAGTTTGGCCAGCTCGATGAACACACGCTCAGGGTTCTCGGTCACGGGGCCGGCCACTTCCGGGTGCGCCGAGAAGTAAGCGATACCGAAGAAGCCGACAGCCACGGTGCCGCCCAGGCAGAGAATCATCCAGGCCATCGAGATACGACGAGCCTTGGCGATGGACTTGACCGAGTCAGCAGCCATGAAACGCGCCAGGATGTGCGGCTGGCCGAAGTAGCCCAGGCCCCAGCCCATCAGCGAGATCACGCCGATGAACGTGGTGTTTTTCAGCATATCGAAAGCAGTAGGATCTTTCGCTTCGATGGCCAGGAACGTGGTGTCCACGCCGCCGGTCGCCAGCAGCACGATGATCGGCGTGAGGATCAGCGCGAAGATCATCAGGGTCGCTTGTACGGTGTCGGTCCAGCTCACGGCCAGGAAGCCACCAATGAAGGTGTAGGCAATGGTTGCCGCCGCACCGGCCCACAGCGCTGTCTCGTAGGACATGCCGAAGGTGCTTTCAAACAGACGGGCACCGGCCACGATGCCGGAAGCGCAGTAGATGGTGAAGAACACCAGGATCACCACCGCAGAGATGATCCGCAGCAGGCCGCTGGTATCTTCAAAACGGCTGGAGAAATAATCCGGCAGTGTCAGCGCGTCACCGTTGTGCTCGGTCTGTACCCGCAGGCGACCGGCCACGAACAGCCAGTTCAGGTAGGCACCGATGATCAGGCCGATGGCGATCCAGCCTTCCGACAGGCCGGACATGTAGATAGCACCGGGCAAGCCCATCAACAGCCAGCCGCTCATGTCGGAGGCACCGGCGGACAATGCAGTCACGACGCTGCCCAGGCTGCGACCGCCCAGGATGTAATCGGAAAGGTTATTGGTGGAGCGATAAGCCATCAGGCCGATCAGGACCATTACAGCGATATAGATCACGAAAGTGATCAGGGTGGGATTACTAACACTCATGAGTTACGCCCTGGCTTTGTTTTTATGTAGCGGTGGCAGTAGGAAGCGTCGACAAGACAACCATAGACCTTGCTTGACGTTTCCAGGACCCGCGAATTTATGACTGATGTTTCCCCAGGAAAGCCATCAGCCGATGCCAACGGCTTCGAACCGGTTGCACCTTGGCGACGAATGCTATTCAACAAATGAAATAAGGTGCAACCAGTTTCGCTCGATTCAGTTGCACCCAGTCGGTTTTTTCGCCAAATGACTGTTTTTTGCTCCCTTTTAGTGCGGTATCAACCTTTGGCTAGAAGCCAATGCACTAAGCAGAAGCACCGCTCAAGCCGCGAATTTTGCTTTCCTGATGAGCTGCTTATTTTTTCGACGAAAAAAGGTTGCACCCGGTTGCACCTCGGCCAGCTCGCAGCTAATCTTGCCGCCAGCTGATGCCACGCAATACGTGGTAAACATGAGGATAAAAATATGGCTACCACCACCCTTGGGGTCAAACTCGATGACCCGACCCGCGAACGCCTCAAGGCGGCCGCAACCTCGATTGATCGCACGCCCCACTGGCTGATCAAGCAGGCAATTTTCAATTACCTGGAAAAACTCGAGGGTGGTGCAACCCTGACCGAACTGAACGGTTCGACCCGCGCCGACAACGATGAAGCCGGCGACGTTCAGGTCGACCACGCGCACCAGTGCTTCCTGGAGTTTGCCGAAAGCATTTTGCCGCAATCGGTCCTGCGCGCCTCTATCACCGCCGCTTACCGTCGTCCGGAGCCGGAAGTGGTGCCGATGCTGATCGAGCAGGCGCGCCTGCCGGCCGACATGGCCGAAGCCACCAACAAACTGGCCTCCTCGATTGCTGAAAAACTGCGCAACCAGAAGAGTGCCGGCGGCCGTGCCGGTATTGTTCAGGGGCTGTTGCAGGAGTTTTCCCTGTCGTCCCAGGAAGGCGTGGCGCTGATGTGTCTGGCCGAGGCGCTGCTGCGTATCCCGGACAAAGGTACTCGCGATGCACTGATCCGCGACAAGATCAGCACCGGCAACTGGCACCCGCACCTGGGCAACAGCCCATCGCTGTTCGTCAACGCCGCCACTTGGGGCCTGCTGCTGACCGGCAAACTGGTCGCCACCCATAATGAAGCGGGCCTGACTTCCTCTCTGAGCCGCATCATTGGCAAGAGTGGCGAGCCGATGATCCGCAAGGGCGTCGACATGGCCATGCGCCTGATGGGCGAGCAGTTCGTCACCGGTGAAACCATCGCCGAAGCCCTGGCCAACGCCAACAAATTCGAGACCAAGGGTTTCCGCTATTCCTACGACATGCTGGGTGAAGCCGCACTCACCGAACATGACGCCCAGAAGTACCTGGCCTCGTACGAACAAGCCATCCACTCGATCGGCAAGGCGTCCCACGGCCGCGGGATTTATGAAGGTCCGGGCATTTCCATCAAGCTCTCGGCCCTGCACCCCCGCTACAGCCGAGCCCAGTACGAGCGCGTCATGGAAGAGCTGTACCCGCGCCTGCTGTCGCTGACCCTGCTGGCCAAGCAATACGACATCGGCTTGAACATCGACGCCGAAGAAGCCGACCGCCTCGAACTGTCCCTGGACCTGCTGGAACGCCTGTGCTTCGAACCACAACTGACTGGCTGGAACGGCATTGGCTTCGTGATCCAGGCCTATCAGAAGCGTTGCCCGTACGTGATCGACTACGTCATCGATCTGGCCCGCCGCAGCCGTCACCGCCTGATGATCCGCCTGGTGAAAGGCGCCTACTGGGACAGCGAGATCAAGCGCGCCCAGGTCGAAGGCCTGGAAGGCTATCCGGTCTATACCCGCAAGGTGTACACCGACGTGTCCTACATCGCCTGCGCGCGCAAACTGCTGTCGGTGCCGGAAGCCATCTACCCGCAATTCGCCACGCACAACGCCCATACCCTGTCGGCCATCTACCACATCGCCGGTCAGAACTATTACCCGGGCCAGTATGAGTTCCAGTGCCTGCACGGCATGGGTGAACCGCTGTACGAGCAGGTTGTAGGCAAAGTCTCCGAAGGCAAGTTGAACCGTCCGTGCCGCGTGTACGCTCCGGTCGGCACCCACGAGACACTGCTGGCTTATCTGGTTCGTCGCCTGTTGGAAAACGGTGCCAACACCTCGTTCGTCAACCGCATCGCCGACCAGTCCATTTCCATTCAGGAGCTGGTGGCCGATCCGGTTGCCAGCATCGAGCAGATGGCAACCCTGGAAGGCGGTTTCGGCCTGCCGCACCCGCGTATCCCACTGCCGCGTGATCTTTATGGCAGCGAACGCGCCAACTCCAGCGGCATCGACCTGGCCAACGAACATCGCCTGGCCTCGCTGTCCTGCGCCCTGCTGGCCACCGCCCATAACAACTGGAAAGCCGCGCCGATGCTCGGTTGCGCAGCCAGCGAAGAAACACCGGCACCGGTGCTGAACCCGTCCGATCACCGTGACGTGGTCGGCCATGTGCAGGAAGCCACGGTCGCTGACGTCGACAACGCCATCCAGTGCGCCCTCAACGCGGCGCCGATCTGGCAGGCCACGCCACCGGCCGAGCGCGCTGCGATCCTGGAGCGCGCCGCCGACCTGATGGAAGGCGAGATCCAGCCGTTGATGGGCCTGCTGGCCCGCGAAGCCGGCAAGACCTTCGCCAACGCCATCGCCGAAGTGCGTGAAGCCGTGGACTTCCTGCGTTACTACGCAGTGCAGGCCCGCAACGACTTCACCAACGATGCCCACCGCCCACTGGGCCCGGTGGTCTGCATCAGCCCGTGGAACTTCCCGCTGGCGATTTTCAGCGGACAAGTGGCCGCCGCGCTGGCCGCCGGTAACCCGGTACTGGCCAAGCCTGCCGAGCAGACGCCGTTGGTGGCTGCGCAAGCCGTGCGCCTGATGCTCGAAGCCGGTATTCCGGAAGGCGTGCTGCAACTGCTGCCGGGCCGTGGCGAAACCGTCGGTGCCCGCCTGGTGGGTGATGATCGGGTCAAAGGCGTGATGTTCACCGGTTCCACCGAAGTCGCTCGTCTGTTGCAGCGCAACATCGCCGGGCGCCTGGACAACCAGGGGCGTCCGATCCCGCTGATCGCCGAAACCGGTGGCCAGAACGCAATGATCGTCGACTCCTCGGCCCTGACCGAACAAGTGGTCATCGACGTGGTGTCTTCGGCATTCGACAGCGCCGGCCAGCGTTGCTCCGCTTTGCGGGTCCTGTGCTTGCAGGAAGACTCGGCCGACCGCGTCATCGAAATGCTCAAGGGTGCCATGGCTGAATCGCGTCTCGGCAACCCTGAGCGCCTGTCGGTAGACATCGGCCCGGTGATCGATGCTGAAGCCAAGGCCGGTATCGAGAAACACATCCAGGCCATGCGCGACAAAGGTCGCACCGTGTACCAGATGGCAATCGCCGACAGCGCCGAGTGCAAACGCGGCACGTTTGTGATGCCGACCCTGATCGAGCTGGAAAGCTTCGACGAGCTGCAGCGTGAGATCTTTGGTCCAGTGCTGCACGTAGTGCGCTACAAGCGCAAGGAACTGGATCAACTGATCAACCAGATCAATGCCTCCGGTTATGGCCTGACCCTGGGCGTACACACCCGCATCGACGAGACCATCGCCAAGGTGATCGATAACGTCCATGCCGGTAACGTCTATGTGAACCGCAACATCGTGGGTGCCGTGGTCGGCGTGCAACCGTTCGGTGGCGAAGGCCTGTCGGGCACCGGTCCCAAGGCCGGTGGTCCGCTGTACCTGTACCGCCTGCTGTCGACACGGCCTACCGATGCGATCCAGCAGTCGTTCGTCCGTGACGACGCCCTCAACCCGCCAGACCTGCGCTTGCGTGACGCCATGAGCAAGCCGCTGACCGCCCTGCAAGCCTGGGCAGACAGCCAGAAACTCGCCGAATTGAGCGCCCTGTGCGTACAGTTCGCGGCTCAGTCGCAAAGCGGTATCACCCGCCAACTGACCGGCCCGACCGGCGAACGCAACAGCTACGCCATTCTGCCCCGCGAGCACGTGCTGTGCCTGGCGGACGTAGAGGGCGATCTGCTGACGCAACTGGCCGCGGTGCTGGCGGTAGGCGGCTCGGCTGTTTGGCCGGAAACCGACACCAGCAAAGCTCTGTTCGCACGCTTGCCGAAAGAAATTCAAGCGCGCATCCAGCGGGTTTCCGACTGGGCCAAGGACGAAGTGGCTTACGACGCCGTCCTGCATCATGGCGACTCGGATCAACTGCGCAGCGTTTGCCAGCAAGTGGCCAAGCGTGCCGGCGCCATTGTCGGAGTCCAGGGCTTGTCCCAGGGCGAAACCAACATCGCACTGGAGCGCCTGGTGATCGAACGGGCGTTGAGCGTCAACACCGCTGCGGCGGGTGGCAACGCCAGCCTGATGACCATCGGCTAAACCGCTGTAGACCAGGCATCTGCAATGGGTGCCTGGTCATCGAAATCCCTGTGGGAGCGAGCCTGCTCGCGATAGCGGTGCTTCAGTCAGAAGTGTTGTCGACTGATACACCACTATCGCGAGCAGGCTCGCTCCCACATTTAGATTAGTGTTGCCCTCACCTCTGCATCACTGCCATCAATCATCCTGTTCAGCCTCTATTGCCACGCCTAGACTCGGCCCATTCCAAAAAAAGGTAAGCCGCCATGTCCGAGACGTTGCTCAGTTCCCGAAATCTGGCTTTCGAGCTGTATGAAGTCCTTGATGCCGAGGGCTTGACCCAGCGCGAGCGGTTCGCCGAGCACAATCGCGAAACCTTCGACGCGGCCATCGGCACCGCCCGCAGCATCGCCGAAAAATATTTCGCACCGCATAACCGCAAGAACGATGAAAACGAGCCGCGCTACGAGGACGGTCAGGCGATCCTGATTCCGGAAGTAAAGCCGGCGGTGGATGCCTTCCTGGAGGCCGGTTTTCTCAACGCTGCACGCAGTTTCGACGCCGGCGGCATGCAATTGCCGACGCTGCTGTCCCAAGCCTGCTTCGCGCACTTTCAGTCGGCCAACGCCGCTTCGACCTCTTACCCGTTCCTGACCATGGGCGCGGCGAACCTGATCGAAAGCTTCGGCAGCGAGGAGCAGAAACAACGTTTCCTGCAACCGATGATCGATGGTTGCTTCTTCGGCACCATGGCCCTGACCGAACCCCACGCCGGATCTTCGCTATCGGATATTCGTACCCGTGCGGAGCCGGCATCCGACGGCACTTATCGGCTCAAGGGCAACAAGATCTTCATCTCCGGCGGCGATCATCCGCTGTCGGAAAACATCGTGCACATGGTCCTGGCGAAACTGCCGGACGCGCCACCCGGCGTTAAGGGCATCTCGCTGTTTATCGTGCCCAAGTTCCTGGTCAACGACGACGGCAGCCTCGGCCAGCGTAACGACGTGCTGCTGGCCGGGCTGTTCCACAAGATGGGCTGGCGCGGCACCACCTCCACGGCGCTGAACTTCGGCGACAACGGCGAATGCGTAGGTTACCTCGTGGGGAAACCGCACCACGGCCTGAGCTACATGTTCCAGATGATGAACGAAGCGCGGATCGGCGTTGGCATGGGTGCGGTCATGCTGGGTTACGCCGGCTACCTGTATTCCCTTGAATACGCCCGCGAACGTCCGCAGGGCCGGGTGCCCGACAGCAAGGACCCCACCACCGCTCCCGTGGCGATCATCCAGCACGCCGATGTACGTCGCATGCTGCTGACCCAGAAGGCCTACGTTGAAGGCGCATTTGACTTGGGCCTGTACGCCGCACGCCTGTTCGACGACACCACCACCCTTGAAAGCGAAGCCGAGCGCAGACGCGCCCATGAGTTGCTGGATCTGCTGACCCCCATCGTCAAATCCTGGCCATCGGAGTTTTGCCTGAAAGCCAACGAACTGGCGATCCAGATTCTGGGTGGCCACGGCTATACCCGCGAATACCCAGTCGAGCAGTATTACCGCGACAACCGCTTGAACCCGATTCATGAAGGTACTCACGGCATCCAGTCCCTGGACCTGCTGGGACGCAAACTGGCGCAAAACGGCGGTGCAGGGCTCAAGCAACTGATCCGCCTGGTGGCCGACACCAGCGAACGCGCCCAGGCGTACGAATCGTTGACGCCTTTGCGTCAGCCGCTGGAAGCCCTGGTGGCGCGCCTGCAAACGGTGACCCTGGGCCTGCTGACGGACCTGGCCCAAGGCAAGGTCAACAGCAGCCTCGCCAACTCGGCGCTGTATCTCAAGGTGTTTGGGCACATGGTGATTGGCTGGCGCTGGCTGGAGCAGGCGATTCGGGCCGAGGAAGGCCTGGCCAAGGGGAACGCGACGGACACCGACTTCTATAAGGGCAAGCTGCAAGCGGCGCGGTATTTCCTGACCTGGGAAGTGCCGGGTTGTCAGCATGAGCTGGCGCTGCTTGAGGCGCGGGATGATACCTGCCTTGGGATGCGGGATGAGTGGTTCTGAGCCAGGTCTTGCGGCGCGGCTGAAATCCAATCGCGAGCAGGCTCGCTCCCACAGTGGATCGGCGGTGAACACGGATATTGCGTTCACTCAGCCCCATGTGGGAGCGAGCCTGCTCGCGATGACTTAAGTACAGACAACAACGCTTTATAAGCCCAGTCGCGACTTCAAGCCTGTTGAATCGTCTTGGAAATGACCTCGACCGTGGCGCTGACTTGCTCTTGGTAACGGTCGAGTTCCGCTTGATGTTGCTTCTGCATTTCCATCTGCTGCGAGCACAGGTTCATGGCCGCCAATACCAGCAGACGATCACCGATCAGCGTCGGGTATTTCCTTTTGGTGTCGGCCAGAGCGGCCTTGAGCATCGAAGCGGCGTCCAGCAGGGCCTGTTCCTGCCCGGCCGGCGCCTTGATTGAATAGTCCTCTCCCAGGATCGAGACGACTGTCACCCCGTCGGCGCCATGCTTCATGCGCTGACAGGACCGGCGCTGGCGCGCTCGATCAGGGCTTGGATGCGCGCGGCGGTGGTGCCGTGCAGCTCTTCCTGTTCCATCAGGTTCAGTTGCAAGCTTTCATTTTCATCCTTGGCCTTGGCCAGTTCCGCGTTCAGGGTCTCATTCAGGCCGGCCAGTTGACGGTTCTGTTGCACCAGGTCGTTGACCAGTTGTTCCAGTTGGCTGAGGGATGTTTCCAACATATTGATTTCCAGGCTTTTTCAAGGGGGCGCGTACGATAAAGAAAAGTCACCGTCAATGCCACGACTTGGGGCGGCGGTGCTTCGCTGGCGAGCTGTAAAGACTGTGAATGGAAGATCTGGTTCCCGCCCTTCGTCGCGCAGCAGGCGCCGCCCTGCGACAAAAGCACGCAGCGACTCAAGACTTTAGTCGTATGACCGATAAGTCAGGGAACACCTGTCCCACCCCCGCACGGACGCGCCCCCTTCCGGTACTTTCCATGTCCCTACGTAATATGAATATCGCGCCGCGGGCGTTCCTGGGGTTTGCCCTGATCGGCGCCCTGATGCTGGCCCTCGGGGTGTTCGCCCTGAGCCAGATGAGCAAAATCCGTGCATCCGGCGAAAGCCTCGTCCAGAACAGCGTGCCCAGCATCAAGGCCCTGGATGAATTCACCTCGCTGACCCTGCGTCTGCGCGTGCTGTCCTATCGCTTGCTGGTCAACCGCGAACCGGACATCCAGCAGAAAACCTTCAGCTTGTTCGAGCAACGCAACCAGCAGATCCAGACGGCTCAAAGCGCCTACGAAAAACTCATCAGCTCCCCGCAAGAACGGGCCGCCTACGATCAGTACGTTCAATTGCTGGGCCAATACCGCCAGCTCGAAGAGCGGATGAAAACGTTGTCGAGCAACAATCAGCTCGATGAACTGCGTGCATTGCTCAACACTGAACTGCTGAGCAACTCAGACGCCATCAACGCGGCGATCGCCCGCTTGGTGGACATCAACAACCAGCAAGCCGAGGCCCTCAATCAGGGTGCGACCCAACAATATTCAACGGCCTTCAATTGGGTAGTCACGCTGCTGGTTATCGCCACCGGCCTGACCCTGCTGTTTGCCTGGCTGCTGACCAACAGCATTACCCGTCCGATCGGCAGCGCCCTGGACGCCGCCGAAGAAATCGCCAAGGGCAACCTGACCCGACCGATTACCGTGGATGGCAACGATGAAGCCGGTCGCCTGCTGCGGGCGATGTCGACCATGCAGGACAAACTGCGCGACACCCTGCAACGGATCTCCGGCTCGGCCACCCAACTGGCTTCCGCCGCCGAAGAGCTCAACAGCGTCACCGACGAAAGCGCCCGTGGCCTGACCCAGCAGAACAATGAAATCGAACAGGCCGCCACCGCAGTCAACGAGATGACCAGCGCCGTCGAAGAAGTGGCGCGCAACGCGGTCAGCACCTCCGAAGCCTCGAAAGACGCCACCGCCTCTGCCGGTGACGGTCGCGACCTGGTACAGGAAACTGTCAGCGCCATCGAGCGCATGAGCGCCGATGTGCAAAGCACCGCCACGTTGATCGGCGACCTGGCCAATGAGTCCCGCGACATCGGCAAAGTGCTGGACGTGATTCGCGGCCTGGCTGACCAGACCAACCTGCTGGCCTTGAACGCCGCCATCGAAGCGGCCCGTGCCGGTGAGGCCGGTCGTGGTTTCGCCGTGGTGGCCGACGAAGTGCGCGCTCTGGCCCATCGCACCCAGCAGTCGACCAGCGAGATCGAACGCATGATCGGCAGCATCCAGAGCGGCACCGAACACGCCGTGGATTCGATGCGCAACAGCACCGAGCGTGCTGAGTCGACGCTGAACATCGCCCGTGGTGCCGGCCTGTCCCTGGACACGATCAACACCGCCATCGTCGAAATCAACGAACGCAACCTGGTGATCGCCAGCGCCGCCGAGGAACAGGCCCAAGTGGCCCGTGAAGTGGACCGCAATCTGGTGAACATCCGCGACCTGTCGGTGCAATCGGCCACTGGCGCCAACCAGACCAGCGCCGCCAGTGCCGAACTGTCGCGTCTGGCCGTGGACTTGAACAGCATGGTTGGGCGGTTCAGCCTTTAACCCGCGTAACGGTTGATCGTCCACAGACCGTGCGCGATCAACCCTCCAGCTTTTGTGGCGAGGGAGCTTGCTCCCGCTGGGCTGCGAAGCGGCCCCATAACCTCAAAAGCGACGACTGCTTCGCAGCCGAACGGGAGCAAGCTCCCTCGCCACGGTATTGCTGCCGCGCTTGTACCCCACAATCCGCCAACCTTTTTTGACAGCATCACATTTCAACAGGTTAGAATCGCTGGCACGCAGACTGCATGGTCAGTTTGCGCCCGCCCCCCACGCTTGCTCGGAGTACTGCCTTTGACTGCGACGACCATCAACAGCCTGTTCTTGATCGGCGCGTTGCTGGTAGGTGCGAGCATTCTGGTCAGTTCTCTTTCGTCCCGCCTGGGTATCCCGATTCTGGTGATCATCCTGGCCGTGGGCATGGTTGCCGGTGTCGACGGCGCCGGGATTCTGTTCGATAACTACGCCACGGCCTATCTGGTCGGCAACCTCGCGCTGGCGGTCATTCTGCTGGACGGCGGCTTGCGCACGCGGGTGTCGAGCTTTCGCGTGGCGTTGTGGCCAGCATTGTCGCTGGCCACCGTTGGCGTCCTGATCACCACCGGGCTGACCGGCCTGGCGGCGGCGTGGCTGTTCAATCTGAACCTGATGCAAGGTCTGCTGATTGGCGCCATCGTCGGCTCGACCGATGCCGCGGCGGTGTTTTCGCTGTTGGGCGGCAAGGGCCTGAACGAGCGGGTCAGCGCGACGCTGGAGATCGAGTCCGGTAGCAACGACCCCATGGCAGTGTTCCTGACCGTAACCCTGATCGGCATGCTCGCCAGCGGTGAAACCGGTCTGCATTGGAACCTGCTGGGGCACTTGTTGCGTGAATTCGGCATCGGCGGGGTGATCGGCCTGGGTGGTGGCTGGCTGATGCTGCAACTGGTCAACCGCATCAACCTGGCCAACGGGCTCTACCCGATCCTCGTCATCAGCGGCGGCCTGGCGGTGTTCGCTCTGACCAATGCCCTGCACGGCAGCGGCTTCCTCGCGGTTTACCTGTGCGGCCTGGTGATCGGCAACCGCCCGGTGCGCAGCCGTCATGGCATCCTGCACATGCTCGATGGCATGGCCTGGCTGGCCCAGATCGGCATGTTCCTGGTGCTGGGGCTGCTGGTCACGCCCCATGACCTGTTGCCGATCGCCCTGCCGGCCCTGGGCCTGGCCTTGTGGATGATCCTGATCGCACGTCCGCTGTCGGTGATGGTGGGGCTGTTGCCGTTCAAGGCTTTCCATGGCCGCGAGAAAGTATTCATTTCCTGGGTCGGCCTACGCGGCGCGGTGCCAATCATCCTGGCAGTGTTCCCGTTGATGGCCGGCCTGCCCAACGCCCAGCTCTACTTCAACCTGGCGTTCTTTATCGTGCTGGTGTCGTTGCTGGTGCAGGGTACGAGCCTGCCGTGGGTCGCCAAACTGTTGCACGTTACCGTCCCGCCAGAACCCCTGCCGATCTCCCGGGCAGCGCTGGAGGTCCACGTCACCAGCGAGTGGGAACTGTTCATCTATCGCCTCGGCGCGGAGAAATGGTGCATCGGCTCGCCCCTGCGGGATCTGAAAATGCCCGACGGTACACGGATCGCGGCACTGTTTCGTGGCCAGCAACTGCTCCATCCGTCGGGTAGTACGGTGCTGGAAGTCGGTGATTTGTTGTGTGTGATCGGCCATGAACACGATTTGCCGGCCCTTGGAAAACTGTTCAGCCAGGCACCGCAAAGGGGCTTGGATCTGCGCTTCTTCGGCGACTTCGTACTCGAAGGAGACGCCCAGCTGGCCGCGGTTGCGGCCCTTTACGGGCTGAAGCTGGACGGCATCGATCCGGACATGTCCCTGGGCCGTTTCATCGCTCAGAAAGTCGGGGGCGCGCCAGTGGTCGGTGACCAGGTGGACTGGAACAACACCCTTTGGACCGTTGCGGTCATGGACGGGAACAAGATCGGCAAAGTGGGCGTCAGATTCCCCGAAGGAAGTCGCCCGGGTCCCGGCTTGTTCCTCTAAACTGCTCCCACTTTCACTTGCTCGACCGGTCTCTATGCCTACCCTGCGCTCCTTTTTAACCATTGCCCTGCTGGGCCTGAGTCTTTCCGTCTGCCCACTGCAAGCCGCCGAACCGCTCACCAGCGCTTCGGTCCAGGCCAGCCTGGACAAAATCGCTGACCGCAAACTGCCGGAAGCCGAGCAGAAGGCCTTGCAGGAGACCCTGCAAAAGACCTTGGCACAGCTCACCAGCAAGGCCGAATACGAGGAGAAGCTGGTCGATCTCAAACAGCAGCTGGCCAGTGCCCCCAAGCAAAACATTGAAAACCAGCGCGAGCTGGCCCGGCTCAAGAGCACCCCCGTGGTGCCGGTGGCACAGCGTTACGCCAACCTGCCGGTGCCCCAGCTCGAACAGATGCTGACGGACCGTTCCACCCAGCAGAGTGACCTGCAAAAAGCCCTGGCCGATGCCAACAGCCTGATCATCACCGCCCAGACCCGCCCCGAGCGCGCCCAGGCCGAAATCGCCAGCAGCCAGACCCGCATCCAGCAGATCAACACCATCCTCAAGACGGGCAAGGATGCCGGTAAAACCCTGAACGGCGAACAGCGCGACCAGCTCAACGCCGAACTGGCCGCACTCAATGCCCTGATTCCGTTGCGGCGCCAGGAGCTGGCCGGCAACAGCCAGTTGCAAGACCTGGGCAACAGTCAGCACGACTTGCTGACGGAAAAGATCGACCGCATGGAGCAGGAAATCCAGGACCTGCAGACGCTGATCAACCAGAAGCGCCTGGCCCAGTCCCAGGAAACGGTGACCCAGCAATCCATCGAAGCCCAGAAGGCCGGCGGCAGCAGCCTGCTGGCGACCGAAAGCACGGCCAACCTGAAACTTTCCGACTATCTGCTCAAAAGCACCGACCGCCTCAATGAGGTCACCCAGCAGAACCTGCAGACCAAGCAACTGCTGGACAGCGTTACCCAGACCGACGCGGCCCTGGACGAGCAGATCAGCGTACTCAAGGGCAGCCTGCTGCTGTCCAAGATTCTCTACAAACAGCGCCAAACCCTGCCGCGCCTGGAACTGGACAAGAATCTGGCGGACCAGATTGCCGACATCCGCCTGTACCAGTTCGAAGTCAGTCAACAACGCGAACTGCTGAACAACCCAAGCGCCTATGTCGACAATCTGCTGGCCTCGCAGCCTGCCGAGCAAGTCACGCCGCAACTGCGCAAGACCTTGCTGGAACTGGCCCTGACCCGGGTCGATCTGCTGGAACGGCTCAATCGCGAGTTGAGCGCGGTGCTTAACGAATCCATCACCTTGCAGCTCAACCAGAAGCAACTGCTCAGTACCGCCCAAAACTTGCGGGCGACCCTGGAAGAGCAAATGTTCTGGATTCCCAGCAACAAGCCGCTGGATTTCGAATGGATGCGTGGCGTGCCGGCGCGTCTGGAAAAACAGGTCGACTCGCTACCCTGGGCCTCGAGTCTCAGTGAGCTGGCGGACGGCCTGACCCAGCGGCCGCTGCTGTTCCTGCCCCTGGCGCTGCTCATCGGTGCACTGCTGTGGCGACGCAAGAATCTGTATGCCCGGTTGAACAAGGTTCACCAGGACGTCGGCCACTTCAAGCGTGACAGTCAGTGGCACACCCCCCAGGCGATTCTGATCAATATCCTGCTGGCAATGCCGGTAGCCCTGGCGCTGGCCCTGTGCGGCTACGCCCTGCAGATCGACGCCCGGGGCCAGAACGCCAACCTCGGCGCGGCGCTGCTGCAGATCGGCCAGGCCTGGCTGGTGTTCTATACCGCCTATAGGGTGCTGGCGCCCGGTGGCGTGGCCGAGTTGCATTTCCGCTGGGAAAAACCCCAGGTCGAATTCCTCCAGGGCTGGATCCGCCGGCTCGGGCTGGTGGTACTGGCGCTGGTTGCGGTGGTGGCCGTGGCCGAATTGCAACCCTCGGCCCTGGCCGACGATGTATTGGGCATGCCGGTGGTGCTGACCTGCTACGCCCTGATGGCCTGGCTGCTCAGCCGCCTGTTGCTCAGCAGCCCGACCCACCAGAACACCTCGCTGTTCCGCAAGGCCGTCGGGGTGATGTTCACCGCGCTGCCAATCGCCTTGTTCGTAGCGGTGTGCTTCGGCTACTACTACACCGCGCTCAAACTCAGCGACCGACTGATCAATACCCTGTACCTGCTGATGTTCTGGCTGGTGATCGAGGCCACCTTCGTGCGCGGCCTGTCCGTCGCGGCGCGGCGCCTGGCCTACCAGCGCGCCCTGGCCAAGCGTCAGGCGACCAAGGAAGCCGGTGATGGCGAAGCAGTGGTCGAGGAGCCGACCCTGGACATCGAAAAGGTCAACGAACAGTCCCTGCGCCTGATCCGCCTGGCGCTGCTGGGCGGTTTCATCGCCGCGCTGTACTGGGTCTGGTCGGACCTGATCAGCGTGTTCTCCTACCTGGACAACATCACCCTCTACGAGTACACCAGCGGTACCGGCGCCACCATGAGCATGGTGCCCATCAGCATCGGTGACATGCTCGGCGCCCTGATCATCATCGGCATCACCTTCGCCCTGGCACGTAACCTGCCGGGACTTTTGGAAGTGTTCGTCCTGTCCAAGCTCAACCTGGCCCAGGGCAGCGCCTATGCCGCCACCACGCTGCTGTCCTATGTGATCGCCGGCATCGGCTTCGTCACCACACTGTCCACCCTGGGCGTGAGCTGGGACAAGCTGCAATGGCTGGTGGCCGCGCTCTCAGTCGGCCTGGGCTTCGGCATGCAGGAAATCTTCGCCAACTTCATCTCCGGGATCATGATCCTGTTCGAACGTCCGGTGCGGATCGGCGACACCATCACCATTGGCAACCTGTCGGGCACGGTCAGCAAGATCCGTATCCGTGCCACCACCATCACCGACTTCGACCGTAAAGACATCATCGTTCCGAACAAAACGTTCATCACCGGACAGTTGATCAACTGGTCGCTGACCGACACCGTCACCCGAGTAACCCTCAAACTGGGTGTCGACTACGGATCAGACCTTGATCTGGTCAAGGAACTGCTGCTCAAGGCTGCCCGCGAGAACCCGCGCGTGCTGAAAGAACCAGAACCACTCGTGTACTTCCTCAACTTCGGGGAGAGTACCCTGGACCATGAGCTGCGCATGCATGTGCGCGACCTGGGTGACCGCAATCCTGTGCTGGACGAGATCAACCGGTTCATCAGTCGCGAATTCAAGAAGCAGAACATCAGCATTGCGTTCCGGCAGGTAGAAGTTTCCTTGAAAAATCTTCAAGGCCTCGAATACAAGCTGACACCTGTCTTGCCTGGAGACAAAACCGCGACGCCTGAGCCTCCCCTCACGCCAGGGCCCAAGTCCTTGCCAGAGCCGCCGGCAGCCACCCTCGACTGATCGCGCGAAGCCTGCGGGCATCGCGCCGGAGACGGCCATGAAAACCCTGGAAACATTGACCTTCGATAACCGCTTCGCCCGTCTTGGCGACGGTTTCTCGGCCCACGTGCTACCCGAGCCCATCGACAATCCCCGGCTGGTCGTTGCCAGCGACCAAGCCATGGCATTGCTGGACCTGGACCCAGTCGAAGCCCAGGCGCCGCTGTTCGCCGAGCTGTTCGGCGGACACAAGCTGTGGGCTGAAACCGAGCCCCGGGCGATGGTGTATTCGGGGCACCAGTTCGGCCATTACAACCCACAACTGGGGGACGGCCGCGGGTTGCTACTGGGGGAGGTATACAACGAGGCCGGGGACCACTGGGACCTGCACCTCAAGGGTGCCGGCCAGACACCGTTCTCACGCATGGGCGATGGACGGGCGGTATTGCGCTCCTCGATCCGCGAGTTCCTGGCGTCCGAAGCGCTGCACGCCCTGGGCATACCGACTACACGCGCCTTATGCGTGATCGGTTCCGACACCCCGGTATGGCGCGAAAAGCAGGAGCGCGCCGCCATGGTGTTGCGTATGGCGCCGAGCCATGTGCGCTTCGGGCATTTCGAATACTTCTACTACACCAAAAAGCCCGAGTTGCATGCCACCCTCGCGGAGCATGTGCTGAACATGCACTTTGCCGAGTGCTGCGAACAACCGGAGCCGTACCTGGCGATGTTCCGCGAAATCGTCGAGCGCAACGCCGAACTGATCGCCAAATGGCAAGCCTACGGCTTCTGCCACGGTGTGATGAACACCGACAACATGTCGATCCTGGGCATCACCTTCGATTTCGGGCCGTTCGCCTTCCTCGACGACTTCGACGCCAACTTCATCTGCAACCACTCCGACGACCAGGGCCGCTACTCGTTCAGCAACCAGGTGCCAATCGGCCAATGGAACCTCAGCGCACTGGCCCAGGCCCTGACGCCGTTCATCAGCGTCGAGGCCCTGCGTGAAACACTCGGTTTGTATTTGCCGCTGTACCAGGCCCACTACCTGGACCTGATGCGCCGCCGCCTGGGCCTGACCAGCGCCGAGGAGGATGACCAGAACCTGGTGGAGCGCCTGCTGCAATTGATGCAAAACAGCGGCGTCGACTACAGCCTGTTCTTCCGCCGGCTAGGCGATCAGTCCCCCGAACAGGCCGTCGCCGCCCTGCGTGATGACTTCGTCGACCTCAAGGGCTTCGACGCCTGGGGCGAGCTATACGTTGCCCGCGTCAGCCGCGAAGGCCCTGTCGATCAAGACCTGCGTCGCGTCCGCATGCACGCGGTGAACCCACTGTATGTGCTGCGCAACTACCTGGCGCAGAAAGCCATCGACGCCGCCGAGGCAGGCGACTACGAAGAAGTCCGCCGCCTGCACACCGTCCTGAGCAGGCCGTTCGAAGAACAGCCGGGCATGGACAGCTACGCGCAACGCCCGCCGGAGTGGGGCAAACATCTGGAGATCAGTTGTTCGTCGTAAAACCTTCGGTCTTGCGAGGGCAAGGCATGTGGGAGCATGGCTTGCCCGCGATGAAAGCAACTCGGTCTTCGCCAAAAACCGAGGAGCCTGTATCGCGAGCAAGCTTTGCTCCCACAGCGACCCGTCAAATAAAGGTTTCAACCGACACGCCGAAGCGCCCCGCCAGCCAGCGGATCTGCCTCAAGTTGAGCTGGCGCTTGCCGCTCAACACCTCCGATACCACCGACTGGGTGCCGACGCCCGGCAAGTCGCTCTGGCTCATCCCATGCTCGCGCATCAGGTAGCGAAGTGTCTCGACGCCGCTGGCCTTGGGCATTGGCCGATGTTGGTGATCCCAAGCCTCGATCCATTCGCCGATGATGTCCACCAGGCTCATAAGGGGATGGGCTTCGTCTTCACCAATCAATTCCAGCAATTCATCGAGAGCTGCGACCAACCGGTCGTAGTCCTCCTCGTTCCTGGGTTTGCGCAGCAGGGGCGACACAAACTCCCAATGGGCGGCGACTTGTTCGATTAGTGCACTCATCCCTTTTCCTCCTTCCACTTGCCTCTGTCGTATTCCTGATGATCCAGCACGCATTTGATGTACAAGCGCTGAGGCCGATAGCGAACCACGGCAACCAGTCGCAATTTATTGCCACCAATATCGAACACATGTAGCGGACCGACCTTGTCGGTTGCGGGAAAAATGGATTTCATCGCAGCGAAGTCAGCCGGGCTGGTGCGTTTGACAAGCCGATACCATTGATCCAGCGAATTGGCGCAGCGCGGCCATTTTTTCCTTGGCCTCCCAGATGCGCTTCTCAGTGATCACATGCATGCAATGTCCTTATCGCATTTTGCTATGGAGGAGTTAAACACAGATCGGACGCATCGCAAATTGCGATAGAGCCAAATAGACAGAAGGTTGCCGAAGTGCTTTTTTAGCCTAGTCACTCAAGGCTTCAAGACTTCGGCAAAAAATGTGAGCGGATGTGAGCCCTGCTCACCCCACCTTATCGTTGCCCTGCTCAGGCGTCTCGATGCCCGGTTCTGCCTCGCCACTCTCTGCTTCACCAGCCGGTTTGGCCGGCGGTTTTTCCTCGGGGTAGCCGGGCATGCCGCGGGCGTCTTCGGGAGTCAGTTCATCCCGTTCGTGGCGACGGTCGATGGCGTAGGACGGGGCGGCGTTCGGGTCTTCGTCGCGGCCGGCAGTGCCGAGTACGAAGCCGTCGTCGTTAGGGTTCGTTGGTGCCTGGGGGATGGTCGGGTCTTGAGGATTGCTCATGGGGCCTCCTGGGTTGCGAACAGGTGCTGTGTGTTTTTTTGAGGGCCTGGGGGGTTTTCAGTGCGGCGCACCTGATGAATGGCAGTCTTGATAAATGTCCTGGGAAAATGCCTGGATTGTGAGCCCGCTCCCACAAGGGAAATCCGGTGGTAATGCTGCCTGCGCCCTACGCCATATCACTCTGGCTGAATTCTTCGGCCAGAAAATCAATCAGCGTGCGCACCGACGGCAGCAACCCGCGCCGGGAGGCGAAGATCGCATGGACGATCCCGCACTTGGGCGTCCAGCCCGGTACCAATTCCACCAGCCGGCCAGCAGCCAGGTCTTCGCGCACCACCACGGCGGGCAGATGAGCGATGCCGATACCCGCCAGTACCGCGTGACGCAGGGCCAGCAGGTCATCGGTGACCATGCGTGGTTCATGGCGAATCAACGCGCTGGCGCCGTCCGGGCCGAACAATTCCCACTGGTATTCACGCTGCGCCGCCCCCCAGTGCACGCTCGGCAAACCGTGCAGGTCCGCCGGTGAAGCGGGTGAGGACAGGCGCTCGCGGTAGGCCGGGCTGCCTACCAGGCACTGGGTGCTGTTGCCCAGTACTTTCATGACCATGTCGGTGTTTTCCAGCGGCGGAAAGCGTACCCGCAACGCGATATCGAACCCCTCATGGATCAGGTCGACCCGGCGGTTGGTGCTCTCAATGAACAACTCCACCCGTGGGTACTTGAGCATGTAGCGGGTCAGCATCGGCCCGACCCAGCTGTTGAGCAACGCTGTCGGGCAACTGATACGCACCAGGCCCTGGGGCTCGGAGCGGTTGCGCTCGATCACTTCGGCCGCGCTCTCGGCCTCGACCCGCATCGCCAGGCAGCGCTGGTAGTAGGCCTGGCCGATCTCCGTCAACGAGCAATGACGACTGGAGCGATGGATCAACCGCACCCCAAGGCGTTCTTCCAGTTGGGCAATGCGCCGGCTGAGCTTCGATTTGGGCATGTCCAGCGCTCGGCCGGCGGCGGCGAAACCGCCGTGCTCGACCACTTGGGTGAAGTAGTAAAGCGTGTTGAGGTCTTCGATGATCGTTCTCCAAATAGAACGCTAAGGCTGATTTTTGCAGTCTAGCGCATCAAAGGTGCCAGTTTTAATCTATGTCCATCGCTTAGCAACACACCAACACTGAAAACTTTAACCACGCCGAACCGTTCGGCAGCCAAAACTTAGAGGACTAACGCCATGACCACTTCCTACAAGCGTCTCGACAAAGATAACGCCGCCGTTCTGCTGGTGGACCACCAGGCTGGCCTGCTGTCGCTGGTGCGTGACATCGACCCGGACCGCTTCAAGAACAACGTGCTGGCCCTGGCCGACCTGGCCAAATACTTCGAGCTGCCGACCATCCTCACCACCAGTTTCGAAACCGGCCCCAACGGCCCGTTGATGCCCGAGCTCAAGAGCCTGTTCCCGGACGCGCCGTACATCGCCCGCCCCGGCCAGATCAACGCCTGGGACAACGAAGATTTCGTCAAGGCGATCAAAGCCACCGGCAAGAAGCAACTGATCATCGCCGGCGTCGTCACGGAAGTCTGTGTAGCCTTCCCGGCACTGTCGGCCCTGGCCGAAGGTTTCGAGGTGTTCGTGGTCACCGATGCCTCTGGCACCTTCAACGAGCTGACCCGTCAATCGGCCTGGGACCGCATGTCCTCCTCGGGTGCGCAATTGATGACCTGGTTCGGTCTGGCCTGCGAACTGCACCGCGACTGGCGCAACGATGTGGAAGGGCTGGCGACCTTGTTCTCCAACCACATCCCGGACTACCGCAACCTGATGACCAGCTACAACACGCTGACCAGCGCGAAGTAACCGGCAACGCGTAACCCCTGTGGGAGCGAGCCCGCTCGCGATGACGGCAGGACAGTCAATGACGTATTGACTGTCAGGCCGCAATCGCGAGCAGGCTCGCTCCCACAAGTGTTTGCGGTGTGCTCTACACGGTGGTCAAATCTTTACCAATGATCTTTTCTGGAGTTGTCCCAATGCTGATCCCCTGCCCCCACTGCAACGGGCTCAACCGCATCCCCGCCGAACGCCTGGGCGATGAGCCCAAGTGCGGGCGCTGCAAGGCCCAGGTGTTATTGAGCAAACCGTTCGAACTCAAGCAAGGCGACTACGCCAGCCAGATCAAGGGTGACCTGCCGTTACTGGTGGATGTGTGGGCCGATTGGTGCGGGCCATGCAAATCCTTCGCGCCCGTGTTCGAACAGGCCGCCACGCAACTGGTGGGTAAATGCCGCCTGGCCAAGCTCGACAGCGAAGCCAACCAGCAGCTATCGGCACAGCTGGGGATCCGCTCGATACCCAGCCTGATCCTGTTCAAGGACGGCCGCGAAGTGGCGCGCCAGAGCGGGGCATTGCCGTTGCCGCAGTTGATGAGTTGGTTGCGCGGCCAGGGGATTTGACCTCAGCACTGTGGGAGCGAGCCTGCTCGCGATAGCGGACTGCCTGGCTACCTCTATGTTGAATGTGCCACCGCAATCGCGAGCAGGCTCGCTCCCACAGTGGACTTGTATACGCCAGTCAATCAGGCGCTTTCCAGCAAGCTATGCAACTCCATGAACTGCTGGGTCAGCTTGTGCCGCGGGTCCAGATGGATCAGGGGCAAGCTCGCCTGATGGGATTCTCGCATGCGCACCGAACTGCTCAGGTACACCGGCAAAACCGGCAAGCCTTCGGCAATGAGTTCGTCAAGGATCTGCTGCGGCAGGCTGGCCCGCGCCTGGAACTGATTGACGACGATGCCTTCGACTTCGAGCCCTTCGTTGTGGTCGTCCTTGAGCTCTTCTATTTCCGCCAACAGACCGTACAACGCCTGACGTGAAAAGCTGTCGCAATCGAAGGGAATCAGCACACGATCAGCGGCGATCAGTGCCGAAACCGCATAGAAGTTCAAGGCGGGCGGGGTATCCAGATAGATCCGGTCGTAATCCTCGCCCAGCTCTTCGAGCAACTTGCGCAGTTTGTTGATCTTGTGTTTCGCCTCAAGCTTGGGTTGCAGATCCGTCAGCTCGGCGGTGGCAGTGATGACGTGCAGGTTGTCGAACGGTGTTTCGTAGATATCCACCTTGTTCTTTTTCGAGAAGGGCCCGGACGACAGGGTTTGCTTGAAGAAATCGGCGATACCCATGGGGATGTCGTCGCCGGTAAGGCCCGTCAGGTATTGAGTCGAATTGGCCTGGGCATCCAGGTCCACCAACAGCGTGCGATACCCCTCGCTGGCACTGACCGCTGCCAGATTGCAGGCGATGCTGGACTTGCCCACGCCACCTTTCTGATTGAATACCACGCGCCGCATGTCAAAACCTCCGTGTATCAAAGATTCCCGAGTGTAGTAGGCCTCGATACCCCTTCGCTACCTTCGCTGCGGATGGACTACGACGCCGGAGGTTTTTTTCCACCCCTGAAGCATCAACTTGGCGCGAGAGTGACAGAAACGTCCGACAGACATACTCGTCATAATCGCGACAATGGCTCTTGTCTGCGCCTGGACGAACGAACCGGTACATTTCGCTGAGCAAAATGTAACCAGCATTTGCTACAAGCCAACCGCACCCGGATAATGCGCGCCACTTGGGTCGCAAGACCATGCAGGGTTGGACGCGGGTCAAACCACTGAACCGTGACAATAAAAGCCCGCAGGGGTGGGGTGTATTTGTGATCAATTTCAACATCGCCCAATGGCGCGCGTGGGCCCCTGGGCTCGAAAGCGTGGACGACTGGCAGGCATGGAGCCGACAGCCGGTCGTGTTGCCCGCCAGCGATGCCGCCCCTGACGTTTCGTTTCTGCCGGCCATGCAGCGCCGTCGCCTCAGTCGCCTGGCGCGGATGGCCTTCAGCGTGGGCTGGCCGCTGGCCGAAGGCCGGTCGAACCTGCCGTTGGTCTTTATTTCCCGTCACGGCGAAACCCCGCGTACTTTTGAGATTCTCAAGGACCTGGCAGCCAACCAACCGTTATCGCCGACTCAATTCAGCCTGTCGGTGCATAACGCCGTGATCGGCCTGTGGTCGATCCTGCGCGGCGAAACCAGCGAAATGACCGCCCTGGCGGCCACGGGCGACGGGCTGGAACACGGGATCCTGGAAGCCGTTGCGCTGCTGAACGAGGGAGCGGCGGCGGTGCTGCTGGTGATCACCGAAGAGCAGCCGCCCCAGGTGTACGCTCCCTGGGTCAACGATGTGCCCTTCCCCTATGCAGTGGGCTTGCTGTTGACTCCAGGCGACGATTGGCAACTGGACCTGTCCACCCAGGCCGGTCAAAGGCCCGCCAGCGACTGGCCCCATGCCCTGGGTTTGTTGCGTACGCTGCTGAACAACCTATCCACCTGCCAACATGCCTGGAAGAATCGTGTATGGACCTGGCAACGCAACCGGTGAACGGTAAACATCGCGACGCCTACTACTGGCGCCTGATCGCGACTGCGGCAAGCTTCGTCCTGTTCGGGCTAGGCGGGCTGTGCCTGCGATTGCTGGTGTTTCCATTGCTGGCCTGGCTGCCCGGCGACGCCCAGGCCCACCGCCTGCGAGCCCGCCGCACTGTGGGGCGATTGTTCTGGTTCTTTATCCGTTTCATGGCCCGCACCGGCGTGCTCACCTATCAGATCGACGGCGCGGAGAAACTCGGTCGCCCCGGGCAAATGATCATCGCCAACCATCCGTCGCTGATCGACGTGGTGTTCCTGATCGGCCTGGTGCGCGACGCCAACTGCGTGGTCAAGCAGAGCCTGTGGGAAAACCCCTTCACCCGCGGCCCGCTGCGTTCGACCCAATACATCAGCAACGACGGCAGCATGGACATGCTTGATGCCGCCAGCGACGCCCTGCAGGACGGCCAGAGCCTGATCGTGTTCCCCGAAGGCACCCGTACTCGGCCAGGCCAACCGCCGGCCTTTCATCGGGGCGCAGCGGCCATCGCGCTGCGAGGTGCGAAAATCCTCACTCCGGTGACCATCAAGGTCAGCCCCACCACTTTGACCAAGGCCGAACCCTGGTATCGCATCCCTCAGCGCCGCGTGCACTTCAGTTTCCACGTGGGGGCCGATATAGATCCACAGGCGTTCGCCGCGCTCGGCCCTGCGCCGCAGGCTTCGCGCAGGCTCAACGATTTTCTGCATCACTATTACATCAAGGAGCTCGCCGAAGATGAGCGATCTGCACCATGACATCAAACAGCTGATCATCGACGCCCTCGGCCTGGAGGACATCAGCACCGACGATATCGGCGACCATCAGACCCTGTTCGGCGAAGGCCTGGGCCTGGACTCGGTGGATGCCCTGGAGCTGGGCCTGGCGATCCAGAGGGAGTACGGGATCAAGATCGATGCCGACGCCAAGGACACCCGCAACCATTTCAGCAATGTGGCAAGCCTTGCGGCCTTCGTCACTGCAAATCGCGTAGCCTGAGACCGGACCATGCAAACTCGTGACGACATTTTCAATACCCTGCGCGATGCTCTGGTCGAGCTTTTCGAGCTGGACCCTGAGCGCGTAACGCTGGAGTCGAACCTGTACCAGGACCTGGAAATCGACAGCATCGACGCGGTCGACCTGATCGACCACATCAAGCGCCAGACCGGCAAGAAGATCGCCGCCGAAGAATTCAAGTCGGTGCGCACCGTGAACGACGTGGTCGAGGCGGTCTATCGACTGGTTCAACCGGCCGCATGACCCGGCTGATTGGCCTCGGCCTGCTGCTGGTGGGCCTGTTGTACCCCTTTGCGGTGTATTTCGGCATGGAGCATTTCGCCCCATGGCAGTTCGGCCTGCTGCTGGGTAGCCTGTGGCTGGCCCGGGCATTGCTCGGTAAAAGCGGGCCCGGCAGCCGCTGGATGGCGGTTACGGCAATTGCCTTCAGTGTTTTGCTCGCGCTGTTCGACAGCCCGCTCCTGCTGCGCTGGTATCCGGTGCTGATCAGCGCCTTCATGCTCGGGCTGTTCGCCCTGAGCCTGAAATACGGTCCGCCGATGGTCGAGCGCCTGGCGCGCCTGCGCGAACCGCAGCTACCGGCCAACGCGGTGGTGTATACCCGCCAGGTCACGGTGGTCTGGAGTGTATTTTTCCTGTGTAACGGCTTGCTCGCCGCCGCCCTGACCCTCTGGGCGCCGCTGAGCTGGTGGATGTTGTACACCGGCCTGATTTCCTACGGATTGATGGGGCTGCTGTTTGCCATTGAATGGCTTATACGACAACGGGTAAGAGGCCGCCCATGAATTGGATAACACTTGAGCAGATGTTGCTCAGAGCCCAGCCGGACCGTGCTGTGGCCGTCGACCCGGCGCTGAGCCACTCGCAACTGCGGGACGCGGCGCTGGGCCTGGCCGCCGGTCTGCAGGCCCGCGGCGTACGGCGCATAGCGGTGCACCTGGAAGACGCCGCCGACCTGGCGGTGGCCCTGCTCGGTGCCTGGCGCGCCGGGGCCAGCGTCTTGCTCCCGGCCGACCTGCAAGCCCAGACCCGCCAGCGCTGGTCGGCGGACGTCGACCTGTGGTTGACCGATCAACCCACGGACATCCGTCTCGACGACCTGCGACAAGCCCCCCTTGAGGCCACTGAACTGGACCTCGATCAGTGCTGGCTGAGCCTGTGCACCTCAGGGTCAAGCGGCGAGCCCAAGCGCATCGAGAAAAATCTGCGTCAGTTGAGCAACGAAGTCCAGGCCCTGGAACAATTGTGGGGCACCGACCTGGGCCCGGCCTGCGTGATCGGCAGCGTCGCCACCCAGCACATCTATGGCCTGCTGTTTCGGGTGCTGTGGCCGCTGTGTGCCGGGCGTACATTCGTGCGCCGGCAACTGGCTTTTCCCGAAGACCTGCAACGCGCCAGCCGTCAGTACCCGGCTTTTGCCTGGGTCGCCAGCCCGGCCTTGCTCAAGCGCATGGGCGATAACCTCGACTGGCCAGCCTTGAGCTGCGTACGCCGGGTATTCTCCTCCGGTGGTGCCTTGCCGACCGAGGCCGCCCAAAGCCTGCACCAGCGGCTGGGGCAATGGCCGACGGAAATCTTTGGCAGTTCGGAAACCGGCGGCATCGCCTGGCGTCAGGGCGCAGGCTTATGGCAGCCCTTCGCCGACGTAAAGCTGAGCCAGGACAGTGACGGCGCCTTGCTGATCGCCTCGCCTTATCTGCCGGCCGGCCATGTGGAACACACCGCCGACGCGGCGCGGATCGCCGGGGATGGACGCTTCGAACTGCTCGGGCGGCTGGATCGCATCGTCAAGCTTGAAGAGAAACGCATCTCCCTGCCCATGCTGGAACAGGCGTTGATCGCCCACGACTGGGTCAGCGAAGCCCGACTGGGGGTGGTCCAGGAAAATCGCGCCTCCCTCGGGGCGCTGCTGGTGCTGAGCGAAAGCGGCCTGCACGCCTTGCGCAACCTGGGTCGACGCGCCGTGACCGAGGCCTTGCGCCGTCACTTGAGCGAACACTGCGAAACCCTCGCCTTGCCTCGGCGCTGGCGCTGGCTGCGGCAGTTGCCGCTCAACGCCCAAGGCAAGCTGCCCCAGGCCGAAGTCGAAGCCCTGCTGATGGCTGCGCGCCCCAAAGCCCCGCAAGTGCTCGAACAGGTCGAAACCGACGGGCAATGGAGCCTGCAACTGCTGGTGCCCCCGGACCTGGCGTATTTCAGCGGCCACTTTCCCACCGCACCGGTCCTCCCCGGCGTGGTGCAGGTCGACTGGGCCTTGAGCCTGGGCCGACAACTGATGGACCTGCCGCCGCGGTTCGTCGGCATGGAAGTGCTGAAGTTCCAGCAACTGATGCGCCCCGGCGATGAAATCCAACTGCACCTGCGTTTCGACCGCGAGCGCGGCAAGCTGTACTTCGCTTATCGCAATGACACGGCGGCCTGTTCGAGTGGGCGGATTGTCCTGGGGGTGGCCGATGATTGATTGCACCGTCCTCCTGTGGCGAGGGAGCTTGCTCCCGCTGGGCTGCGAAGCAGCCCCAAGCGTTTCAAATCGCCGGGCGAGTGCTGCGCACTCGAGCGGGAGCAAGCTCCCTCGCCACAATAAGCGCCCTGTTCACAATGGATCGGTGGAAGGCGCAAACCATGCATAACCCCTGCGCCGTCATCCCGGTCTACAACCACGAAACCGCCGTCGCGACCGTGGTGCAAGCGCTGCTCGCCAACGGCTTGCCCTGCGTGCTGGTGGACGACGCCAGCAGCCCGGCCTGCGCGGCGGTATTGGAGCGGCTGGCCGAGGGCGAACAGGTCCATCTGGTCAGACTGGCGGTCAATCAAGGCAAGGGTGGCGCGGTGATGACCGGTCTGCGGCAAGCGTCGCGCCTGGGCTTCAGCCACGCCCTGCAGGTCGATGCCGACGGGCAACACGATCTTGGCGACGTAAGGAACTTCATCGAGCAATCCCGCGCTCACCCGGAGGCGGTGATCTGCGGTTATCCCCAATACGATGAGAGCGTGCCCAAAGGCCGCTTGTATGCACGCTACCTGACGCATGTCATGGTCTGGATCAACAGCCTGTCCCTGCAAATCCGCGACTCGATGTGCGGGTTTCGGGTCTACCCGTTGCCACCGGTCCTGACGCTGATCGATTCGGCGAACATTGGCAAGCGCATGGATTTCGACTCCGACATCCTGGTGCGCCTGGCCTGGCGCAATCAACCGATGCGCTGGTTGCGTACCCGGGTTCACTACCCCTTGGACGGGGTTTCGCACTTTCGCCTGTTCCACGACAACGTACTGATTTCCAGCATGCACACCCGGTTGTTCTTCGGCATGCTGGTGCGCTCCCCCCTGATTCTCTGGCGACGGTGGCGAACATGAGCCTTGAGACAGACAAGCAGCACTGGGCCGACCGCCAGGAGCGCGGCAGTTTCTGGCTGATGAAACTCACCGCGTTCGCCGCCAAGGTGTTGGGCCGCCGCTTATTGAGCCCGTTGCTCTACGGCATCGTCCTGTACTTCTTCATTTTCGGCCGCAGCGCCCGGCAGGCAGCCTGGCAATACCAGCAGCGCCTGGCCGACTGGAGCGGCCGCACCGAGCTGCGCCCAAGCCATTGGCGAGTGTTCGGGCAGTTCATGGCGTTTGCCGACTCCCTGCTGGACAAGCTCGACGTCTGGAACGGCAAGCTGAGCCTGGAACAGATCGAAATCGTCGATCCGGCATTGCTGCGCAATCACTTGCGCGACGGCCGTGGGCAGATGCTGGTGGGCGCACACCTGGGCAACCTGGAAATGTGCCGGGCCCTGGCCGAGCTGGGCGAGAAAGTGACCATGAACGTGCTGGTGCACACCAAGCACGCCGAACAGTTCAATCGTTTGCTGGGGGAAGCCGGCGCCACGCATCTGCGGCTGATCCAGGTCAGCGAGCTGGACCCGGTGATCATGCTGCAACTGAGCGAACGCCTGGAGCGCGGCGAGTGGCTGGCGATAGCCGGCGACCGCATACCGCTGCACGGCGCACGCACTGTGACCGTGGACTTCATGGGTCGCCCGGCGGCATTTCCCCAAGGGCCCTGGCTGCTGGCCGGGCTGCTCAAATGCCCGATCAACCTGCTGATGTGCCTCAAGCACGAGGGACGCTATCGGGTCACCCTCGAACCCTTCGCCGAGGCCGTGGTGTGGAAACGCAGCGACCGCGAACAGGTCATCACCCATTGGGCCGGCCTCTACGCCCAGCGCCTGGCGCACTATTGCCTCCAGGCACCGCAACAGTGGTTCAACTTTTACCCTTTCTGGAAGACCGATGACGATGCCCACTCTTGAGCCGGTAACCTTCGGCGAACGCCCCTTGCGCATCGAGGACGTACTGGCCCTGGCCAATCGTCAGGTGCAGACGCGGTTGCAGGATGATCCGGCATTCCGCCAGCGCATCGCCAAGGGTGCGCAATTCCTCGACTCTTTGCTGGACAAGGAAGGCGTGATCTACGGCGTGACCACCGGTTACGGCGACTCCTGCGTAGTGGCCGTGCCGTTGCACCACGTCGAGGCCCTGCCCCGTCACTTGTATACGTTCCACGGTTGCGGCCTGGGCAAACTGCTGGACCCGCAGGCCACCCGCGCCGTGCTGGCGGCACGCTTGCAGTCGCTGTGCCACGGCGTGTCCGGGGTGCGCGTGGAGCTGCTGGAGCGACTCCAGGCCTTTCTCGAACATGACATCCTGCCGCTGATTCCGGAAGAAGGCTCGGTGGGCGCCAGCGGGGACCTGACGCCCCTGTCCTACGTCGCCGCCACCCTCTCCGGCGAGCGGGAAGTGATGTTCGCTGGCGAACGCCGCCTGGCCGCCGATGTGCACCGCGAACTCGGTTGGACTCCGTTGGTGCTGCGGCCCAAGGAAGCCCTCGCGCTGATGAACGGCACCGCCGTGATGACCGGCCTGGCCTGCCTGGCCTTCGCCCGCGCCGACTACCTGTTGCAACTGGCAACCCGCATCACCGCGCTGAACGTGGTCGCGCTGCAAGGCAACCCGGAGCACTTCGACGAGCGCCTGTTCGCCGCCAAGCCGCATCCGGGGCAAATGCAAGTGGCCGCGTGGCTGCGCAAGGACCTGGCGATCGACGCCCCCACCGCGCCGCTGCATCGCCTGCAGGATCGCTACTCCCTGCGCTGCGCCCCCCACGTGCTCGGCGTGCTGGCCGACAGTCTGAACTGGCTGCGTTCATTCATCGAAATCGAGCTCAACAGCGCCAACGACAACCCGATCATCGACGCCGAAGCCGAGCGCGTACTGCACGGCGGGCATTTCTACGGCGGGCATATCGCCTTTGCCATGGACAGCCTCAAGAACCTGGTGGCCAACGTCGCCGATCTGCTGGACCGCCAGCTCGCGCTATTGGTCGACGAACGCTACAACCACGGCTTGCCGAGCAACCTGTCCGGCGCCAGCGCCGAGCGAGCGATGCTCAACCATGGCTTCAAGGCGGTGCAGATCGGCACCAGCGCCTGGACCGCCGAAGCCTTGAAAAACACCATGCCGGCCAGCGTGTTCTCGCGCTCCACCGAATGCCACAACCAGGACAAAGTGAGCATGGGCACCATCGCTGCCCGGGATGCGATCCGCGTGCTGGAACTGACCGAACAAGTGGCCGCCGCGACGCTGCTGGCCGCCAACCAGGGCGTGTGGCTGCGCAGCCGTGCCGAAGATGCCCGACCGCTGCCGCCGGCCTTGGCCGACATGCACGAACAATTGGCCGTGGATTTCCCGCCGGTCATCGAGGATCGCGCCCTGGAAGGCGAATTGCGCCTGTGCCTGCAACGCATCGCCGAACAACACTGGAGGCTGCATGCGTAGCCAAGGGGTGTTGCACGTCGAAACGCAGGTCGTGGTGCCGTTTTTCGATGTCGATTCGATGAACGTGGTCTGGCACGGTCATTACGTCAAGTACCTGGAAGTGGCCCGCTGCGCCTTGCTCGACCTGATCGGCCACAACTACAACGACATGCTCGCATCCGGCTATGCGTGGCCGGTGATCGACCTGCAACTGCGCTACGTGCGCAGCGCCGTGTTCGGTCAGACCCTGACCGTGCGCGCCAGCCTGGTGGAATGGGAGAGCCGCCTGAAGATCAATTACCTGATCAGCGACGCAGCCACGGGTGAGCGCCTGACCCGCGCCAGCTCGGTACAAGTCGCGGTGGACGTCGCGAGTCGCGAAATGCTGTTGGCCTCGCCGCGGGTCTTTGTCCAAGCCGTTGAAAGGAAATTACCGTGAAGCGCCTGTTCATCTGGCTGCTGCTGTGGGGCCTGGCGCCCTTTGCCCAGGCGTTCGACTTGCAACAGTTGAGCGAACAACTGGCGCGCCCGGACGTGATCCACGGCCAGTTCATCCAGGAAAAACACCTGCGCGCCCTGCCCCAGCCGCTCACCAGCAAGGGCCGTTTCGTATTGGCAAAAAACCATGGCCTGCTGTGGCTGCTGCAAACCCCGCTGCAGCAGGATTACCGCATCACCCCCCAGGGAATCGCCCGGCGCGATGGCGACACCTGGCAGACACTGCCGAACAAGAGTGCCGGCGCCGAGCAGAATCGGTTGTTCCTTGCGGTGTTACAGGGCGACAGCAGCGGCCTGCAACGGGACTTCGACCTCAGTCTGTCGGGCCAACCGCAGCAGTGGAAGCTCACCTTGACCCCGCGCTCGGTGCTGCTCAAACAAATCTTCAACCAGATCAACATCGATGGCGGCGAACTGGTGCAGCGTATCGAACTGCTGGAAACCCAGGGTGACCGTACCGTGCTGCGCATGCAGGACAGCACCAGCGCGAAAGCCTTGAGCGAAGCGGAGCAACATGACTTTGCCGAGTGAACACAAGCTGCCGCGACTGTTCCTGATTCTGCTGTTGGCGGTGCTGGCGCTGGCCGGTTGGCAGTGGCGCAATGGCGCGCCGCTGTCGGCCAACCTCATGGAGCTGGTGCCCGGTACCGCTCCTGATGCGCTTGAACTCATCGCCGAACAACGTATGCAAGAACCCCTCAACCGCGAGGTGCTACTACTGGTCGGGCACACCGAGCGCCAACAGGCGATCGCTCTGGCGCAAACCCTTGGCGAGCAATGGCAAGCCAGCGGTTTGTTCGACAAGGTCCAGTGGACGTTGCAAGCCGATCTGCCGGCCTTGCGCGCGCAATTGCTCAAGGGGCGACTGGCAATGCTCTCGGCCGCGGATCGGCAACAATTGATCGATCAGCCCCAGGCCTTCATCCAGCAACGGGTGCAGGCGCTCTTCGATCCGTTCAGCGGCTTCAGCCTGGTGCCGAGCCAGGACGACTGGCTCGGCCTGACCGGGCGCATCCAGAACAGCCAGCCCCAACGCGGTGCGATACAGCTGGATGTGGGCAGCGGCGCGCTGATTGCCGAAGCCGACGGCAAACACTGGGTGATGCTGCGGGCCCGCACCCATGGCAACGCTTTCGACATGGACCTGCCGCTGCAAGTGGCCGACCTGTTGCAACGCAGCCGTGATCAGGCGGGCCTGGCCCAAGGGCAATTGCTGGCGGCCAGCGGCCTGCTGTACGCCGCCAGTGGCCAACAACAGGCTTCGCGGGAAATCACCTGGGTGGGCGGCGGGGCGACAATCGGCATTTTGCTGTTGCTGTTGCTGGCCTTCCGACGCTTGCGAGCGTGGCTGGCATTCGTACCGGTACTGGTGGGTATCCTGTTCGGCGCGGTGGCCTGCGTGGCGCTGTTCGGTCGCATGCATGTCATGACCCTGGTGCTGGGTTCCAGCCTGATCGGTGTGGCGGTGGATTACCCGCTGCACTACCTGTCCAAAAGCTGGAGCCTCAAACCGTGGCGCAGCTGGTCGGCCCTGCGCCTGACCCTGCCGGGACTGAGCCTGAGCCTGGCGACCACCTGCATCGGCTACTTGGCCCTGGCCTGGACGCCGTTCCCGGCCCTGACCCAGATCGCGATATTTTCCGCCGCCGGTTTGATCGGTGCTTACCTGACAGCGGTATGTCTCTTGCCGGCACTGCTCAAGGGCGTGGACTTACACCCGGCCCAGTGGCCGCTGCGGCTGTGCGAACACCTGCTCAGGGCGCGCGAAGCGTTGCTGGCGCGGGTGCGAACACCGGTCTTGTTAGGGCTCTTGCTGATCTTCTGCGCCGGCGGCCTCTGGCAACTGACCACGAAAAACGACATTCGCCAATGGATCGGCACGCCTGAGCAGTTGACCGACGAAGCCCAGGCCATCGCCCGTATCACCGGCTTCCAACCCACCAGCCAATTCTTCCTGATCCGCGCCGATAATCAGTCACACCTGCTGGAACGTCAGACGGTGCTCAACGAGCGGCTGGAGCAGTTGATTGGCCTGGAGAAGCTGGAGGGCTACCTGTCGCTGAACCAACTGGTCAGCCCGCCCGCCGAACAGCAGAAAGTGCGTGACGCCCTGGCCCGGTTGCCGGCGGTCTGGCAACCGCTGCTGGACCTGGGAGTGCCGGTCGCCGCACTGCAAGCCGAACTGACGCAATTGCAGGCCTTGCCGGTGACCGACATCGATACCGCACTGGCCGGCCCCCTGGCCGAACCGTACCGCACACTCTGGCTCGGCCCGACGGCGGAGGGCGTGGCGGCGGTGGTCAGCCTGCAAGGCTTGAATGATGCAGCGCTGCTCAGGGTGCAGACGCTGGATCTGCCCGGCGTACAACTGGTCGATCGCCTGGGGGACCTGAACCGGGTCTTTGCCGCCACGCAGGTCAGCGCCGCCGAGTTGAAACTGGCCTCCTGCGTGCTCATCCTGCTGTTATTGACCTGGCCGTTCGGTGTCGGCGGCGCCCTTCGCGTCGTCGCGCTACCGTTGCTGGCGGCGCTGTGCAGCCTGGCGAGCCTCGGCTGGCTGGGCCAGCCACTGACCCTGTTCGGCCTGTTCGGTCTGTTGCTGGTCACCGCCATCGGTGTCGATTACGCGATCCTGATGCGCGAACAGATAGGCGGCGCCGCGGTGAGCCTGCTGGGCACCCTGCTGGCGGCAGTCACCACCTGGTTGTCGTTCGGCCTGTTGGCAGTTTCCAGCACGCCGGCGGTGAGCAACTTCGGCCTGGCGGTCAGCCTGGGGCTGGCCTTCAGTTTCATGCTAGCGCCGTGGGCCGGGCATCAGGCCCACGCGGCAGCGGTTACGGAGCCGGCCCAGTGATCATCCTGATGTTCTGGCTTATGGCCCTGGGGCTGTTCGCGGTGGCGACAGTCATCGGCCGTCGCGTCGGGCTGATCCCGATTGTCAGCCAATTGCTGTTGGCGACGCTTGGCCTGCCGTTGCTGATGTACTTCTGGATCGAACCAGGCTGGCAGCTCAACGGCGCGCAACTGGTGGCGCCGGTGTGGCTGAGCAATCTCTACAGCCTCGCCTTCGCCCTGTTGCTGGGGCACATCCTCAGCGACGTGATCGACCTGCGGCTGGACCGCCAGAGCGTGAAAGTCGCCCTGCCCAGCTTCGGCGTTCCATTCGCCTGCGGTTTGGCGACCGCGCTCTGGCTGCTGCCGCCCCAGCCCTGGATCAGTTCCCTGGCGGTGGGGCTGCTGTTTGCGATCACCGCCATTCCGGTGCTGTACCTGTACCTGCGTCACATCGACTACCCGCCCGCCGCCACACGGCGCCTGGTGCAAACCGCGATTCTGATCGACTTGATCTGCTGGAGCCTGTTCGCCCTGGCCCAAGGCAGCCTGCACCTGGCCAGCCTGTTGCTGCCGTTGGCCGGTGCCTGTGTGCCGCTGCTGTTGCGACTGCTTGGCCTGCGCCAGCCGCTGCTGCACAGCGGGATCTTTTTCGCCTTGCTGGTGGTGGCCGAACACTACCGGCTCAACGCGCTGATTGTCGGCATCGGCTATCTGCTGTGCATGGCCGCGCTCAAGGTGCCGCTGGTGTTACCGCTCAACACGAACTGGATGCAAGGTTTGCAGACCTACCTGGCGATCCCGCTGATCCTCACCTTCGGCATCGTGCAGATCAACGTCCACAGCGCCCTGAGTCGCCTCGACTGGCTCCAGATCGGCGCATTGCTGCTGTTACCCATCGCCAGCAAACTGCTGGGCAACTGGCTGGGACTGGGCTGGGCCGGGGCCTCGTTCCCGGGCGCCAGTCGCTGGCGCGAAAGTGTCTTGCTGAATATTCGCGGCTTGAGTGAAATCGTGTTCCTCAACCTGCTGCTACAACAACAGCTCATCAGCCCGGCGGTGTACTTTGCGCTGATGCTGATGGGCCTGATCGCGACATTGCTGCCGGCCCTGGCCGGCTTCCACCGTATTCCCTCGATTGCCGTCCCGGCCAGGAGCTCCAGTGCCAACAGTTGAAATGGAACGTCGACAGGTCGTCGTCATCGGCGCAGGTCCCTCTGGCGCTATCGCCGCCGCGCTGCTCAAACGCAAGGGCCACGATGTGCTAGTCATCGAGCGCCAGCATTTCCCACGGTTTTCCATCGGCGAAAGCCTGTTGTCCCATTGCCTGGACTTCGTCGAAGAGGCCGGCATGCTCGACGCGGTGAATGCCGCCGGGTTTCAGCGCAAGAATGGCGCGGCGTTCGCCTGGGGCGAGCGCTACAGCGCCTTCGATTTCGGCGATACCTTCAGCAAAGGCAAGCCCACCACCTTCCAAGTGCAGCGCGCCGACTTCGACAAGCTGCTGGCCGATCAGGCGGCGTTGCAAGGTGTCGAGATCCGTTATGGACAGGCCATCACCGGCGCCGACTTCTCACTTGCCAAACCACAACTGGGCGTCCAGCGCGAAGACGGCAGCGCGTATCTCGTCGAGGCCGATTTCGTCCTCGACGCCAGCGGCTATGGCCGGGTCTTGCCACGCCTGCTGGACCTTGAGGCGCCCTCGAACTTTCCGCTGCGCCAGGCGGTGTTCACCCACATCGAAGATTGCATCGATGCCCCAACCTTCGACCGCGAAAAAATCCTTATCACCACTCACCCGACCCAACGCGATGTGTGGTTCTGGACCATCCCGTTCAGCGACGGGCGCTGTTCAGTCGGCGTGGTCGCGGCGGCGGAGCATTTCGCCGGTCGCACTGACGATCTTGACGCTTGCCTGCGCGGCTTCATCGACGAAACACCAAGCCTGGCCGGCGTACTCAGCAACGCGATATGGGACACCCCGGCGCGAACCATCGGCGGCTACTCGGCCAATGTCAAAACGCTGCATGGCCCAGGCTTCGCCCTGCTGGGCAACGCCGCGGAATTCCTCGACCCGGTGTTCTCTTCCGGCGTGACCATCGCCATGCGCTCGGCCAGCATGGCCGCCGGGGTGTTGCATCGGCAGTTGCAAGGAGAAAGCGTGGACTGGCAAAGCGAATTCGCCGAGCCACTCAAACGTGGCGTCGACACCTTCCGCTGCTACGTCGAGGGCTGGTACGCCGGCACCTTCCAGGACGTGATTTTCTACACCGACGGCTCGCCAGACATTCGCCGCATGATCAGCGCGATCCTGGCCGGTTACGCCTGGGATGAGCGCAATCCGTTCGTTAGCGAACCCAAGCGGCGCCTGCGCATGCTGTCGGAAATCTGTGCGAGCCCGGCACCATGAGAAAGCAGCCATGAGCTACCTGAGCGACAACTACGTCGAAGAGACCCGCTTCGGCTTCTGGTTCCTGCGCAGCCACACCTGGCAGCACCATGTCTTGCGGGTGGCGATCAATGACCTGCGCAACCTTTTCAGCGGCCCGTTGCCGGTGGCTCCGGTGCTGCTCGATGCCGGTTGCGGCCAGGGCAAGTCGTTCCAATACTTGCGCCAGGTGTTCGCGCCACAACGCCTGATCGGCGTCGACGCCGACCCTCACAGCCTGGACCTGAGTCTTGCGGAAGCCGCACGCCAAGGCATGGCCGTGGAACTGGTCGGCAGCGATTGCGCGACGTTGATGGTGCCTGATGACAGCGTCGACCTGCTGTTCTGCCATCAAACCTTTCATCACCTGGTGGAGCAGGAAAAAGCCCTCGCCGAGTTCTATCGCGTGCTCAAGCCCGGCGGCTATCTGATGTTCGCGGAGTCCACGGCGGCCTACATCGATACCTGGGTGATCCGCTGGCTGTTCCGTCATCCCATGCACGTGCAAAAAAGTGCCGCGCAGTACCTGGAGATGATCCGCGATCAGGGTTTCCAGTTCGAAGCCGCCAACGTCTCGTATCCCTATCTGTGGTGGAGCCGCGCCAGGGATTTCGGCCTTCTCGAACGCTTCGGCCTGCGCCGCCCGCGGCCCTTTGGCGAGCGGGAGGAAACCCTGATCAATGTAGTGGCCCGTAAACCCGTTGAAGGGACTGTCGAATGATTCGTGCGCTGCTTTTTGGCTGCTTGCTGTTGCTCGGTGCCTGCGCCAGTCAGGCGCCGCTGCCGGAACGCACACCCACCCTGGCACTGCCGCTGCAGTTGCATATCGAGCGGCAACTGGCCGGACAGCGCCAGGATTGGCTGCTGGTGATCCAGCGCGAAGGCGCCGGTATCCGCTGGTCGATGCTGGACCCGCTGGGCATTCCCCTGGCCCGCCAACGCCTGGTGGACGGCCAGTGGCAAGCCGACGGACTGCTGCCACCCAATGCCGAAGCCCGTGAGCTTTTCGCCGCGCTGTTGTTTGCCCTGACGCCTGAAACCGAGCTGCCGGACAACTACCCCACCGCCCGGCAAGAGGTTCGGCAACGAACCCTGGGCCAACGCTGGCAAGTGCGCTACAAGCAACCGCTGGATTTTGAACTGGGCCTGCACGAAGGCCCGCACTACCGCATCATGCCGTTGACCGAGAGTACCCCATGACCGCTTATTTGAATGCCCTGGGGGTAATTTGCGCCCTGGGCCGGGGTAAAGATGAAGTGGCGCGCAACCTGTTTGCCGGCGACTGCGGCGGCGTGCGCGTGCAGGATGGCTGGGTGGCCGAACGTAAATTGCCGGTGGCCTCGGTGCCCGGTGAACTCGCTTGCATACCGCAATCTTTGATCGCGCACCGCAGCCGCAACAATCAGTTGCTGCTCGAAGCGGGGATGCAGATTCGCGATGAGATCGATCAGGCCATCCAGACCTACGGTCGCGCTCGCATCGGTGTCGTGCTGGGCACCAGTACCTCGGGCATCGAAGAAGCCAGTCAGGGCATTGCCCATTACCTGCGTGAGCAGCACTTCCCCGACGGCTACGACTACCAGCAACAGGAGCTGAGCGCACCGGCCAACTTCCTTTGCGACTGGCTGGAGCTGAGCGGCCCGTCCTATGTGATATCCACCGCCTGCACATCCAGCGCCCGGGCCTTGATGAGCGCCCGACGCCTGCTCGACCTGGGCCTGTGCGATGCGGTGCTCTGCGGCGGCGTGGACAGCCTGTGCAAACTGACCCTCAACGGCTTTTCGGCCCTGGAAGCGGTATCGGGGGAGCGCTGTAATCCGTTTTCGGTCAACCGCAGCGGCATCAACATCGGCGAGGCCGCGGTGCTGTTTCTCATGAGCAGGACGCCGGGACATCCGGCACCGATCGCCTTGCTGGGTGACGGCGCCAGCTCCGATGCCCACCATATTTCAGCGCCGGAGCCCAGTGGTCGCGGCGCTCGCCAGGCCATGGAAAAAGCCTTGCGTCGCGCCGGCCTGCAACCCGGCCAGATCGATTACCTGAACCTGCACGGCACCGCCACGCAACACAACGACGCCATGGAAAGCCAGGCAGTGGCCGGGCTGTTTCCAGCGGGAGTGCCCTGTTCGTCGACCAAGCCCATGACCGGCCATACCCTCGGGGCCGCCGGGGCGCTGGAAGCGGCGTTCTGCTGGTTGAGCCTGAGTACGCAAAACACCGCCCAGGCCTTGCCGCCGCATGTCTGGGACGGCCAGGCCGATCCTGCACTGCCGGCATTGAAGTGGATCACTACCGACACCCGCCTGAACCCGACATCACCGCGCCGCCTGATGAGCAACTCGTTCGCCTTCGGCGGCAACAACGTCAGCCTGATTATCGGAGACGCCCCATGATTGACTGGCCGCTCGCCGAACTCCTGCCCCACGCCGGCGACATGATTCTCATCGACCGCGTCCTGGCGTTCGATGATGAGCAGATCCACACCCTCGCCACCGTCAAGCCCGGCGGGTTGTTCAGCCGCGACGACGGCGGGCTGCCGGCCTGGGTCGGCATTGAATTGATGGCCCAGAGCGTCGCCGCGTTTGCCGGTTGTCATGCACGCCGCCGCGGCGACGCCGTGGAGCTGGGTTTTTTGCTCGGCACCCGCAAGTTCGAATGCAATGTCGAGTTTTTCCCGGCCGGGACCGAATTGACCATCCACGGTTTGCGCTCGCTGGAAGACGACAACGGCATGGGCGTGTTCGAATGCCACATCAACGCCCCGGGCATTCATGCCATGGCCCGGTTGAATGTGTTCCGGCCACCTCAGCCAGCTCACTACCTTCATGAACCGTCCGCAACAGGAAATACGCCATGACTGAATCCGTACTGGTCACCGGCTCCAGCCGTGGCATCGGCCGTGCCATCGCCCTGCGCCTGGCCCAGGCCGGGTACGACATCGTGCTGCATTGCCGCAGCGGGCGCGCCGAGGCTGAGGCCGTCCAGGTCGAAATCCAGGCCCTGGGCCGCAATGCCCGGGTGCTGCAATTCGACGTGTCGGACCGCAGCGCGTGCAAAACCATTCTCGAGGCTGATGTTGAAACCCACGGTGCCTATTACGGCGTGGTGCTCAACGCCGGCCTGACCCGCGACGGCGCATTCCCGGCCTTGAGCGAGGACGACTGGGATGTGGTGATGCGGACCAACCTGGACGGTTTCTACAACGTCCTGCACCCGGTGATAATGCCGATGATCCGTCGGCGCGCCGCTGGGCGAGTTGTTTGCATCACCTCCGTTTCGGGGCTGATCGGCAATCGCGGCCAGGTCAATTACAGCGCGTCGAAAGCCGGCCTGATCGGCGCGGCAAAGGCGTTGGCAATCGAGTTGGGCAAGCGCAAGATCACTGTCAATTGCGTCGCGCCCGGACTGATCGATACCGCCATGCTCGATGAAAACGTGCCCGTGGAAGAACTGATGAAAATGATCCCCGCCCAGCGCATGGGTACCCCGGAAGAAGTCGCGAGCGCGGTGAATTTCCTGATGTCCGCCGAGGCCGGCTACATCACCCGGCAGGTCCTGGCCGTCAACGGAGGCCTGTGCTGATGAAGCGCGTCGTCGTTACCGGCATGGCCGGCATCACCTCTCTGGGCAGCGACTGGGAAACCATCGCCGCCAACTTCGCCGCCAACCGCAGCGGCATACGACGCATGGACGAATGGGACCGGTTCACCGAGCTGAATACACGCCTGGCCGGGCCTGTCGATGATTTCCAGGTCCCGACCCACTGGACGCGCAAGCAACTGCGCAGCATGGGTCGGGTATCGCGCCTGGCCGTCGGCGCCGCCGAACAGGCCCTGGCCGATGCGGGGCTGTTGGGCGATGAGTCGATCAAGGACGGGCGCATGGGCGTCTCCTGTGGTTCGTCAACCGGCAGTACCGACGAGATCAAGGCGTTCGGCAACATGCTGCTCAACAGCGTGGCCGAAGGGTTGAACGCCAACTCCTATGTACGGATGATGCCCCACACCACGGCGGCCAATATCAGTATCTTCTTCGGGCTTACCGGACGGCTGATCCCCACCTCCAGCGCCTGCACCAGCGGCAGCCATGGCATCGGCTATGCCTATGAGGCAATCAAGTTCGGTCGCCTGCCGCTGATGCTCGCCGGCGGCGCGGAAGAGCTCTGCCCGACCGAAGCGATGGTCTTCGATGCGCTGTACGCCACCAGCCTGAAAAACGACGCCCCGCAGACCAGCCCACGGCCCTATGACAAGGACCGCGATGGCCTGGTGATCGGTGAAGGCGCCGGCATGCTGGTACTCGAAGAACTGGAGCACGCCCTGGCCCGAGGAGCGCGAATCCATGCCGAAATCGTCGGCTTCGGCAGCAACGCCGACGGTCAGCACGCTACCCGTCCCGAACTGAGCACCATGCGCCGGGCCATGGAACTGGCCCTGGAAGACGCGGGTCTGGAACCTGCCGCCATCGGCTACGTCAACGGCCACGGCACCGCCACCGAACAGGGCGACATCGCCGAAACCCTGGCCACCAGCAGCCTGTTTGGCGAGCACATGCCCATCAGTTCGCAGAAAAGCTTTCTCGGTCATACCCTCGGCGCCTGCGGTGCGCTGGAATCGTGGTTCAGCATCGAAATGATGAACCGCGATCTCTACGTGCACACCTTCAACCTCGATGAGGTCGATCCCCAGTGCGGCAAGCTCGACTACCTGTGCAATGAGTTCAGGTCCATGAGCAACGAGTACGTGATGAACAACAACTTCGCTTTTGGTGGGGTCAACACCTCATTGATTTTCCGCCGCTGGCGCTGAGTTGGATTGATATCCCTGTTACCCGTGATCAAGGAATGAGGGGCTGCGACCGGCATTGATCGGCTTGCACCTGGCAGCCAAAACAATCTGCGGGAGCAAAACTTGCTCCCACAGATGCAGTGGCTTCGACCGTTTCGTTCGTACACCGCCTGACGCCGCTGCAGGCGGTATCTATCTACCACCCTGCCTCCATTCTTCTCCCATAGGTTGCTCCTTCCGAAAATTTCTCAGGAAGAGAACATGCTGGAAGACAACCCGTTACAGACCGACAGTGCCATGGCCCCAAGCGCTGCGCTGATAAACCGGCTCAATGCCTCGCAGCAGCAGATGATCCACCTGAACGGCGCCGTTCCGCGTGCGTCGAAGGTGACAGCCCAACATATGGAGTACTGGCTGGCGAAAGCCTTTCCCAGCCTGGCGAACACTCTGGTAGCCAAAGACATACTGGTGTGCCGGCGGCAGGACGAGCCGACTTCAAAACGAACGGTGGTGCAGACTGTTCCCCTCGATACGCTTTTCTGGCGCGCGATCGCCGGCGAGATCAACGCGCACGAGTTCTTCCTCGAATTGAACAACATCGACATCGTCACGGGTAAGGACGATGCCACGCAAATGCCGGCAGTCCTCAATAGTCGTGACGCAAAGGAAGAGATCAGGCGGCGGATAAGCGTCACGCCCGCGTCTCATGCACGACTGCTGGAGCGGGCGCTGGAGCATTTTTGGGATAAACCTGCCGAGTTCAGCCAAAGCCGCAGTGTCAGCGACTGGCTGACCGATGAGTTCGGCACGCAACTCAAGGCACAGGCGGATCTCCACCGGCTGGACGCTGTGTTGAGCCTGCCGATGCACAAAGCGGTGGCGGACTTCGCCCTGTCGGCGCCGGACGGCGCGTCCCGTGCCAAGCTGGCGGAGCGTGTCCGGCCCGGGGTCTACGGTTTGAATCTGACCCCCGAAGGGTGGGGGTTCAGCGTACCGATGCCGGGGGCGGTTGCGCTGACGCAGCATGATAATGCCGATCATCCGGGGGGCGCGGTGCTATGCAGCCCGGGTAGCCCACTGGAGGTTTACGCTGACTTGACGGCGTTGAAGGCCAGCCTGGTGGAAGGCCGCACTCAGGATACGGTGAGCACGGCGTCAATGGCGCAGAACTTTCTCGCTCGCCTGGTCACTGACCTGCGAGCGGCGCAGAAAACCGCCGTGAGCGAGGTTCTATCCAGCGGCCCGGCAGAGGGAGAGAGTCTCACCACCTGGATGGCCAGGATAGATGCGGCGGCGGACCTCAGGCACAAGCTGGATCTGTCCGGCGCCATGGACGAGCGCGAGTTACGGCTGAACCGGAAAAAACTGCACGACTGGCTGCACCGCGACCCTAACGTTATCGGCAGCGACCGTCTGGCCTGGTGGAAGGCCGTGCAGGACTTGCAGCAAACCCTGACAGATTCGCCACCACCGCCGGACCCGGTCACCCTGGCAACCCCTGACGCCCTTCATGACCGGACTCGCACCCTGCTTGCCAGGTTCATCAAGGAGAAGTACCCACCGGTCGATCCTGACCAGGTCTCTCTGAGTATCCGCAAGCATCTGCTCGATCCGCACGCCCCGACAGGCGAGTCGCCATTCGGCTCCGGGCTCTCGTCGGGCAAGGTGAAGGGCCTATTTGATGACCGCCGCTCCCTGACGCAGTGGGCAATGTCCAACCTGACGCCGGAGGAACGCACGGCCAGCGACACCACGGTGGAAGGTCCGCTGAGTTTTGCGCAGATTGTAGAAGTCATTGAACGGGCAAACATCGGTGCCCGGCTCTCGCCCGCGTTGCAGCTCGCAGCCCGGGAACAGCAAGCACAGTGGATGTCCCTGAAGGCCAAACAGATGCGGGCGCAGGCGTGGGCCGCCCATATCTCGGGCGACTTTACCCATGACAAGGACAATACCGGGCTGAACCTGGTGCTGGCGGCGCTGGACAGCCCGACGCCGCAGGGGCGCAGCAAGGTCAACGGACATGAGGTGGTGGTCCGCCTGATCCAGTGGGGTGACAGCGTACTCAAGGAGCTGCTGGCCTTTGGGGTGAAGACCCTTGGCAGCCGGCCTTCGTTGACCCTGTACACACCAGAAGCACCGGACGGCAAGCAGTTCAGGGACGTCGATGCCGGAAGCGACCGGGAGCTGGAGGCGGCCCTGGTGCGGACGCTCACCGCCACGCCGGAAATGACCCGCTGGCTGATTTCGCACCTGCCGCTGCTCAAGCAAGCCGATCAGCTTGCCAGCCTGGTGCCGTCCGCGGAAAACCTGACCCTCAACGAGAAGATCAAGAAAGTGACGCAACCCACGTTCTCCTGGATCAAGCACAGGGTTCAGGACGACTTCGCATTGAAAGTCTATTCGCCCGTGGTTAAAGGCAACCTTTTCAAAGCGCTGCATGAGACGCAGATCACCCACGCGATCCAGACGGCGGACCTGCTGACCGTGACCAACGCCGAGCGCGACAGCACAGCGGCACAAGATGGGCGCAGGACTGCAGTCATGCTACTGACGGGGGCGATGTCAATGTTCTATGCAGGCCGGCTGGGTGGGGTACTGGGCCGCGCGATTTTGCCCGTGATGACCGGCGGTGCTGCGGTGTCGGCGATAAAGGATGAAGGGGGCAGCTTCAGCCAGTGGACGAGTGATCTTATCAGCGGGCTCGGTGAGGTACTGGCAGAGGGCGGTCAGGACCTGATCATGTCCCGCGCGGCACGGCGCCGGGGTAAGCCTCGCCCGGCACTTTCAGCCTTGCCCCGCATGCCGGACCCGGAGTTCGAACCGTTCATCCTCAAAGGGTTCGACGGCAAGGGACTGGTGCCCGAGGGGCGCAATCGGTACAGGGACGCCGGTGGGCAGGGTTATCTGAAGCTGGGGAAGGACTACTGCAAAACCGCCATACAAGCAGGCGAACGAATCATCTACGGGCCGAACAACCGTACCGACCAGCGGACGGTAACCTGGGAAAATGGCCGCTGGCAGATCGAAGAGCCAAAACGGCTGCTCGGTGGTGGAGTCATACAAAGCCTGTTCGGTCGGACCCCGGAAACCCCGCAACAGAAAACCTATAACGCGTTGGTAGAGGGCGTCCTCGTCGACCATCAGTGGCCGTCTCGGGCAGTGGTGAATACGGCAAAAAAAGTCATCTACTCGATGCCCGAGGAACTGGCAGAGCGTATCGTGCGCGAGAGCATGAATGACATCCACGTACGCGACATAGACACTTATCGCTCACGAATAAACTGGATAAACAAAGGACACCAGGACCTCACGCAACATAAAAAGGCCCACGACAGCCTGCTGTATAAATACAACGTATGGCAGGCCGTCGACTACTGCACCAGAGACATCGACTCCCAGGCAAGAGGGATCCAGCTGACGGCCGCTCAAAAGATAAAAGTATTCGACATGACCCTGCCGCTGAAAAGGGAGCTTTTCGACAGCGAAGGCAACTTCAAGATGATGATGTCCTCCTTGCCCGACAATCTCACCGGCGCGTCATTCATTACCATCATCCCTGAACAGGGGAAAAAGAAAGCCGCCATGACTAAAATCCAGGACGATATTCATGACGTGGTCGAGGCAGCGGAAAAGCGCGTCTGGGTCGATCTGGGCGAACGGTACTCAGGGACGGGACCCGAGGTGGAAGCGGCCAGGGAACAATATAAACAGAACCCTGAAAATTTCCGGGCGTATAAAAGTAACAAACTCAGCGCGTTCAGGGACGAGATGAAAAAAAGACACAAGCCCGGCCTCCTGACCGAAATCCGCAACCATAAGATTCCTTATGTCATCGTCAACAAGGGCAAGTCGCAGCGGAAAACGTTATTGGTCACCGGCGAGGACATCACGAACTTCAGTAAAAACCTCTCGAACTACGACACGTTTGATATCGAGGTCGTGACCCAAGTCCCGACGAAGAAAGTCACCGGCAAACCTGCGGCCGCGACCGCCCCCCTCGCTGTTGCGGAAGGCCCGGTTGTCGCAGACAAATTTTCGACAAGCACCAGCCTGCTGGCCGAGTCACAGATGTCATATGACACTTTTACTGAGGCAGCCAAAACGAAAATAACGGAAATCATGGCTGACATTCGTGCAGGCCGGGTCACCACCAAGCGCATCAACCGGTATTACTGGTACGACATGGCGCAACTGTCACCCGGAAGTGGCAGAGGCGCATGGCGCGCTGCCTTTGAACGCAAGGGCGATACCTGGACCCTTCAAGGGTTTTATGACTATCACGTCAATAGGCCGGCGACGGTTTGGGAGGGCTAAGGAATACGGTAAATAGTTGGGCCGATGCTGAGGCTGTAACGAAGAAGGGCGCCTTATGGCGCCCTTCACAAACAGACTGGCTTGTCATTCATCATGCTGACCTGTTCAGGTGCTGGCATGCAGTTTCAGTCCCAACGCTTTGACAACTTTTCAAAATAGTGCCGAACTCAGGATTTCCTTCCCCCGACAAGGCGCGGTAAAGATTTTCCCGGGACAGCCCGGCATCACGGGCCAATTCCGCGAGCTCGTGCAATGGTTCCCGAGGCTTTGCGATGAATGCAGGATCGTCTCCTGCCTCCTCCATGCATGCGTCCAGGTAGTTAGCCATGTCCTCTTCGGTCTTGAGGTACTCGGCAGAGTCCCAGCGAGTGAGTTGTTCGGTCATGGGTTTTGCTCCTGCCAGGATTTCGCTGCGCCTGGTCTGTTTCTCAGGCGGGTACTGAATTCGTCGCCAAGCCTAGGCAGGCAACTTCCGCAACTTTCGTAATCCATTTCCCAAGCGGCCATTAGGTCATTGAGCCAACTCCTGCCCTATGCTTAAGTAAAAGTCCAGACAAACATACAAAACTACAAAACTACAAAACTACAAAACTACAAAACTACAAAACTACAAAACTACAAAACCTCAGACTTTAAACTCAAAAGGATTTGAACCATGAAACAGAAAGAAATCACTTTACCCGCCACTGATATCACGGGCACTTGGAGAGGTTCCTTAGGTGGATACTGGTCTACGGACGGAATTATCATTGACGGAACTTATATATATCCACCTCCTCAACCCGACGTATTGACAGAAGATGATGACCTCTACATAACCGACCTTATAAAAACTCAAACGGGACTGGATGATTTCACCTTCAACCTTAGAATCCTCGACAAAGCCATAAACCATAAAAACGCCTATGGAGCAATAAAAGACATATGGCGAATTATCGAAAAAGAGCGCGGCTGGGTAGCACCTTACTGGCGTATAAATGATGTATTTTTTAAAAACAAAATGATTAGCTTCAGCCTGGCTGATGCGCTTGAAAGAAGCGGCTTTACGTCTAGAGAAGCCATCATCGCTGTGGCCAACTCAAAATACGCCCGCAGTACAACATTCAAACTCGAAACACCAAAATTATCTGGAGGCACATTCAGCCCAGTAAAAGCATTAGCACACTATTTATGGGGGAAGGGTGAGAAGCTCGAAGTCGACATAAATAGCATTGGCTTACAAATAAAAGAACACAACCTGTCTTTATTAAAACAGACCATTGAACATACCAAGACACCCGGAAAGTATCACCTCGTGGATCCAAAGGTGGGTTATGACACCGGTAGAGACAGTTGGATCAGTGGTGCTTATCTGGGGCGAATCACTCTTCGCGTCGAAGGTGACTTCATTCGCCACAAGGACACCTCCTGGCAATTTTTGGGAACAGTCAAGGCCTACCATGATTTTTATGATTTTAATAAAAGCAATAGACCGCTGGCACTGGAACAATTAACTACCGCCGGCAGGGTTCTACCAGGAAAAAGTTACGAAATCGATATATCAGGCGAACACAAAATACACTTGATAGGGAAGGGTTTCCAGACCCCGAATTTTTAAGCGAAACGCCATGACCATGGGCAACACTTTGTTATCGACAATGAGATAAATCATGAAAACCCACAACTATTTATCGCTCTATTTAATCAGCCTTTCAACCACTCCATTCATCGGCGGCTACAATTTATACTCGAACTTCACAAACAATCTTTACGCTGCCGACCATGATATTATCGCCATCCCATTTTCAGCGATTATTGGCACCCTACTCATATCACTACTATGCCTTCTCTTCCAGCACCCTTATCGCTTGAAAAAAATAAACAATTCGCCCAGCAACCTCCTCACAAAGCTCGCGAGCTACGTCTCCACCGCTTTAACCGTAGCCATATTGGTCCACCATGTAAGCTACTGGACATCCCCACACCACTTGCAGATTTTCAGCATATTCTTAATCACTCTCTGCCTTTACATTTATTACCAACTTCAACTTTATGGAGTCATCGGTACCTACTCTAAGAAACAGACAAATCCACGACATTAGTCAACAACTCCACAAACGCCCTTGCCATCGGCGAGCACTGATCCTTGCGTTGCACCAGCCACACTGCCGACATTGCCGCCGGATCAAGCAGTGGCCGGTAGACCACGCCGTCAATACGCATGCGCTGGTAGGACGCCGGCAGGACCGAGACGCCCAGCCCCGCCGCCACCAGGCCGATGATGGTCATGGCCTCACCGGCCTCCTGGGCGAAGTTCGGGCTGAAGCCGGCGTCGCGGGCCAGGCTCAGGAGTTGTGCATAGAGGCCGCTGCCGTAGCTGCGGGGGAAGAACACGAACGGTTCCTGGGCCAGTGCAGAGAGGAACAGGCCCCCTTCGCTGCCCTGGGCCAGTGGATGCTTGGAACTGAGCACGGCCACCAGCGGCTCGCGGCTCAATTCGATCTCCTGCAGAGAGTCGGGCAGCGGCAAGGGCCGCATGATGCCCACCTCGATTGCCTCGTCCACCAGGGCGTCAGCCACTTGGGTGCTGCTCATTTCCCGAAGGTTCAGGTGTACAGCGGGAAAGCGCTGGCGAAACGTGAAAATCGCCTGGGGGATGGTGGAGTTGAAAGGCGCCGATGACGTGAAGCCGATTTTCAGCTCGCCCAGTTCGCCCAACTCTGCGCGACGCGCGACATCGGCGGCCTTGTCGACCTGGGCCAGCACCTGTCGGGCTTCTTCGAGAAACAATCGTCCGGCTTCACTCAGTTCGACGCGACGATTGGTGCGATTGAACAGCCGCGCGCCGATCTCTTGCTCCAGTGCCTGGATCTGCTGGCTAAGGGGCGGCTGGGAGATGCCCAGCGCCAGCGCGGCGCGACCAAAATGCAGTTCTTCGGCAACGGCTATGAAGTAACGCAGATGACGCAGTTCCATAAGCAATCCAATAGGTCGTAGAACGTCTTAAACAGGTCGAACAATATATTGGATAGAAACATTAACCGGCTATATGCTTTTTCCATTGCCTGCCTGGTCGTGCTCCTGCGAGGTTCACCGTGAAAACTGCTGTCGCTCCACTGGCCCATGAGATCCCTCCGCCTGCCGATGATGGCGTCACCGGACGCAAAGACATCTACATCGAAAAAGGCACACCGTTGTTCATGCGTACGGTGCTGGCGTTGTTTTGTGGCGGTTTTGCGACCTTCGCCCTGTTGTATTGCGTGCAACCGATGATGCCGCTGCTCTCCGAAGAGTTTTCCATCAATGCCGCCCAGAGCAGTTTGATCCTGTCGGTGGCGACCGGCCTGCTCGCCGTCGGGCTGCTGATCACCGGCCCGATTTCCGATCGCATCGGCCGCAAGTCAGTGATGGTCGCGGCGCTGTTTGCCGCGGCGTTGTGCACCATTGCCAGCGCGATGATGCCGACCTGGCAGGGTGTACTGGTGCTGCGTGCCCTGGTGGGGCTGTCATTGAGCGGCGTGGCGGCAGTCGCGATGACTTACCTGGGTGAAGAAATCCATCCCAAGCACATTGGCCTGGCGATGGGCTTGTACATCGCCGGCAACGCCATTGGAGGCATGAGCGGCCGCTTGATCGCCGGGGTGCTGATTGACTTCGTCAGCTGGCACGCCGCGATGCTGGTGGTCGGTGGCCTGGCCTTGATCGCGGCGGCGGTGTTCTGGAGGATTCTTCCCGAGTCACGCAATTTCCGCCCCCGCTCGCTGCATCCGCGCAGCTTGCTGGACGGTTTCACCATGCACTTTCGCGATGCCGGGTTGCCGCTGTTGTTTCTCGAAGCCTTCGTATTGATGGGTGCATTCGTGACGCTGTTCAACTACATCGGCTATCGCCTGCTGGCCGGGCCTTATCACTTGGACCAGGCCTTTGTCGGGTTGCTCTCGGTGGTCTACCTGTCGGGTATCTACAGCTCGGCGAAAGTCGGCGCACTGGCCGACAAACACGGCCGGCGCAAAATGCTCTGGGCGACCATCGCGCTGATGCTGGCCGGTCTTGCGCTGACCATGACCACGCCGCTGTGGCTGGTGATCCTGGGCATGCTGGTGTTCACCTTCGGCTTCTTCGGCGCTCACTCGGTCGCCAGCAGCTGGATCGGCCGCCGCGCAACCAAAGCCAAGGGACAGGCCTCGTCGTTGTACCTGTTCAGCTACTACGCCGGCTCCAGCGTCGCAGGTACGGCTGGCGGGGTAGCCTGGCATCTGGGCGGATGGAACGGTGTCAGCCTGTTCATCGGCGGCTTGCTGGTGGTGGCGTTGCTGGTGGCGGTGAAACTGGCGAAGTTGCCGGTGTTGCCGGGCAACGCTCAGGTTTGAGCGGACACTGTTCAGGCGCTGGCCCGCCGCTCAAGTCATTGCCCCAACACCATCCGCGCGTCCAGGACACCGTTGCGCACTTCCAGGCTCAGCACCTGCAAGGTGGCGCCGTCCCGCTCGTGTCGGTCCAGCCAGTCGAGCAGTCGATTGGCATCGCCACTGACGGCAAGCCGTAACGAATCACCGTCGATCTCCAGCTCCGCCAGCTCCAGCCCCGCGGCCGTCGCACTGTCGTTGATCCTGACGGACAAAGAGCTCGTGGCGGTCGTAGCGCCGGTGGGTTCCAGGCGCTGGATCCGGGCAGCGAGTTCGGCCTGCTGCCAATACTGACGCTCGGCCAGGTCGAGCCGATGTCGGGTGGGCTGCCAGATCGAGGTAAATAGAAGGAACAATCCCTGAATCTATTTTTCCGAGCTCAGAAGAAAAACTTCTTACAGGCAAAGTTAGTTATTAAACAAAAGAAAACAGGCAAACCGATAAAGATAACCAACTTGTTTCATTGAATAATTAACAGGCAAAAAAAAGCCTGCCTGGAACGAATCCCGACAGGCTGGATGAGCGAGCTACGATCAGTCGTGGTATTGCGCCGACAACTCATGCACCGCGCGCAGGAAAGCACCGGCGTGTTCCGGATCGACTTCCGGCGTAATGCCATGGCCAAGGTTGAACACATGACCGCTGCCCTTGCCATAGCTGGCGAGGATGCGCCCGACTTCGGTGCGGATGGCTTGCGGTTTGGCGTAAAGCACAGTCGGATCCATGTTGCCTTGCAGAGCGACTTGGCTGCCGACACGCGCGCGGGCGTTGCCAATGTCGCAGGTCCAATCCAGGCCCAGGGCGTCGGCACCGGCATCGGCGATGCTTTCCAGCCACAGGCCGCCGTTCTTGGTGAACAGGATCACCGGTACTTTACGACCTTCATGTTCGCGGATCAGGCCGCTGACGATCTTGCGCATGTAGGCCAGGGAAAACTCCTGGTACGCCGCCGCCGAGAGATTGCCGCCCCAGGTGTCGAAGATCTGCACCGCTTGCGCACCGGCCAGGATCTGCCCGTTGAGATAGGACGTCACCGACTGGGCCAGCTTGTCCAGCAGCAGGTGCATGGCTTGCGGGTTGTCGTAGAGCATCGCCTTGGTCTTGCGGAAGTCTTTCGACGAGCCGCCTTCAACCATGTAGGTGGCCAGGGTCCAGGGGCTGCCGGAGAAGCCGATCAGCGGCACGCGACCGTTGAGTTCTCGACGGATGGTGCTGACCGCGTCCATGACATAACCCAGGTCCTTCTGCGGATCGGGGATCGGCAGGGCTTCGATGTCGGCCAGAGTGCTGACGACTTTCTTGAAGCGCGGGCCTTCGCCGGTCTCGAAGTACAGACCCTGGCCCATGGCGTCGGGAATGGTGAGAATGTCGGAAAACAGAATCGCCGCGTCCAGCTGCGGGTAACGATCCAGCGGCTGCATCGTGACTTCGCAGGCGAACTGGGGATTCATGCACAGGCTCATGAAGTCGCCGGCCTTGGCCCGACTGGCGCGGTATTCCGGCAAGTAGCGACCGGCCTGACGCATCATCCACACGGGGGTGACGTCTACGGGTTGCTTGAGCAGGGCACGGAGGAAACGGTCGTTCTTCAGGGCAGTCATGTCGGCATCCGGAAAAAAAGTGCGGGCATTTTCTCAGAGCGCGACGCAAAAGGCACGGCAAGAGCCGTGCCTTTTATCTATCGGGGCAATTTGTCGCGGTATCAGGCAACACCTAAAACCACTGTGGGAGCGAGCTTGCTCGCGATGAGGGCATCACATTCAACATTTTCGTCGACTGATTCGCCGCTATCGCGAGCAAGCTCGCTCCCACATTTGATTGCATTCCCATTCAGGAAATGATCAGACCCCCAAGTAATCCAGAATCCCTTCCGCCGCATTGCGGCCTTCGAAGATCGCCGTCACCACCAGATCGGAACCCCGAACCATGTCGCCGCCGGCGAAGATCTTCGGGTTGCTGGTCTGGTGCTTGTACTGGCCCTGTTCCGGGGCCACGACGCGGCCCTGGCTGTCGGTCTGGATGCTGAACTGCTCAAACCACGGCGCCGGGCTTGGGCGGAAGCCGAAGGCGATGACCACGGCATCGGCCGGGATGATCTCTTCGGAACCGGGGATCGGCTCAGGGCTGCGGCGGCCACGGGCGTCCGGTTCGCCGAGACGGGTCTCGACCACCTTCACGCCCTCGACCTTGTCTTCACCGACAATGGCGATCGGCTGGCGGTTGTAGAGGAACTTCACGCCCTCTTCCTTAGCGTTCTTCACTTCTTTGCGCGAGCCGGGCATGTTCGCTTCGTCACGACGATAGGCGCAGGTCACCGACTTGGCGCCCTGGCGAATCGAAGTGCGGTTGCAGTCCATCGCCGTGTCACCGCCGCCCAGCACCACGACCTTCTTGCCTTTCATGTCGACGAAATCTTCCGGCGACTTTTCAAAGCCCAGGTTGCGGTTGACGTTGGCGATCAGGAAGTCCAGCGCGTCGTAGACGCCCGGCAGGTCCTCGCCGGCAAAGCCGCCCTTCATGTAGGTGTAGGTGCCCATGCCCATGAATACGGCATCGTACTCTTCGAGCAGTTGCTCCATGGTCACGTCCTTGCCTACTTCGGTGTTCAGGCGAAACTCGATGCCCATGCCGGTGAAGACTTCGCGACGATTGCTCAGCACGGTCTTTTCCAGCTTGAACTCGGGGATGCCGAAGGTCAGCAGGCCGCCGATTTCCGGGTTCTTGTCGAACACCACCGGGGTCACGCCACCGCGCACCAGCACATCGGCGCAACCCAGGCCCGCCGGGCCGGCCCCAATGATCGCCACGCGCTTGCCGGTCGGCTTGACCTTGGACATGTCCGGGCGCCAGCCCATGGCGAACGCGGTGTCGGTGATGTACTTCTCCACCGAACCGATGGTCACCGCGCCAAAACCGTCGTTGAGGGTGCATGCACCCTCACACAGGCGGTCCTGCGGACACACCCGGCCGCAGACTTCCGGCAGGGTGTTGGTCTGGTGGGACAACTCGGCGGCCTGGAGGATGTTGCCCTCGGCCACCAGCTTCAGCCAGTTGGGAATGAAGTTGTGCACCGGGCACTTCCATTCGCAGTACGGGTTACCGCAGCCCAGGCAGCGGTGGGCCTGGTCGGCCGACTGCTGGGGTTTGAAAGGCTCGTAGATTTCCACGAACTCTTTCTTGCGTTGACGCAACAGTTTCTTCTTCGGATCCTTGCGCCCGACATCGATGAACTGGAAGTCATTACTCAGACGTTCAGCCATTGTTAAAACCTCATCAAACTCTTCAGGCGCATATCACTGCGGGTTGGCACGGGTGCTGGAAAGCAACGATTTCAGGTTGGCAGCCTTGGGCTTGACCAGCCAGAAACGACGCAGATAGTCATCGAGGTTTTCGGCGAGTTCACGACCCCACTCGCTGTCGGTTTCCTCGACGTATTCGTCCAGCACGCGCTGCAAGTGGCTGCGGTAGGCTTCCATCGCCTCGCCGCTGATCCGCTGGATTTCCACCAGTTCGTGATTGACCCGGTCAACGAAGGTGTTGTCCTGGTCGAGCACGTAGGCGAAACCGCCGGTCATGCCAGAGCCGAAGTTGTAACCGGTCTTGCCCAGGACACAGACGAAACCACCGGTCATGTACTCGCAGCAATGATCACCGGTGCCTTCCACCACAGTGTGGGCTCCGGAGTTACGCACGGCGAAACGCTCGCCCGCGGTGCCGGCGGCGAACAGCTTGCCGCCCGTGGCGCCGTACAGGCAGGTGTTGCCGATGATGGCACTGTCCTGGGTCTTGTAGACGCTGGCCTTGGGCGGAACGATGACCAGTTTGCCGCCGGTCATGCCCTTGCCCACGTAATCGTTGGCATCGCCTTCCAGATACATATTCAGGCCACCGGCGTTCCAGACGCCGAAGCTCTGGCCTGCAGTGCCCTTGAAGCGGAAGGTGATCGGCGCCTTGGCCATGCCCTGGTTGCCGTGCTTGCGCGCGATTTCACCGGAGATCCGCGCGCCGATGGAACGGTCGCAGTTGCAGATATCCAGGTCGAACTCGGCACCACTGAGGTCGTTGATCGCCGAAGCGGCCATGTCGACCATCTTCTCGGCCAACTCACCCTTGTCGAACGGCGGGTTGCGATCAACCTGGCAGAACTGTGGTTTGTCCGCCGGGATGAGATCGCTGCCCAGCAACGGTGTCAGGTCCAGGTGATGCTGCTTGGCGGTCTGGCCCTCGAGCACTTCCAGCAGGTCGGTACGGCCGATCAGCTCTTCAAGCGAGCGCACGCCTAGCTTCGCCAGCCACTCGCGGGTTTCCTCGGCGACGTAGGTGAAGAAGTTCACCACCATGTCGACGGTACCGATGTAGTGGTCCTTGCGCAGCTTTTCGTTCTGGGTCGCCACACCGGTAGCGCAGTTGTTCAGGTGGCAGATACGCAGGTATTTGCAACCCAGGGCGATCATCGGCGCGGTGCCGAAGCCGAAGCTCTCGGCGCCGAGGATGGCCGCCTTGATCACGTCCAGGCCGGTTTTCAGGCCGCCGTCGGTCTGCACCCGGACCTTGCCGCGCAGGTCGTTGCCGCGCAGGGTCTGGTGGGTCTCGGCCAGGCCCAGTTCCCACGGCGCGCCGGCATATTTGATCGAGGTCAGCGGCGATGCGCCGGTGCCGCCGTCATAGCCGGAGATGGTGATCAGGTCGGCATAGGCCTTGGCCACACCGGCGGCGATGGTGCCAACGCCGGCTTCTGCCACCAGCTTCACCGAGACCAGCGCCTTCGGGTTCACCTGCTTGAGGTCGAAGATCAGTTGCGACAAGTCTTCGATCGAATAGATGTCGTGATGCGGCGGCGGCGAGATCAGGGTCACGCCGGGTACTGCGTAACGCAGCTTGGCGATCAGGCCGTTGACCTTGCCGCCGGGCAGTTGGCCGCCTTCGCCGGGCTTGGCGCCTTGGGCAACCTTGATCTGCAGCACTTCAGCGTTGACCAGGTACTCCGGTGTCACACCGAAGCGGCCGGTGGCCACCTGCTTGATTTTCGAACTCTTGATAGTGCCGTAGCGCGCCGGGTCTTCACCGCCTTCGCCGGAGTTGGAACGCGCGCCGAGGCGGTTCATGGCTTCAGCCAGGGCTTCATGAGCTTCCGGAGACAAGGCCCCCAAGGAGATACCAGCGGAATCGAAGCGTTTGAGCACCGATTCCAGCGGCTCGATTTCGCTGATGTCCAGCGGCGTGTCCAGGGTCTTGACCTTGAGCAGGTCGCGAATCATCGACACCGGACGGTTGTCCACCAGCGAGGTGTATTCCTTGAACTTGCCGTAGTCGCCCTGCTGCACGGCGGCTTGCAAGGTGTTGACCACGTCCGGGTTATAGGCGTGGTATTCGCCACCGTGGACGAACTTCAGCAGGCCGCCTTGCTGGATCGGCTTGCGCGGGCTCCAGGCTTCGGCCGCCAGGGCTTTCTGTTCGGCTTCGATGTCGACGAAACGCGCACCCTTGATGCGGCTCGGCACGCCACGGAAGCTCAGCTCGCAGACTTCTTCGGACAGGCCGATGGCCTCGAACAGTTGCGCACCGCGGTACGAAGCGATGGTCGAGATCCCCATCTTCGAGAGGATCTTGAGCAGGCCCTTGGTGATGCCTTTGCGGTAGTTCTTGAACACCTCATAGAGGTCGCCCAGCACTTCACCGGTACGGATCAGGTCACCCAGCACTTCATAGGCCAGGAACGGATACACCGCCGAGGCACCGAAACCGATCAGCACCGCAAAGTGATGCGGATCGCGAGCGGTGGCGGTTTCCACCAGGATGTTGGAATCGCAACGCAGGCCTTTTTCGGTCAGGCGATGGTGCACCGCACCGGTGGCCAACGACGCGTGGATCGGCAACTTGCCCGGGGCGATGTGACGGTCGGTCAGCACGATCTGGGTGCGACCGGCGCGCGCGGCTTCTTCAGCCTGATCGGCAACGTTGCGGATCGCCGCTTCAAGGCCGACGCTTTCGTCGTAGTTCAGGTCGATGACCTGACGCTGGAAACCCGGGCGGTCGAGGTTGGTCAGCGAGCGCCATTTGGCCGGGGAAATGACCGGCGAACTGAGGATCACACGCGAGGCGTGTTCCGGCGACTCCTGGAAGATGTTGCGCTCGGCACCGAGGCAGATTTCCAGGGACATCACGATCGCTTCACGCAGCGGGTCGATCGGTGGGTTGGTCACCTGAGCGAACTGCTGGCGGAAATAGTCGTACGGCGTACGCACGCGCTGGGACAGCACGGCCATCGGCGTATCGTCGCCCATGGAGCCGACCGCTTCGTAGCCCTGCTCACCCAACGGACGCAGCACCTGGTCACGCTCTTCGAACGTCACCTGGTACATCTTCATGTACTGCTTGAGCTGATCGACGTCGTAAAAAGCCGAACCGTGATCGTTGTCCTCCATGGTCGCCTGAATGCGCAGGGCGTTCTTGCGCAACCATTGCTTGTACGGATGACGGGACTTGAGACGGTTGTCGATCGCATCGGTGTCGAGGATCTGGCCGGTTTCGGTGTCCACGGCAAAGATCTGGCCCGGGCCCACGCGGCCCTTGGCGATGACGTCTTCGGGCTGGTAGTTCCAGACACCGATTTCCGAAGCCAGGGTGATGAACCCGTTGGTGGTGGTCACCCAGCGCGCCGGACGCAGACCGTTACGGTCGAGCAGGCACACGGCGTAGCGGCCGTCGGTCATGACGATACCGGCCGGGCCGTCCCACGGTTCCATGTGCATGGAGTTGTATTCGTAGAACGCACGCAGGTCCGGGTCCATGGTCTCGACGTTCTGCCAGGCCGGCGGCACCAGCATGCGCACGCCACGGAACAGGTCGATGCCGCCGGTGACCATCAGTTCCAGCATGTTGTCCATGCTCGAGGAGTCCGAGCCCACACGGTTGACCAGCGGGCCGAGTTCTTCCAGATCCGGCATCAGATCGTTGGCGAACTTGGTGCGACGGGCCAGCGCCCAGTTGCGGTTGCCGGTGATGGTGTTGATCTCGCCGTTGTGGGCGAGGAAGCGGAATGGCTGGGCCAGCGGCCATTTCGGCAGGGTGTTGGTGGAGAAGCGCTGGTGGAACACGCAGATCGCGGTTTTCAGGCGCTCGTCGCTCAGGTCCGGATAGAAGGCGGTCAGGTCCGCCGGCATCATCAGGCCTTTATAGATGATGGTCTTGTGGGAAAAGCTGCAGATGTAGTGATCGGTGTCGGCGGCGTTGGCCACGGACGAACGACGACGGGAGCTGAACAGCTTGATCGACATGTCCTGGTCGCTCAGGCCTTCGCCCGCGATGAACACTTGTTCGATCTGCGGCAGACGCTCAAGGGCCAGGCGGCCGAGGACGCTGGTGTCGATCGGCACCTTGCGCCAGCCCACCAATTGCAGGCCGGCGGCCAGGATCTCGCGATTCATGTTTTCGCGAGCCGCTTGGGCCTTCACCGGGTCCTGATTGAAGAACACCATGCCCACCGCGTACTGCTTGGGCAGGGTCACGCCAAACGTTTCCTGGGCAATGGCACGCAGGAACTCGTCAGGCTTTTGAATCAGCAAGCCACAACCGTCACCGGTCTTGCCGTCGGCGTTGATCCCACCGCGGTGGGTCATGCAGGTCAGGGCCTCAATGGCCGTTTGTAAAAGGGTATGGCTGGGTTCGCCCTGCATATGAGCAATCAGGCCGAAACCGCAGTTATCCTTGAATTCATCTGGTTGGTACAGACCTGCTTTCATAGACACTTTCTCACCAGGCTGCCTCTTATCGAGGCAAATTTCTTTTCAATTCAGCCAGTTGCGTGCCGCGCCGAACGTACGCCAGCTTTGCGGGGGCAAAAGGGAGGTCATTGTACACACCGACACAAGGGCTCACAAATTTGACGACGAAACGTCGCAAATCCATGTCGCATTTGTGAAAGGTTTAAAGCTATACGCTGTGCTAGTCAAAACTTTTTTGGGTTCGACCGCTGCGACTCAAACGCTACTGTGACGCAGACACCACAAGGCGCGCGGCCTGAAAGGTCGCTCGCCCTTGCGGAAATTTTGAGGTGCCGGGAGAGGCGGCCTGGGTAAGGCCGCCGAATCTTCAGCGAGTTGCTGCCAGTTCCTGTTGGACGCTGGCGACAGTGCGAGGCCAAGGTTTACCAGCCTGAACCTTCGCTGGCAAGGCCTTGATGGCGGAAACGGCTGCATCACGGTTGGCGAAATTGCCGTAGGTGATGACATAAAGCGGTTTGCCGTTGAGCATTTTCTTGAAATAACGGTACTCGCCGCCCTGTTCCTTGACGAACTTTTGCGCAGACGCTTCGGAGCTGGTGCCGAGGATCTGTACCACGTAGCTGCCTGGAGCCTGACCGGCGTACCAGTTACCGCCAGCGGCCTGAGTGGCCGGCTTGGCGGCCGGGGCTGGAGCAGGTTTGGCGGTGGCCACCTGGGCGGGAGCCGGCGCAGGCTTGGCAGCCGGAGCGGGCGCCGGGGCTGGGGCTGGAGTTGGCGCTGGTGCCGGGCCAGCCGGCACACCCGCCGGTGGGGCGCTGGTGGTCACGGTTGGCGGCGTATCGCTGGTGTCATCGATCGGTGGTGGCGCGCCGTCGTCACCCTCGGTGATACCGCCAGCGGCCTCAGCCAAGGGACTGCGCATGACCGGTTGCGACTGGCCGACCAGCGGCAGCGGCATCGGCTGGGTGTTACCGGCGAACTCCACCTCCGGAGCACCGCCATTGGGCTGCGCTGCGTCCTGGCCCAGAGGCAGTTGTGCCTGCTCGTTGGCGGGTGCGCCGGTGGTCGGCGCCTTGCTGCGACCCGGCATCAGCCAGGCGGCGGCAATCGCGACCACGACGACGGCGGAAATCGCCAATACGTGTTTCTTTGGCATGTTGAACCCCATACTTGGACGCTTTACCGCTGAGCGGCTGGCAATCATGACTTCGATGAGAGCATCGCGGGCCACCTGGTTAATATTTCCAGGCCAGCCATCGGAGCTTTCGTGAATCTCAGAGATCTGATCCGCGGTGAAAAGTTCGATGCCCCGACCGGCGCCTTCAAGGCGTTGGGCCAGGTATTCACGGGTTTCTTCTTCGGTGTAGGGCGCCAGCTCAATGACGTGGAAGCGCTCTTGCTCAAGATTCAGCTGCTCCAGATCGGCGATCAGCGACGACTCACCAAACAGGAAGACGTGGGGACGGCCTTCCGGCGCACCGGCAGCCAGAGCCAGCAAGGCTTCCAGGGCCGACTCGTCGAGTTGCTCGGCATCGTCCACCAGCAGATAGACTTCCTGCCCGGTCAGCGCCAGTTGCACGATCTGATCCAGAATCGCACCGACTTCAGCCTGGGCGACATTCAGCGCCTGGGCCACCTGACGCAACACACCGGCTGCATCACCGGCGCCGCGGGCCGACACCACCACGCTTTGCACCGACTGTTTGTTGGTGCTGGCCACCAGGGCCTGGCGCAGCAAGGTCTTGCCGCTGCCTTGAGGGCCGGTGACCACCAGCAACAGCTGGCTGTAACGCGCCAGGTGATGCAACTGGCCCAGAACCGGTTTGCGTTGGGCGGGGAAAAACTTGAAGCCTGGAACCCGTGGCGCGAAAGGGTCATGACTCAACTGGAAATGGCCGAGGAAAGCCTCGTCGGCATGCAAACTAGTCATCGGAATCTTATTAACCTTTAAGCTGAGCCAGGGCGCGATAATCCGCTCCCAGCGTGGCCTGTAGAACCTCTTTCGGATAATCGTCGGTCACCACAGCTTCGCCCATGTGGCGCAGCAGCACCAGACGCAGGCGACCGTCGATCACTTTTTTGTCGATTGCCATGTGTTCGAGAAAATCGGCTTCGGTCATTTCTTCGGGCGGGATCACCGGCAACCCGGCGCGCTGGAACAGAGCAATACCGCGATCGCGCTCCTGTTCACTGATCCAGCCCAAACGCGCGGACATCTCCAGGGCCATGACCGTACCGGCCGCAACCGCTTCGCCATGGAGCCAGACACCATAGCCCATGTGGGTTTCGATGGCGTGGCCAAAGGTATGCCCCAGGTTGAGCGTGGCGCGCACGCCCGACTCGCGCTCATCGGCACCGACCACCGCAGCCTTGGCCGCACAGGAACGTTCGATAGCGTAGGTCAGCGCAGCCTGATCCAGCGCACGCAGGCGGTCGACGTTTTCTTCCAGCCAGCCCAGGAACGGTTCGTCGCAGATCAGCCCGTACTTGATGACTTCAGCCAGCCCCGCAGACAGCTCGCGGGCGGGCAATGTATTGAGGGTCGCGGTGTCGATCAGCACCACGTTGGGCTGGTAGAAAGCACCTACCATGTTTTTGCCCAGTGGATGGTTGATCCCGGTCTTGCCGCCCACCGACGAGTCCACCTGGGACAACAGGGTCGTGGGGATCTGGATGAAATCAACACCGCGCTGATAGCAAGCGGCGGCGAAACCGGCCATGTCGCCGATCACGCCGCCGCCCAAGGCCACCACCGTGGTGCGGCGGTCATGCCGCGCGGTCAGCAGGCCATCGAAAATAAGCTGCAGGGTTTCCCAATTCTTGAAGGCTTCGCCGTCAGGCAGCACCACGGAAATGACCGAGAAAGCCGACAGGCTGCGGGTCAGACGCTCCAGATACAAAGGTGCGACGGTTTCGTTGGAGATAATCGCCACTTGCCGTCCGGCGATATGCGGCGCCAGCAAGTCGGGCCGGTCCAGCAAACCTTCGCCAATGTGAATCGGGTAGCTGCGCTCGCCCAGGTCGACCTTAAGTGTCTGCATGTGTCCCCACAGTGAAGATGGAATCAGGCGTCCTGCCTGCAATTAACGAAAGTCCACGGTGCCTGTTGTGATGTCAATCGATGGCCATCGGCCACGTCCCGGCGGGCCATGACGGGACGCCGAGGATAGCGCATTTCCCGCGACGCATTAACGGGGTGGCAGTTGCTGCAGGCGATCAAGAATGTCCAGCACCACCATCCGCGGCGGCCGCTCGTCGGTTTCCACCACCAGATCAGCGATCTCCCGGTACAGCGGATCACGCAGCTCCAGCAGGTCGCGCAAGGTCTTGGCCGGGTCGGCGGTGCGCAACAGCGGACGGTTACGATCCCGAGCGGTGCGACCCACCTGCTGCTCGACGGAGGCGTGCAGATAGACCACTCGTCCGCCGGCATGCAATGCCCGCCGATTGGCCTCGCGCATCACCGCGCCGCCACCGGTGGCCAGCACCACACCGTCGAACGCGCACAGTTCGGCGATCATCGCCTGCTCACGGTCACGAAAGCCGGGCTCGCCTTCCTTATCGAAGATCCATGGGATATTGGCACCCGTGCGCAATTCAATTTCCTTGTCGGAATCTTTGAATGGCAGGCGCAGCTCTTTGGCCAGCAAACGGCCGATGGTGCTTTTTCCAGCGCCCATCGGCCCAACAAGAATCAAATTTCGCACAGAATCAACGACTCACAGCAATCGCCTGGTTATTCATGATACGCGGAGTGAGGAACACCAGCAGCTCGGATTTTTGCTCCGAAACCACATCACGCCGGAAAAGGCGGCCAAGATACGGCACATCGCCAAGAAATGGCACCTTATCTACGACCTTGCTCTGAGTATTTGAGAAAACCCCGCCAATCACAATGGTCTCGCCGTCATTGACCAGCACCTTGGCGTTGACCTCGTTTTTCTTGATTGGCGGCACATCATTCACCTTGTTCAGGTAATCCGGCTCATCCTTGGTGACCTTGACCTCCATGATGATGCGGTTGTCCGGGGTGATCTGCGGGGTCACCTCCAGGGACAGCGAGGCCTCCTTGAACGACACCGAGGTGGCACCACTGGAACTGGCTTCCTGATAGGGAATCTCCGTGCCCTTGAGGATTTTTGCCGTCTCTTTGTCGGACGTCACCACCTTGGGCTGAGAGACGATTTCCCCGTTGCCGGTTTTCTCCATGGCCGTCAATTCCAGGTCCAGCAGTACATTGTCGGTGATGAAGGCGATGCCGATGCCGGAGGTATTGCCCGACGCGCCCAGATCGACAAACGGCTGGTTGGTGCTGGTGCTGCCCGGCGTGCCGATGGTGGTGGAGTCGCCGGTGGTGACCCCTGAAGTGTTCCAGTTGCCTTTGTTCTGGATCGATCCACCCCAGCGCACGCCCAGGCTCTTGTCGTAGTCAACGTTGGCCTCGACAATCCGCGCCTCGATCATCACCTGGCGCACCGGGATATCCAGCTGCGCCACAATCCGGCGCAGTTCGTCGAGCCGGTCCTGGGTCTGGTAGGCAATGATGTTGTTGGTTCGCTCATCGACCGTGATCGTACCGCGCTCATCGGCCTTGGCTTCGGCACTGGTCACCGACTGGAACAGCTTGGCGATGTCCGCAGCCTTCGCATAGTTGACCTGCAACAGCTCACGCCGTAGCGGCGCCAGGTCGGCAATCTGCTTCTGGGATTCGAGTTCCTGGCGCTCACGGGCCGCGATTTCGTCGGCGGGGGCGACCAGCAGCACATTGCCGACCTTGCGCTTGTCCAGCCCTTTGGTCTTGAGCACCAGGTCCAGCGCCTGGTCCCAAGGCACATTTTGCAGGCGCAGGGTAATGCCGCCCTGCACCGTGTCACTGGCCACCAGGTTGAGGTTGGTGAAATCGGCAATCAGTTGCAGGACCGAGCGCACCTCGATGTCCTGAAAGTTGAGGGACAGCTTTTCACCGCTGTAGGCCTCGCGACTGGCATCGCGTTTTTGCAGATCCTCGACAGTCATGGGTCGGACACTGACGGTCAGCTTGTTGTCCGTCTGGTAGGTGGAGTAATCGAAAGTACCGCTGGGTTCGATGCTGATGGTGGCCCGGTCGGCGCCGGCACTGGCATTGACGAACTGCACCGGGGTGGCGAAGTCCTTGACGTCCAGGCGCACGCGCAGCGGTTCGGGTAACCGGGTCTTGGCGAAGTTGAGGATGATCTTGCCTTCACGCTCCTGGATGTCCGGGGCGATCGAGGGGTCCGACAGATCGATCACCACATTGCCTTCGCCCTGGGTACCGCGCTGGAAATCTACCCCTCGGATCGCCTTGCCCACCGGCGCACTGGCTCTGGCGGGCACCGCGCCGGGAGCCGCCGGGCGTGGCGCCTGGGCGGCAGCGCTGGCAACCGCTCCCTTGCCGACCACCACGAGCAGGCTGTTGCCCTCCACCCGCGCGGTATAGGGCGCAAGCTGGGTAAGGCCAATGATCAGACGGGTACGATCAGCCGCCTCGACCACCGTGGCGCTTCGCGCATTGCCAGCACCAAGATCATGCCTCTTGTGGGCCAACTGGCTGGTCACCCCCGGCAGATCCAGAGCGATCCGGGCCGGTTGCTCGGTGGTGTAGCCCCGAGGCGCGGGGGGCGGCCCGTCGAAGGTGAGGTTCAACTCGATGCGGTCCCCCGGCAGCGCCGCGACATCCAGCGTTTTCAGATTGACCGCATGAACCATCGGCGACAACAGCGCTATCCATAGCGAAATACCGAGGGCTGCAAAAATCCTGTTCATTGTTCGAGTTCCACTATTGAGTGCTCTTTCAGAGGAATGGTCCGTGGCCGTTCCAGCCAGGCGCCCTCGCCATCAGGAACGATTTCGACCACCTCGACCTGGGTGGCGCTAATGCCGACGATCCGCCCGTCGTTGCGTCCCAGATAGTCACCGACCTTGAGCCGGTGCACCCCGCCCGCGCCGCGCAGGAGCGCGAAGGAGCCGCTGACGTTGGAAATCGTCCCGACCATTTCAAACTGCTCGATGTTGAAGCCTTCCAGGTATTGCTTGACCCGAGTCGGGTCGGGCCGGACGTTGCGTGCACCCTTCTGGCGACCGGCCTGATCCACCCTGACCTGCCGTGAAAACGGGCTGCGCAGGTCGGCGGCGCTGTAAGTGAAGGTTTCGTAAGGCCTGAACGTCGGCGTTGGCTCGATCTTGCCGGGCGGGCGCAGCCGCACTTCGTTCATGTAGGCGTCCAGGTCGCTGAAGCCGTTATCGTTGTTGCAGCCCGTCAGCACGACCAGCCCCGCCAGCAGGATAATGCGCCAAGCCGGCTTCATGGCTGCACCTCCTGCTCGTTGTACCGGTAGGTCTTGGCCTGGATGCTCATGCGCAGTTTCGCTCCTGCGTCGGGCTCCATCGGGGCGATGTCGAAATCGTGCAGGGTGACGATCCGTGGCAGTCCGGCAACGCCGCTGACGAAGGTTGCCAGGTCATGATAGTCGCCGGTCACAGTAATCTGGATCGGCAGTTCGATGTAAAACGGCTGGGTGACCTCCGGTAACAGCTTGATCTCCTCGAACTCCAGACCACTGCCCAGACCGGTACGGGTGATGTCCTCCAGCAGGCCTGGCACTTCGGTGTCACTGGGCAATTGCCGCAACAGCACGCCGAAGGAGGCTTCCATCTGCTTCATCTGTTCGGTGTAGCGCTCCAGGTTCGCGGCCATGTGAGCTTTGCCCGCAAACTGTGCCTTGAGGGTGTTTTCTTCTCCGCGCACTTGCTGCAGTTGGTTCTCCAGGTCACTCAAGGCAAAGTTGTAGCCCAACCCCAGCACCAGGATGACCAGCAGGATGCCGCTCAACCATTTGACCGGCATCGGCCAGGAGCCAATGTTGTTGGTATCCAGCTCACTGATGTCGATCTTGCGCAGCGCTTCGAACCACTCTCCCGGCTTCATTGGGCGTCCTCGACAATGGCCGGACGGGTCTGGCGAACCGTCAGCTGGAAGACGTTGGCCTGATCGAGCTGACCGGCCGTGGTGGCCTTGACTTCCGTCAGGCTGGGCGCATCGAACAGGTCCGATGAGTCCAGGTTACGCATCAGGTCCGAGACCCGGTTGTTCGATTCCGCCGCGCCCTTGATGGAGAGGGTCTTGTCTTCCATCTTCACTTCGGTGAAATACACCCCGTCAGGCAGGGTGCGCGCCAGTTGATCGAAGATGCGCCCGCTCACCGGCCGGTTACCCTGCAAGTCCTGGATGATGCGCATGCGCTCCAGCAGTTGCTGGCGGCGGGCCTTGAGTTCGCTGATCTGCTTGATGCGCTCGTCCAGCACGGCTATCTGCTCGCTGATATGACTGTTGCGAGCCATCTGGTGGTCAATGGCACTGTCCAGGTAGCGGACCGCAATCAGCGTCAGGCCTACCGCACCGACCAATGCGCCCACCAATGCCAGCAAAAAGCGTTTGCGACGCTCCTCACGCAGCTCCTCTCGCCAGGGAAGAAGGTTGATCCGCGCCATCAGTCAAAGCTCCTGAGGGCCAGCCCGCAGGCAATCATCAAGGCCGGTGCGTCACTGGCCAGGGCACCGGCGTTGACCTTGCTGCCCAGGGCCATGTTGGAAAACGGGTTGGCCACCTGGGTCGGCGTGCCCAGGCGCTGTTCGATCAGCCGGTCCAGGCCCGCGACCGAGGCGGTGCCTCCAGCCAAGAGGATGTGGTCCACCGCACTGTACTGGCCCGAGGCGAAGAAAAACTGCAAGGACCTCGATACCTGTTGCACCAGGGCCTCGCGAAAAGGTTGCAGGACCTCACCGAGGTAATCGTCCGGCAGGCCACCCTGCTTCTTTGCCTGCCCGGCCTGCTCGGGTGACAGGCCGTAGCGGCGCTGGATTTCTTCGGTGAGCTGGCGACCGCCGAACAATTGTTCGCGGGTATAGATGATGCGCCCGTTATGCAGCACGCTCAGGGTGGTCATGGTGGCGCCGATGTCGATCACCGCCACCGTCAGCCGCTCCTGGGACGCGGCCAGTTGCGTGGCAAGCAGCCCGAAGGCGCGCTCCAGCGCGTAGGCCTCCACATCGACCACCTTGGCCGTGAGCCCGGCGAGCGCCAGCGCAGCCTCGCGAACTTCGACGTTTTCCTTGCGACAGGCGGCCAACAGCACCTCGACCCGCTCGGCGCTGCGCGGTGAAACGCCCAGGACCTCAAAGTCGATGGCCACCTCGTCCAGCGGATAAGGAATGTATTGATCGGCTTCGATCTTGAGCTGGTTTTCCATGTCGTCGTCGGAAAGTCCGGCGTCCATCTCGATGGTCTTGGTGATCACCGCCGACCCCGCTACAGCCACCGCCACGTTGCGCAAGGGTGTTCTGGCCTTGGCGAGCACCCGTGACAATGCCTGGCCCACGCCCTCGAGCTCGGCGATGTTCTTTTCGACCACGGCGTTGGCCGGCAACGGCTCGACCGCGTAAGACTCGACACGGTAGCGGTCACCCTGGCGGCTCAACTCGAGCAGCTTCACCGACGTGGAACTGATGTCTATCCCCAAAAGCGTATGGGCTTTTTTATTGAAGAGTCGTAGCACTACCAATTCCCTATGACTATCCGTGAGTTACGGACTCTCTAATATGCGTTGCGTTCAATCACTCCGGCCCGACGGACGTCCGGGTGGCGTTACCGACGAAAAAAAATGCTTATAATGCCCAGCGTTTTTTTTCGCTTTGTTGCAAGCACGGGTCCTTCCCTGCACCTGGCGCCTTTTCATTCTTTGCCTGGATATCCAAAAGCCTTGATTCGTCTGCTGAAATTTTTCGGATGGTCCATCCTCGCCGTTTTCTGCGGACTGCTCCTGGGTCTGAGCGGTGCGTTTCTTTACCTTAGTCCGGGATTGCCGTCCGTGGAGGCGCTGAGAAGTATTCAGTTGCAGATTCCGTTGCGGGTGTACAGCAGCGACGACAAGTTGATCGCAGAGTTTGGCGAAATGCGCCGCACGCCGATCCGTTTCGCCGACATTCCCCCCAATTTCATCAATGCGTTACTAAGTGCTGAAGACGACAACTTCGCCAATCACTACGGCGTCGATCCGGGCAGCCTGATGCGGGCGGCCAGCCAACTGATCAAAAGCGGCCATATCCAGTCCGGTGGCAGCACCATCACCATGCAGGTGGCGAAAAACTTCTTCCTGACCAGTGAGCGCAGCTTCTCGCGCAAGACCACCGAGATCCTCCTGGCCCTGCAAATCGAGCGACAGCTGACCAAGGACGAGATCCTGGAGCTGTACGTCAACAAGATCTACCTGGGCAACCGCGCCTACGGTATCGAGGCGGCGGCGCAGGTGTATTACGGCAAGTCGATTCGTGATGTGAGCCTGGCGCAGATGGCGATGATCGCCGGCCTGCCCAAGGCACCGTCGCGCTTCAATCCACTGGCCAACCCGGCGCGCAGCAAGGAACGTCGCGACTGGATCCTGGGGCGCATGTACAAGCTGGGCAAGATCAGCGAGGCCGAATACACCGCCGCGGTCAACGAGCCTCTGAACGCCAGCTACCACGTGCCGACCCCCGAGGTGAACGCGCCGTACATCGCCGAAATGGCCCGTGCCGAGATGGTCGGGCGTTATGGCAGCGACGCCTACACCGAGGGTTTCCGCGTGGTCACCACGGTGCCGAGCAATCTGCAGGAGATGGCCAACACCGCGCTGCACGAGGGTCTGATCACCTACGATCAGCGCCACGGCTACCGCGGGCCTGAATCGCGCCTGCCAGGCAAGACCAAAGAAGCCTGGGCCGAGGAATTGACCAAGCAGCGCACCATCAGCAGCCTGGAACCGGCGATCGTCACCCAGGTGGACAAGGACGGCATCATGGTGCTGACCCGCAATGGCGAGCTGGAAGAGCACGTGAGCTGGGAGACCATGAAATGGGCCCGCCCATTCCTCAACACCAACAGCATGGGCGCCAACCCCCGCCAACCGTCGGACGTCGCCCAGGTGGGTGATCTGATCCGGGTACAGCGCCAGCCGGACAACACCCTCAAGTTCAGCCAGATCCCGGCCGCCCAAGGCGCCCTGGTGTCGCTTGACCCGCAGGACGGCGCCATCCGGTCGCTGGTCGGTGGCTTCGCCTTCGAGCAGAGCAATTACAATCGCGCGATGCAGGCCAAGCGCCAGCCGGGTTCAAGCTTCAAACCGTTCGTGTACAGCGCCGCCCTGGATAACGGCTACACCGCCGCCAGCCTGGTGAACGACGCACCGATCGTGTTTGTCGACGAATACCTGGACAAGGTCTGGCGCCCGAAGAACGACACCAATACCTTCCTGGGTCCGATCCGCATGCGCGAAGCGCTGTACAAGTCGCGTAACCTGGTATCGATCCGTTTGCTGCAGGCGCTGGGTGTGGACCGTACCATCGACTACATCAGCAAGTTCGGCTTCAACAAGCAGGACTTGCCGCGCAACCTGTCCCTGGCCCTGGGCACCGCAACCCTGACCCCGATGGAAATCGCCACGGGCTGGAGCACGTTCGCCAATGGCGGATACAAAGTCACCCCGTACCTCATCGACAAGATCGAAAGCCGCAACGGCGACACGTTGTTCCTCGCCAACCCACCACGGGTGCCTTCAGGCGAACAGGCCAGCGACGGCGTCGCCGCACCGGCCAGCGAGACGTTCACGGTAGAGGCAACACCAGGCGAAGCCACGACAGCGCCAGCCGTACCGCAAGCGCCGGTCATCGCCGAGCGCATCATCGATGGCCGCACCACCTACATTCTCAACAGTATGCTGCAGGACGTGATCAAGCTCGGCACCGGCCGCCGCGCCCTGGCCCTGGGCCGTACCGACCTGGCCGGCAAGACCGGCACCACGAACGAATCCAAGGACGCCTGGTTCTCGGGCTACAACGGCGATTACGTCACCACCGTCTGGACCGGGTTCGACCAGCCTGAAAGCCTCGGTCGGCGCGAATACGGCGGCACCGTGGCGCTGCCGATCTGGATGAGTTACATGGGCGCTGCCCTCAAGGACAAACCGCCACACACCCAACCGGAACCCGAAGGCATCCTCAGCCTGCGGGTTGACCCGGTCAGCGGCCGAGCAGCCACCCCAGGCACTCCGGGAGCGTACTTCGAGCTGTTCAAGAGCGAAGACACCCCACCGTCAGTCAACGAGCTGGGCAACGGCGTAGCGCCAGGCAGCCCGCTACCGGCGGATGAGGCGGCGCCGATCGATTTGTTCTGATCGGGCCTCTCGCAAAAAGCCCCGCCTTCGAAAGAAGCGCGGGGCTTTTTTCAGGCCCT
>NZ_CAAKGZ010000013.1:0-234463 GCF_901007645.1 Pseudomonas sp. FG-3G
GAGCGAGCCTGCTCGCGATGGCGCCGGTTCTGACGCTACAAATCCCTCAGCTCGCCGAACCCTTGCCCAATCCCAGGTTCACCGCCAACCACCCATTCACCGCTTCCTCCCCAGCCTCGGCAAACACCCGCTCGAGCAATTTCACCTGCTCGCGACGCAACGCCTGTTCGAAGCGCTCGCCCTCGGCCGTCAGTTCCAGCAGCCGCTTACGCTTGTCGGTCTCGGACGCGACGCTGTTCACCAAATGCATTTCCATCAGCTGCCGCAACGGCATGTTCAACGCCTGTTTGCTCACGCCGAGCAGCGTCAGCAATTCCTTCACGCTCAGGGATGGGTAACGGGCGATAAAAAAAACGATGCGCTGATGCACCCGGCTCAGCCCGCGACGCTCAAGCATTTCATCGGCCTTGGCGGTAAACGCCTGGTAACCGAAGAAGAACGCTTCCATGGCCATTTGCTGGGAGGCCGGGTTTTTAAGGTCAAGCATGTTGACGTATCCAGAGAGGTCGGAGTAATTTCGGTCAACTAGTTTGACTCATTTTTCCAGTGACCCGCTACAGGTGACCCCCATGGCTTTTTCCGAACGTGTCTCGCGCCTCAAAAGTTCTTTGATTCGAGAAATCCTCGCCGCCGCGCAGCGTCCTGAAGTGATGTCGTTCGCCGGTGGCCTGCCGGCCGAAGCCATGCTGCCGAAAGTCGAATGGGCGGCCATGCCGGTGTCCATGGGCCAATACGGCATGAGCGAAGGTGAACCGGCCTTGCGCGAAGCCCTGGCGGCACAGGCGCGGTCATTGGGCCTGGCGTGTGAAGCCAGTCAGGTGCTGGTGGTCAGCGGCTCCCAGCAAACCCTCGACCTGGCGGCCAAGCTGCACATCGATGTCGGCACTCAAGTCATGCTGGAAGCGCCGACCTACCTGGCCGCGTTGCAGATTTTCCAGCTGTTTGGCGCCGACTGCATCACGGTGCCCCTGGAGGCCGATGGGCCTGATCTGAAACAGTTGCGAGCCCGGCTGGAACAGCATCGACCCGCGTTCATCTACCTGATTCCCACCTTCCAGAACCCTTCGGCGGTGCGCTACAGCGAAGCCAAGCGCGATGCCGTGGCGGCGCTGCTGGATGAGTTTGGCGTGACCCTGGTGGAAGACGAGCCCTACCGCGAGCTGACCTTCGACGGCGGCAGCGCCACGCCGATTGCCAGTCGCTTGAAGAAAGCCAGCTGGATCTACACCGGCACTGTGTCGAAAACCCTGTTGCCCGGGCTACGTGTGGGTTACCTGATCGCCAGCCAGGATCTGTTCCCACACCTGCTGCGGCTCAAGCAGTCGGCGGACCTGCACACCAATCGCATCGGTCAGTGGCAGGCATTGCAATGGATCGGCACCGAGCAGTACCAAAGCCATTTGAGCGAGTTGAGGGATTTTTACCGGGATCGTCGCGACCGGTTCCAGGCGGCGCTGCAAACACATTTTTCCGATATCGCGCATTGGAACGTGCCTCAGGGCGGGCTGTTTTTCTGGCTGACCCTCAAGCAACCGCTGGACACCCGCACCTTGCTCGACGCCGCGCTGGCTGCCGACGTCGCGTTCATGCCGGGAGAGCCGTTCTTTCCCGAGCCGGACAAGCATCCGGGGCACCTGCGGTTGAACTTCAGCCACATTGAGCCGGCGCGGCTGGATGAGGGGCTTAAGCGGTTGGCGGGGGTGGTGCGGGAGGCTTTGGCGGTAAAAGCAGCCTGACTTATGTGGTGACTGGACTGGCCCCATCGCGAGCAGGCTCGCTCCCACAGGGTTCAGAGTCGATCACAAAACCCAGTTATCCACAGTTCCATTGTGGGAGCGAGCCTGCTCGCGATAGGGCCCGCAAATACACCATAAAACTATCAGACTGCCGCAAACCGCTTATCCAGATAATCAATGATCACCTTGGACTCATACATCCAGGTGGTCTCGCCGTTCTCTTCGATGCGCAGGCACGGTACTTTGATCTTGCCGCCTTGCTCCAGCAGCGTCTGGCGATCCTGCTCGTTGTTTTTTGCATCCCGCAAGGCCACCGGCACGTTGAGGCGGTGCAGGGTGCGGCGGGTCTTCACGCAGAACGGGCAGGCGTGGAACTGATAGAGCGTCAGGCTGCGGGCGGCCTGATTGACTTGCGCCTGGGCTTCGGCCGGACGTTGCTTCTTGCCGGGGCGGGTGATGAAGTCGATGAAAATAATCAGCTGGCCCAGGCCAACTCGCAGCGCTTTGACGATCACGGTATTAAGCCTCACGACAGGGAAGAAGAGGGCGCGCAGCTTACCTGATTTTTCACGGGCGAAAAAAAACCGGCGATCAATGCCGGTTTTTTTCATGCGGGGGGTTACTTGATCAGGCTGAGGAACTCGCTGCGGGTCGCGGCGTTTTCGCGGAACTCGCCAAGCATCACCGAGGTGATCATCGAGGAGTTCTGCTTTTCCACACCGCGCATCATCATGCACATGTGCTTGGCTTCGATCACCACCGCCACGCCCAGGGCACCGGTCACCTGTTGGACCGCGTCGGCGATCTGGCGGCTGAGGTTTTCCTGGATCTGCAGGCGACGTGCGTACATGTCGACGATGCGTGCGACTTTCGAAAGCCCCAGCACCTTGCCACTCGGAATGTAGGCCACATGGGCCTTGCCGATGAAGGGCAGCAAATGGTGCTCGCACAGCGAGTACAACTCGATGTCCTTGACCAGCACCATTTCGCTGTTGTCGGAGCTGAACAAGGCACCGTTGGTGACTTCTTCGAGGGTCTGTTCGTAACCGCGGCAGAGGTACTGCATGGCCTTGGCAGCGCGCTTGGGCGTGTCGAGCAGGCCCTCGCGGGAAACGTCCTCGCCCAGTTGGCCGAGAATCGCGGTGTAATTCTGTTCCAGAGACATGAAACTACCTGTGGGATTTTACGCAAAGGGCAAGGGTACGGTGGCGGACACGGCGCTGCAAGCTCGGCAATCGGGTGCTACTCGTCGCGGCCTTCCATCATGGTGCGCTTGAGCATCACGTACACCGCCCCGGCGCCACCGTGTTTCGCCTGGCAGGAGGTGAAGCCCAGCACTTGCGGGTGCTGGCGCAGCCAGGTGTTGACGTGGCTCTTGATCATCGGCCGCTTGCCGTCCAGCCGCACGGCCTTGCCGTGGGTGACGCGCACGCAGCGGATTTCGAATTTGGTGGCTTCGGCCAGGAAGGCCCAGAGGGTTTCCCGGGCTTTTTCCACGGTCATGCCGTGCAGGTCGAGGCTGCCTTCGAAGGGGATCTGGCCGACCTTCAGCTTGCGCATCTGGCTTTCCTGAACGCCGTCGCGAGCCCACATCAGCTCGTCTTCAGGACCTACGTCGATCACGAACTGGTCGGACAAGCCATCCACGGTGGTGGCGTCGGTGCGCACCGTGGCGGCCTGGCGCAGCTTGGCGATTTGTGCGCGATCCGCCTTGGGTTTGCCGGTTTCGGCACGGTCGTGCTTGATCGGTTTAACGCCCTGGATCGCACTTTTGAACAGGGAAAAGTCGTCGTCTTGCATGTCAGCCTCCGCGAAGGCCGGCCAGTTTACCCAACTCCTGCGGGATCCGGCGCGACAAAACGTCGGGCGGCGGGTCAGTCGTGCTTTTTCATCAAGTGAGGAGCCATGGCCAGCTCCAGGGATTGGCGGGCCCGACGGCGGCAAAGGCGCCACAGCCACACGCCCAACAGCAGTACCAGCAAACCGATCACCAGAATGATCGTGGAGCCGAGCGGGGTTGCGTTCAACTCGCCCAGGGCGGGCGGGCGACCCAGCAGGCTGGCGGCGCCCGCCATCGACAGCAGTACACCGAGCGTTGCCAGGAGCGCCGCGAGCGCGGCACCGAAACGCAAGCGCCAGTTGCTCGGGCCTTTGGGCCGCAAGCGACGTGCGTCAAAACCATCGGATAACTTCATTCCGACCTTCCTCAATGGGTATCGGCCCTTCGACCGGAAGATGTTCGGGTTGTTCCTGACACTACGGCAATTGCGGCAAATGAGAGGCTTTTGCGGATAAGCGGCGCAACGGGCCGCTTATCGAAGGGGTGTCAGATGAAATCGCGGGTCAGGGCCAGGGTGGCGAAGTTGTCCGCCATGATCGCCATTTCGGTCTGGTGCACGTGTTCGGCGCTCAGGACTCCGCCCTTGTGCGGCAGATCGCGAGTGGCGCAGGCGTCTTCGACCAGAGTGCAACGAAAGCCCAGGTTCTTGGCGGCACGCACGGTGGTGCTGACGCTGGAATGGCTCATGAAACCACAAACGATCAGGTCCAGGGGGCCGAGGTCCTCCAGGCGCTTTTTCAGTTCGGTGCCGTGAAACGCGCTGGGCAGCAGTTTTTCCACCACGGTTTCGTCGCCCTGGGGTTCCAGGCCGCTAATGAACTCCCCGCGTTCGCCCTGTGGGTCGAATAGCCCGCCATGGGTGCCCAGGTGACGCACATGCACGATCGGCCGGCCGGCAGCACGGGCCGCGCCGAGCAATTGCTTGATGTTCGCGACCGCCGCATCCATGCCACTCAACGCCAGGGGGCCGGCGAGGTATTCTTTCTGGGCATCGATGATGATCAGCGTCGCTTGACTCAGATTGGCCGCTGCGTAACCGCGACCGCTGAGTTGAAACATCGTTTTTGGAACGGACATTCTGGGGCTCCTTCGAGTGGGGCTTTTGCGACATTCTCCTCTGGCTGAGCGGTTCTGTGAATCGCTTCCATCGCAAGGGCCGTCGTTGCTGGCCTACAGCCTTGTCAAGATGTCTGTCTTGTTCAATAGTCAGCGCGAAAAACGGATAAATCCTACATCTGCCCCGTCCTTTTTCGTGCGTGTTTGAGGTGTGTTTGAGGCGTGCTTTGGTGAGGGGAGTGTTTGGCTGGTAGACTCGCCAGTCGTTTTTTCTGGAGTTTGCCGCCGTGATCACTTCCCGTCTCCGTACCCTGCGCGACCATATACGTTGGGCCGTCAGTCGTTTCCATGGAGAGGATCTGTTTTTCGGCCATGGCACCGACAATGCGTGGGATGAAGCCCGGCAACTGGTGTTGGGCGCGTTGCATCTGCCGTGGGAGATTGCCGATAGCTACCTGGACTGCCGTCTCGAAGATGAAGAGCTGGTCCATGTGCAACGCCTGCTGCGCCGACGCATCGCCGAACGCATCCCGGCGGCCTACCTGCTGGGTGAAGCCTGGTTCTGCGGAATGTCTTTCATCGTCGACGAGCGCGTGCTCATTCCACGCTCGCCCATTGGTGAACTGATCGAAAACCGTTTTGCGCCCTGGCTGGGTCAGGAACCGGCACGGATTCTCGACCTCTGCACCGGTTCCGGCTGCATCGGCATCGCGTGCGCTTTCGAATTCCCGGAGGCGGAGGTGGTGCTGGCTGACCTGTCGTTCGAAGCGTTGGAAGTGGCCAACCAGAACATCGAGCGTCACGGCGTCGACGAGCGCGTGTTCACTGTCCAGGGGGATGGTTTCGAGGGCTTGCCGGGCCAGCGTTTCGACCTGATCGTGTCGAACCCGCCCTATGTCGATGCCGAAGATTTCGCCGACATGCCCCAGGAGTATCAGCACGAGCCGGAGCTGGGCCTGGCCTGTGGCGATGATGGCTTGAACCTGGTACGCCGGATGCTGGCCGAGGCCGCCGACCATCTGACCGAGAAGGGTTTGTTGATTGTCGAGGTGGGCAACAGCCAGGTCCACGTCGAGGCGTTGTATCCGGAAGTCGATTTTGCCTGGCTGGACTTCGAACGCGGCGGGCATGGTGTGTTCATGCTCAGCGCCGAACAGTGCCGTCAGCATCAGGCGTTGTTTGCTTCGCGGGTTTGACGACAATTGATCTGACGGAGCCGTCCTTGTGGCGAGGGGATTTATCCCCGCTGGGCTGCGTAGCAGTCCTGAACCCCGCCACCGCGATGTGTCAGGCAAATCGCATTCAGCTCTTTAAGGGCTGCTACGCAGCCCAGCGGGGATAAATCCCCTCGCCACAGGTAAAGTTTTGTCAAACGCCCTGCGGCAGTAATCAACTACGCGTCGCAATCCAGATCAACAACCCGGCCTGGAACATGGCAAATGCCACCAGGCAGGTGATGGTGAAACGCAGGCCGTTGTCTTCGCGTTTGAACTTGGCGACCTTTTCTTCCTGCTGCTTGAGTTTGACTTCCTGCTCCGCCAGGTTCTGCTCGGCTTGCTGGAGCATTTGCGCGGCTTCGAGAATTTCCACGAACTGCAGTTTTTCGGTGTTCCAGTCCCCCAGCAGATTGCCAACCTGGGCTGGCTTGACGCTGCCTTTGAGGTGCTGGGCGTCGGCGTAGACCACTTCGAAACCATGAGCTTTCAGGAAGTGGTCGCGGCGCAGGCGGGTGTCTTCGTTCAGCGCGTCCTTGTTATTCAGGTCGCTGCCATCGACCCGGTAGCTCGACCAGCGCTTCTTGGCCCAGGTAATGCCCTGTGCGGCGAGGAAGCGGCCAATGCCACGGTTCAGCGGCTCGACCTGCAAGCTGTCCGGGGAAAAATACAGGCGTTTATCGACGTGGTCGGCCCAGACGTCCAGGTGATTCTGTTCCTTGCGCACCCGCTGGCCCGGCAACTGGATGCTCATGCGCAGCAAACTGCGCTCCTTGCTGTGGCGCTCGGCATAGCTGAATTCGACAAACCGCAGCGGCCGCGCACCCGTGGCACGGTCGGTCTTGAGCGGTGCCAGCCGGAGCATTTTATGGTGCTCGGCCTGCACATCCGCCCAAGGCAGCTCCGCCACTGGAGCGGCGGGCGTTTCGGCGGGGGTGTCGGGTGAAGTTTGAGTGTCAGTCATAACGGCAAAATCCTGTCCAGGCCGGCCCGTCGGCAGCCATGGCGCTGTCCGACACCGGTCTATCGGCCGTTTTTGCCAGGACTGGAGGGGAAAAACCGCTTATCGAGCGGGTAATGAGCTAATAAAACCCAGAATGTGCGTGCCCAGTTCGGCCGCCAGGGGCAGGTTTGGATTTTTGTAGGAGGCCAATTGCCGCTCCATGTCGTTGGGGACGATGCGCATGACATGGTTCATGCCCTTGATCAGCGCCAGCTCGGCGTCGGGTTTGGCAGCTTGCAACTGCCTGGCGTCATCGACGCTGACTTGAATGTCATGGCTGCCCTGGATAATCAACGCTGGCATCTTCAGCGCCGCGAAAGCCTGGGCCGGCGCCTGGCGGAACAGCGAGATCAGGTAGGGCTGCACGCTAGGGCGAAAGATGACCTGCAGTTGCGGCGGCACATTTGGGTCGAGCCGACCGGCCTTGAGGCTGTCCAGCAGCTCATTGGCGCGCACCATCAGGGGGGGAGGCAGGCGGCTGCTCAGTTGTTGACGCAGCACCTGGTCGATCGGCCGGGCACTGCCGGACAGCGAGATGACCGCAGCTGCATTGGCCTGGGGCGCGGCGAGACTGGCGATCAACGCGCCTTCGCTATGACCCAACAGGATCAACGGACCCATTCGCGGATCGGCAGCCAGTTTGCGGCTCCAGGCCACGGCGTCGGCCACGTAGGCTTCGACGCTCAGGTTGCGTTCGTCCGGGGTCGCCGCAAGGCTGGCGGCCACCCCGCGTTTGTCATAGCGCACGCTGGCGATGTTGTGCTTGGCCAGCACCCAGGCCAGGCGCTTGAGGCTATCGTTGCGCCCGCCGTCGGGGTTGTTTCCGTCACGGTCGGTAGGACCCGACCCGGAAATGATCAGGACAACCGGCACCGGTGCGTCGGATTTGGGTAACAGCAGCGAGCCGAAAAGCTCGCCGTTGCCGGTGTCGAGGCTGATCGGTCGTTGCAGGACGGTGGCCTGGGCCAGGCTGGAAAGCAGGCCGGTCAACAGGGCAAGGCTCAAGGCAAGCAGTTTTAACATCATCACGCCATTAGTTACGAAGGTGCCGGTTGGACTGACAGGCATCGATAAGGTTCGAGGATGAACTCGTCGGGGAGCCTGCGTATACTGGCGCCCACTACGAATCCAAGGTTGAGTCTCTCAGCGTTTTTCACGGAGCACCCTGCATGTCCGGCAATACCTACGGCAAGCTGTTCACCGTTACCACCGCGGGCGAAAGCCATGGCCCGGCGTTGGTCGCCATTGTCGACGGCTGTCCGCCGGGCCTGGAGATTACCCTGGACGATCTGCAGCGTGACCTGGACCGGCGCAAGCCGGGCACCAGCCGCCACACCACCCAGCGCCAGGAAGCCGATGAAGTCGAAATCCTCTCCGGCGTGTTCGAAGGGCGCACCACCGGCTGCGCCATTGGCCTGCTGATCCGCAACACCGACCAGAAGTCCAAGGACTACTCGGCCATCAAGGATCTGTTCCGCCCGGCCCACGCCGACTACACCTACCACCATAAATACGGCGAGCGCGACTACCGTGGCGGCGGCCGCAGTTCGGCCCGGGAAACCGCCATGCGCGTGGCGGCCGGCGCGATTGCCAAGAAGTACCTGGCCAGCCAGGGCATCGTGATTCGTGGCTATATGAGCCAGTTGGGTCCCATCGAAATCCCGTTCAAGACCTGGGATTCGGTGGAACAGAATGCCTTCTTCTGCCCCGACCCGGACAAGGTGCCGGCCCTTGAGGCCTACATGGACCAATTGCGTCGCGACCAGGATTCGGTCGGCGCGAAGATCACCGTGGTGGCCGAAGGTGTGATGCCGGGCCTGGGCGAGCCGATCTTCGACCGGCTCGACGCCGAACTGGCCCACGCGCTGATGAGCATCAACGCGGTGAAGGGTGTGGAAATCGGCGCCGGTTTCGCTTGTGTCGCCCAGCGTGGCACCGAGCACCGCGACGAACTGACCCCGCAAGGTTTCCTCAGCAACAATGCTGGCGGCATCCTCGGTGGCATTTCCTCGGGCCAGCCGATCGTGGCGCACCTGGCATTGAAGCCAACCTCCAGCATCACCACGCCGGGGCGCTCCATCGACATCCATGGCAACCCGGTGGACGTCATCACCAAGGGCCGTCATGACCCGTGCGTCGGCATCCGCGCCACGCCAATCGCCGAGGCGATGATGGCGATCGTGCTGATGGACCACCTGCTGCGTCATCGCGGCCAGAACGCCGATGTGCGAGTCAGCACCCCGGTGCTGGGCCAGCTTTGATGGCTGACCTGCCGACCGCCGTGGCCTGACGACCATGGCGGCTCTGCCGTACTGGCGGCTCTCCAGTTTCTATCTGTTCTATTTCGCGCTGCTCGGTTCGACGGCGCCGTTTTTGGCGTTGTATTTCGATCACCTGGGGTTCAACGCGGCGCGCATCGGCGAGCTGGTGGCGATCCCCATGCTGATGCGCTGTGTGGCACCGAACATCTGGGGCTGGCTGGGGGATTACACCGGTCAGCGCCTGGCGATCGTGCGTTTTGGCGCCATTTGCACGCTGCTGACGTTCTCGCTGATCTTCATCGACCAGAGCTACGCCTGGCTGGCGCTGGTCATGGCGCTGCACGCGTTCTTCTGGCACGCGGTGTTGCCGCAGTTCGAAGTCATTACCCTGGCCCACTTGAGCGGGCAAACTTCGCGCTACAGCCAGATCCGCCTGTGGGGCTCCATCGGCTTCATCATTACCGTGGTTGCGCTTGGCCGGCTGTTCGAATGGTTGAGCCTGGACATTTACCCGGTGGCGCTGGTGCTGATCATGGGCGGCATCGTGCTCGCCAGCTTCTGGGTCCCCAATGCCCAGCCGACACAGGGGCCGCGAGTCGCGGGGGAAGGTTTTCTGCGGCAATTGCGCAACCCTGGGGTGCTGGCGTTCTATGGGTGCGTGGGGCTGATGCAGGTCAGCCACGGGCCGTATTACACCTTTCTGACGCTGCACCTGGAAGGCCTGGGTTACAGCCGCGGGTTGATCGGTATGCTCTGGGCCATTGGCGTGGTCGCGGAAGTCTTGATCTTCCTGCTGATGAGCCGGATCCTGGCGCGGTTTTCCGTGCGTCGGGTGCTGCTGGTGAGTTTCCTGCTGGCGGCGTTGCGTTGGCTGCTGCTGGGCTCACTGGCCGAATTTCTCTGGGTCCTGTTGTTTGCCCAGGTGCTGCACGCGGCGACCTTCGGCAGTTTTCACGCCGCTGCCATCCATTTCGTGCAACGTAGCTTCGGCCCACGCCAGCAAGGCCAGGGCCAGGCATTGTACGCCGCCCTGGCCGGCATGGGCGGGGCGTTGGGCGCGTTGTATTCCGGCTACAGCTGGAACGCCCTGGGTGCCAGTTGGACTTTCAGCATCGCCAGCCTCGCAGCCTTCGCTGCAGCCGTTATCATTGCCACACGTATGCAAGAGGACAGGCCATGAGCCTTACCCGTGAACAGCTCGCCCGGGAAATCATCGACGCCGGGCGTTTTTTGTATGGCCGCGGCTGGTCCCCGGCCACCAGCAGCAATTATTCGACCCGGCTTGCCCCTGACCAGGCCTTGCTCACCGTGTCCGGCAAGCACAAGGGGCAACTGGGCCTGGATGATGTGCTCGCCACCGACCTGGACGGCAACAGCCTGGAGCGCGGCAAGACACCCTCCGCCGAAACCCTGCTGCACACCCAGCTGTATCGCTGGCGCCCGGAGATCGGCGCGGTGCTGCACACCCATTCGGTGAATGCCACGGTGTTGTCGCGCCTGACCCACCAGGCTTTCATCGACTTTGAAGACTACGAACTGCAAAAAGCCTTCAGCGGTGTGTCGACCCACGAATCCTGTGTCCGCGTGCCGATTTTCGACAACGACCAGGACATCGCGCGCCTGGCCGGCCAGGTGCAGCCGTGGCTCGAGGCTCACCCCGATTGCGTCGGCTACCTGATTCGCGGGCATGGCCTGTATACCTGGGGGCCGAGCATGAACGATGCCCTGCGCCAGATCGAAGCGTTCGAGTTCCTGTTTGAGTGTGAGCTCAAGACCCGCGCACTCCTGAACCGTTAATTTGCTGGAGCCCTAACCATGAGCAGCCTGTCCGTCTACCACGTCTCAAGCCCCGACATTCCGAACAAGGTGCTGACCCATTTCGAAGACATCGCCGCGACCCTGGCCGATAAAGGTGTTCGCTTCGACCGCTGGGAAGCGGCGGCGAAAATCCAGCCCGGCGCCGGCCAGGACGAAGTGATTGCCGCCTACAAGACCCAGATCGATCGGTTGATGACCGAGCGCGGCTACGTCACGGTCGACGTCATCAGCCTCAACAGCGATCACCCGCAAAAAGCCGAACTGCGGGCCAAATTCCTCGATGAACATCGCCATGCTGAAGACGAAGTACGATTTTTCGTCGCCGGCCGTGGCCTGTTTACCCTGCACATCGACGATTACGTCTACGCCGTACTGTGCGAAAAGAATGACCTGATCTCGGTGCCTGCGGGCACGCCGCACTGGTTCGACATGGGCGAGCATCCACATTTCGTTGCCATTCGCCTGTTCAACAACCCGGAAGGTTGGGTCGCGAAGTTCACTGGCGACGACATCGCCAGCCGTTTTCCGCGCCTGGAGGACTGAGCCTGTGTCGATCAAAGCCATTCTCACGGACATCGAGGGCACCACCAGTGCGGTGAGTTTCGTGTTCGATGTGTTGTTTCCCTATGCCGCCAGACATCTTCCGGATTTCGTTCGTCAGCATGCCAACCGCGCCAACGTCGCCGAGCAATTGGCAGCGGTGCGTCAGGACAATGGTGAGCCGGGGGCTGACATCGAGCGCGTCATCGCGATCCTGCTGGAGTGGATCGCCGAAGACCGCAAGGCCACGCCGCTCAAGGCGTTGCAGGGCATGGTCTGGGAGCAGGGGTATCAGGCGGGGCAGTTGAAAGGGCACGTTTACCCGGACGCGGTGCAGGCACTGCAGCGCTGGCATCAGCAAGGTTTACGGCTGTTCGTTTATTCCTCGGGCTCGATCCAGGCACAGAAGCTGATTTTCGGCTGTTCCGAGGCTGGCGATCTGTCGCCGTTGTTCAGTGGTTATTTCGACACCACATCGGGACCCAAGCGGGAAGTCCAGTCCTACCAGCGCATCAGCGCGGCGGTGGGCGTAGCCCCGGAGGAGATTCTGTTTCTGTCGGACATCGTCCAGGAACTGGATGCGGCCCGTGATGCCGGCATGGCTACGTGCGGAGTGGCGCGCGAGGGCGGTGAGCTGCAAGGGCATGTCACGGTGGACAGTTTTGCCCGGATCGATCCTGCGCGTTTTTGATAGAGGACTGTGGGAGCGAGCAAGCTCGCTCCCACAACACGATCAGGCGCTGTGATAGGTCGGCAGCGCAAAACGATGCTGGCTTTGCAGCATGGCGATCTGCGGCAACTCGCTGGCCTGTTCCGCCAGGTCGCGACGGATTGCGCTGATTGCCCAGGACAGTTGGTCCCCGGCGTGCAACTGGGCGTAGGAAATTGTGCGTTTAAACAGTTTGCCTTCGCTGTTGCGCAAGGTCAGCAGGATACCGCCATCCGGGCGGGCCTGAGTGGTCACTTCGTAGTTGGAGAAGAGGGACGCAAACTTTTCTTGAATCATGTTCATATTTGACTGCTCCATGGTGGTGGCAAACCGTGGAGAGGTAGTTGCAGTGTCTGTGCCAGCGTTGGGCTTGATTAAAAAGCGTTATAAAACAATCAGTTAACAATTCCCCCTATTTTTGCTTTCGTGCAACTTGCATGAATGGCCATCGTGCATCCTGCATTTTGCGTGGTCGGCTGATCTTTTGTTGAACCAAATGGATTTCTGGCGCTCATGCTCCGCCTGTCCGGAACGGTGGATACAAAACATTGCAAAAACCGCATGTACAGCGCCGGAATCGCTGGCGTAATTTCGAGCGCAATTGAGCTCCAGCCTGACAACAAGAACCCAGACCCACGAGGTCGAACGGGAGTGACCATGAGTCGTACATCCAGCGACGCCATTACCTGGGGCAAGATGCTGCGCAAGCTACCCACTATTGCCAGAGCCATTCCCCGTATCGTCAAAGGCATGAAGCTCGCCAACGTCCAGGACCCGACCCAGCCTTGCGGCCTGGGCTGGTGTTTCGAACAGGCCACCCAGCGCAATCCCCAAGGGCCGGCGTTGTTGTGTGGCGACACGGTATTGAGTTACGCGCAGGCCAACGAACAGGCCAATCGCATCGCTCATTACCTGTTGGCACAGGGCATCGGCAAGGGCGACTGCGTGGCGATTTTCATCGAGAATCGGCCAGAGATGCTGGTGACGGTGCTGGCGGTGGCGAAGGTCGGTGCGGTCAGCGCCATGGTCAACACCTCGCAGACCGGGGACGCGCTGGTGCACAGCCTGGCGTTGGTCACGCCTGTCGCGGTGGTGGTCGGGGCAGAACGGGTCGCGGCCTTCAACGACGTGCGAGCCCGCACCTCACTGTCCGGCCACCGAACCTGGTGGGTCGCCGACCAGGACAGCGCCGTCGTTCCTTCAGGTTTTGTCGATCTGATAAGTAGCAGCGCCAGCCATCCAGGCGAGAACCCGGCCAGCAGTCAGCAGGTTTTTTTCAACGACCCATGTTTTTATCTCTACACCTCGGGCACTACCGGGCTGCCCAAGGCCGGGGTGTTTCGCCACGGGCGCTGGATGCGCACTTCCACCAGTTTCGGCCTGATCGCCCTGGACATGCAGCCCGCGGATGTCTTGTATTGCACGCTGCCGCTGTACCACGCCACGGGCCTGTGCGTGTGCTGGGGAGCGGCGATCTGCGGCGCCTCGGGGTTTGCGATCCGGCGCAAGTTCAGCGCCAGCCAGTTCTGGAGTGACGTTCGCCGTTACCGGGCCACCACCCTGGGCTATGTCGGTGAATTGTGTCGCTACCTGGTCGACCAGCCCGCCAGTGCCGAGGACCGGCGGCACGAGGTCCGGAAGATGATCGGCAACGGCTTGCGCCCCGGGGCATGGTCGGCCTTCAAGACGCGTTTTGGTGTCGACCATATCTGCGAGCTGTACGCGGCCAGCGACGGCAATATCGGCTTCACCAATGTGCTGAATTTCGACAATACCGTCGGATTTTCCCTGATGGGCTGGGAACTGGTGCAGTACGACCATGACAGCGGGGCGCCGTTGCGCAACCTGCAAGGCCGGATGCAGAAAGTACCCAAGGGCGAACCGGGCCTGCTGATGGCGCGCATTGACGACAAGGCGCCGCTGGACGGTTACACCGATCCGGCCAAGACCGAAAAAACCATCTTCAAGGACGTCTTCGTTCCTGGTGACCGTTACTTCAATACCGGTGACCTGCTGCGCAACATCGGCTTCGGCCATGGGCAGTTCGTTGATCGCCTCGGTGATACCTATCGCTGGAAGGGCGAGAACGTCTCCACCACGGAAGTTGAAAACGTATTGCTACAGCACGCGCAAATCGCCGAGGCGGTGGCTTATGGCGTCGAAATCAATGGCACCAATGGCCGCGCCGGCATGGCGGCGATTACTCCGTCCGAATCCCTGGCTACCCTGGATTTTGCTGAGCTGTTGCAATTTTTGCAGTGCAAGTTGCCGGCCTATGCGGTGCCGTTGTTCTTGCGCATCAAGGTAAAAATGGACACCACCGGCACCTTCAAATACCAGAAAAACCGCCTCAAGAGCGAAGCCTTCGACCCGTGCGCCACGGACGATGAGCCGGTCTACGCCTGGCTGCCCGGCACCGCGACCTACGTGCGGGTCGACCGGCAACTGGCGGCGCAGATTCAGCAGGGACAGTACCGTTATTGATTCTGACTATGCACGGTGCAGAGAAAAAAGGGATGACAGGCCTGGAGTCCCTCGGGAAACTAGCCGCTTTGCGAAGACTTAAGTGGAGTTTCCCATGTCCGATACAAGCCGCCAGATGACCCCGGAAGAGGCTGCGGAGTTTGCCGAACAGGTGTTCAATGTCGCACGCCAGGGTGACGCCGCCATGATGGCCGCCTTGCTGAGCAAAGGTTTGCCCCCCAACCTGCGCAATCACAAGGGTGACACCTTGCTGATGCTGGCCGCTTACCACGGGCATGTGGAGACGGTGAAGGTATTGCTGGAAAACAAGGCTGATCCGGAAATCCGCAATGACAATGGCCAGAGCCCGATTGCCGGTGCGGCGTTCAAGGGCGACCTGGCCGTGGTCACCGCGCTGGTAGACGGCGGGGCGCAGGTGGAAGGCTCGTCCTTCGATGGTCGCACCGCGTTGATGATGGCGGCGATGTTCAATCGTGTGGAGATCGTCGATTACCTGATCAGCAAAGGCGCCGACCCCAAGGCCAAGGATGCAAACGGCGTCTCGGCGCTGGATGCAGCCAGGACCATGGGCGCGGTGGATACCACGGCGCAGTTGGAGAAGTTGTTGGGTTGATCCCTATCTTTTAGGGCTGCTTTGCAGCCCAGCGGGGATAAATCCCCTCGCCACAAAAGCTCCCAGGCCACAGCTTTCTGACTCAATCAATGTGATGCGCTATCCTGCGCGCCCTCAAAACCCAATCGCCACAGGATTTTCCCCATGAAAGCCGCACTCGTCGAACTCATCAGCAAAATAAGCTCCGGCTGCCTGGGCGATGCGGACGTTGCGAAAATCGCTGACGAAGCGGCCCAGGCCTACGCCGACCCGGCGGCTTTTCTGGCGGCCAACCCGGACATCAACTACGACGACAGCTTTCCGATTCCACTGGGGGAGTGGGTGGTGGTGGGGAGTCTGCCGGACACCGTGTTGTTTCAGGCCGACTCTTATGTAGAGCTGTTCGAACAGATCGTTGCCTCGTTCGGGCCCGGTGTGGCCTTCAACCTCAAGCCCAAGCAACTGGCGAAAACCGAAGCCCTGACGGCGCTCAATCGCATCCAGATCCAGATGAGCAGTCTGAACAAGGAAAACGGCGGTTATGTGCTGATGAATTTCAGCCAGTTGCTCGACGATGAACTGCAAATGGTTCTGGTGTATGGCAACGACGTGCCGCGCGTGCTGGAGCTGTGCGCCGAAGTCGGCATCGCCGCCGCGCCGGCCCTGGAAGCGTTGAAGGTTGCGATCCACGTCTGACGCAATAAAACGGAACCCTCGCCGGGCCCCCGCTATCCTAAGTGGGCATATCACCATCTGGGAGCGACACCATGGGTTCCACCTTCAACGGCCTGATTGGTCTGATCATCCTGGCGCTCGATATCTGGGCGATCATCAATGTGCTCAAGAGTGGCGCGGGAACGGGGGCAAAAGTCCTGTGGGTGCTGTTGATCCTTCTGTTGCCGGTGCTGGGCCTGATCATCTGGGCGATTGCCGGGCCGCGAGGCAACGTGCGGATCTGATCGCTTTTTGATGTTGCCCGGCAGGCCTCGGCCGCCGGGCATTGCGACCCTGTCGCGACGGTATCAGGCCGTCGCCAGTGCGTGTTTTTTCGAGGTCTTCAGGAAACTCAGCAAGGCCAGCAGCGGGAAGCCGCTGCCGACGATCACCACCCATAACCAGCCGCCGTGCTCGTACACCGCGCTGGCAATCGATGAACCAAACGCGCCGCCGACGAAGATGCTGGTCATGTACAGCGCATTGAGACGACTGCGGCTTTTGGCGTCGAGGGCATAGATGGTGCGCTGGCCCAGGACCATGTTCATCTGCACACAGAAATCCAGCACCACGCCCGTAACCGCCAGGCCGATGACGCTGTAGAGCGGATGGATGAACGCTGGCAGAAAACTCAGGCTGGCCAACAGCATTGCCAGCAACGAAGCGATGCGGGTATGACCGGCATCCGCCAGGCGACCGGCAATGGGCGCGGCGATGGCGCCAATGGCACCGACCAGGGCGAACAGGGCGATTTCAGTTTGCGACAGGCCATGATTGCGCGACAGTTCCAGCGGCACGGCGGTCCAGAACAGGCTGAAGGTGGCGAACATGCAGGCCTGGTAAAAGGCTCGTTGGCGCAACAATGGCTGCTGGCGCAACAGGGTGCCGAGCGAGCCCAGCAGCTGGCCATAAGAGGCGCTGTGGTCGGGTTGGCGCTTTGGCACGGTCAATGCGAGGACGATGCTGATCGCCGCCATCAAGGCGGCGGCGATCATGAACATCGCCCGCCAGCCGAAGTGATCGGCCACCACGCTTGAGATCGGCCGCGCCAGCAGGATCCCCAGCAGCAGGCCGCCCATGATCCCGCCCACGACCCGCCCTCTGGACTCTTCCGGGGCCAAGTGCGCGGCCAGCGGGATCAGCACCTGCACCGACACCGAACTGAAACCCACCAGCAGCGAGACCAGCAGGAACACGTTCGGCTGGTCGGTGAACGCTGCCGCCAACAGACTGGCAATCGCCACAACGGTGGTGAGGATCATCAGGCGACGGTTTTCCAGCAGGTCCCCCAGTGGCACGAGGAAAAACAGGCCCAGGGCATAACCGATCTGAGTCAGCGAGACGATCAGGCTGGCCATGGTGCTGCTCAGGCCGACGTCGGGTGCGATCAGTTCGATAATGGGCTGGGCGTAGTAGATGTTGGCGACAATGGCGCCGCAGCAGAAGGCGAAGAGCAGGACCATGCCGCGAGTCAGGCTTGTACCGGCGGGCACGGAGGAGGGATGGGCACTCATGGCAATCTCATTAGTAGCTTGAAAGGATGGCGTGAGGCTAAAGAGTTAGCGGGCTCTGGAACAGGCTTTGTGGCTGATATCGGACATGCTTGCTATTGATGATGAAACAGGCGTGATCGTTCCCACGCGGGGCCTGGGAACGATCAAATGTGGATAGGACGTTATTGCCCGCTGTAGATCTGGTCGAAAACCCCACCGTCATTGAAGTGAGTCTTCTGCACTGTGCGCCAGTCGCCGAAGGTTTTTTCCACGGGCAGGAAGTCCACTTTCGGGAAACGGTCGGTGTATTTGGCGAGTACCGCAGGGTCCCGTGGGCGCAGGTAGTTGGCGGCGGCGATTTCCTGGCCTTCGGGCGACCACAGGTACTTGAGGTAGGCCTCGGCGGCCTCGCGAGAACCTTTCTTCTCGACCACTTTATCGACCACGCTCACCGGTGGCTCGGCTTCGGCAGAAACGCTCGGGTAGATCACCTCGAACTGGTCGCGGCCAAATTCGCGGGCGATCATCTCGGCTTCGTTTTCAAAGGTCACCAGCACGTCGCCGATCTGGTTGGTCATGAAAGTGGTCGTCGCGGCACGGCCACCGGTATCCAGTACCGGCGCCTGCTTGAACAGTTTGCCGACGAAGGCTTTGGCGTTGTTCTCGTCACCGCCATTCTTGAGCACATACCCCCAGGCCGACAGGTAGGTGTAGCGACCGTTGCCGGAGGTCTTTGGGTTGGGCACGATCACCTGCACGCCGTCCTTGAGCAGGTCGGGCCAATCTTTCAGCGCTTTCGGGTTGCCCTTGCGCACGATGAACACGGTGGCCGAGGTGAACGGGGCACTGTTGTTCGGCAAGCGGGTGACCCAGTTTTCGGGCACCAGTTTGCCGTTATCCGCCAGGGCATTGATGTCGGTGGCCATATTCATGGTGATGACGTCAGCTGGCAGCCCGTCGATCACCGAGCGAGCCTGCTTGCTGGAACCGCCGAAAGACATCTGCACGATGATGTTTTCGTTGTGCTCGGCCTGCCAGTGTTTCTGGAAAGCCGTGTTGTAGTCCTTGTAGAAATCGCGCATCACGTCATAGGAAACGTTGAGCAGGGGCGGGGCGGCGTGGGCCAGGCTGCCAAAGGTCAGGCCAGCGGCGAGAAGGGAGGCACCAAAGAAGTTCTTCACTGCGAATTCCTTTTTATTTGAAAGGGGTTCCGGGCAATTAGCCGGCACACTAGCGGCAAGCCAATAGGCCATCAAGCATTAAAAAGTGCTTTGCTTATTCCAATTTCTTAAACAGTGCATTGCCGCAACGGGAGCAGAACGCAGCTCCATGATCGTGGTTGTTTTTGCTGCAGACCGGACAATCATGCTTGAGCTGGTCACCGCGCATGGCCGTGGCCAGCTCAGCGGTGAAAATGCCCGTCGGCACGGCGATGATCGAGTAACCGGTGATCATCACCAGGGACGAAACCACCTGGCCCAACGGTGTCTTGGGCACGATATCGCCAAAGCCCACGGTGGTCAGTGTGACGATGGCCCAATAGATGCCCTTGGGAATGCTGGTGAAACCGTTCTCGGGACCTTCGATGACGTACATCAAGGTGCCGAACACGGTCACCAGGGTCGAGACGCTGACCAGGAACACGATGATTTTCTGCTTGCTGCCCCGCAGCGCCGCCAGTAGGTAGTTGGCTTGCTTGAGGTAAGGGCTGAGCTTGAGCACGCGGAATATCCGCAGCATGCGAATGATGCGAACGATCAGCAGATACTGGGCGTCGCTGTAGTACAGCGCCAGGATCCCAGGCACGATCGCCAGCAAGTCCACCAGGCCGTAGAAGCTGAACGCATAGCGCAGGGGCTTGGGCGAGCAGTACAGGCGCAGGCCATATTCGACGATGAAGATGAAGGTGAACCCCCATTCGATGGCGGCCAGCAGGGAGGCGTAGTTCTGGTGCACGCTGTCGATGCTGTCGAGCATCACGATCACCAGGCTGGCGAGGATGATCAACAGCAGTGTGCTGTCGAAGCGCCGGCCGGCCACGGTGTCGGTCTGGAAAATGATCACGTAGAGGCGTTCACGCCAGTTGCTGCTATCCATAACCTTCGCCTGAACCAATAGTCAGCGAAGCCTAGGGTGATTGCCCCGCAAAGCGCAAGGCGCAGTGTCCCGACTGGCCTGTTGCCACACTCGGTGGGTGGCATGAACCAGCCAGCAGGCCAGGATGAAGGGCGCGGTCAGCGGCGCCAGACCGAGGGCAAGAAAGCCCGGTGTGAGTATGAGCGCCAGCACAATACCCGCCAGCGGCAACCATCGCTGGCGGCGTTGTTGGCTGAGGGCCAGCGCCACCAGGGCCGGGTTATAACCGCCGAGCCCCGACAGGGCTTGGGTCGTGTCGTGATGCAGCAGGGAGAACCCCAGGCCTGCGGCTGAACCCAGCATCGCCCACCCGGCGGCGCGTGGATTGGCAATCAACAATCCCACAGCGATCAGCGCACCGGCGAATGGCTGGTCGAGAAACATGACCTGACCGAGTCCGCTCCAACAAGCGGCCAGCAAATCGGGCATCGTCAGTTCAACTGAAATGGGTGAGGGCTGTGCCGGGGCAAAACTCAGCAGCAACCAGCCCAGCGCCACGAACGGCGCGGTGTAGGCGGGCAGGCACTGAGGGCCACGGCTGCGCTTGAGCCATTGCTCGGTCAACATCGCGCTGAGGCCGCCGCTGGCAATAATCAATGGCGGCAACACGGCTGACCAGGGTAACGCGAGGCTCAATAGCAAGCCCAGCAGGATGCCGTTGTAACTGAACAGTCCGGCCTGTCGATCAACCTTCGCATAACCGCGTCGCTGGGCGGTGAGCAACCCGGCCACGCCGCCGAGTAACGCACCGCCAAACAAGGCGGGTGCGGTGAAGAGAATCGCCAGCAGGCACAGCAGACCGCACAGCGGATGACGCTGGAGGAAAATCTGGCTGAAGCCGTTGAGCAGGGCGGTGGCCCAGTCGGGGCAGTGGGTGTAGGGCATGGTGGGTATGTCTGATGGGACGGAGTTGCCCTTATCGCGAGCAAGCTCGCTCCCACACTGGATTTGCGGCGATCACAAACCCCTGTGGGAGCGAGCTTGCTCGCGATGAGGCCAGTACAAACGCTAGATCAACGTCTCGATGCGCAGCGAATTGGTCGACCCCGGCTGCCCGAACGGCACGCCGGCTGTGATCAGCAGGGTGTCGCCGCGTTGGGCCATGCCCTGGGCCTGGGCGATTTCCAGGGCGGTGGAACACACTTCGTCCACCTGGCGCAGCCGATCGTTGACCACCGAATGCACGCCCCAGGCCACGGTCAGACGGCGGGCTGCTTGCAGGTTGGGCGTGAGGTTGAGGATCGGCACCGTCGGCCGCTCCCGCGCCGCCCGCAGGCTGGAGCTGCCCGATTCGCTGTAGTTCACCAGCACCGCCACCGGCAGCACGTTGCTGATACGCCGGATTGCGCAACTGATGGCGTCCGACGCCGTGGCTTCGGCCTTCGGCCGGCTGACATCCAACTGCGCCTGGTAATCCGGGCCGTTCTCCACCTGGCGGATGATCTTGCTCATCATCTGCACGGCTTCGAGGGGGTAATCGCCCGACGCGGTTTCCGCCGACAGCATCACTGCATCGGCCCCTTCAGCCACGGCGTTGGCCACGTCGGTGACTTCGGCTCGGGTGGGTGCGGGAGAAAAACGCATGGATTCGAGCATCTGCGTGGCCACCACCACCGGTTTACCAAGGGCGCGGCAGGTGCCGATGATGTTCTTCTGGATCTGCGGCACGCTTTCGGCCGGTACTTCGACACCCAAGTCACCCCGGGCAACCATGATCGCGTCGCTCAGTTCGGCGATCTCCCGAAGCTGGGTCACCGCCGACGGTTTCTCGATCTTGGCCATCAGGAATGCCTTGTCGCCAATCAACGCACGCGCCTCGCGGATGTCCTCGGGGCGCTGCACGAACGACAGCGCCACCCAGTCCACGCCCAGCTCCAGGCCAAAGCTCAAGTCGCGACGGTCCTTGGCGGTCAGCGGGCTCATGTCGAGCACGGCCTGGGGCACATTCACGCCTTTGCGGTCTGACAGTTCGCCGCCGTTGAGCACTTGGGTGTCGATGGCATCGGCGTGTTTGGTGGTCACACGCAGGCGCAGCTTGCCGTCGTCCAGCAGCAGGTCCATGCCCGGCTCCAGGGCCGCGATGATCTGTGGGTGGGGCAGGTTGACCCGCTGTTCATCGCCGGGCGTGGCGTCCAGATCCAGGCGCAGGGCCTGGCCGCGTTGCAGCAGCACTTTGCCGTCGGCGAATGTACCCACGCGAAGTTTCGGGCCCTGCAAGTCCATCAGAATGCCCAGTGGGTAGTTGAGCTGCTGCTCGACGTCACGAATCCACTGGTAGCGCTGGGCGTGGTCGGCATGCTCGCCGTGGCTGAAGTTCAGGCGGAAAATATTCACGCCGGCTTGCACCAGTTCACGGATGTCATCGATCCCACGGGTTGCGGGGCCAAGGGTCGCGAGAATCTTGACCTTTTTATCAGGCGTCATGTTTGGGGTTCTCAAGAATCAGGATGGCGCGAAAGTCGTTGACGTTGGTGCGCGTCGGCTCGGTAACGATCAACGCCTCCAGCGCGGCGAAGTAGCCGTAGCCATTGTTATTGTCCAGCTCGTCGCTGGCGCTCAGGCCCAGTTCGGCGGCTCGGCGATAGCTGTCCGGGGTCATGATGGCGCCGGCGTTGTCTTCGGAACCGTCGATGCCGTCCGTGTCACCGGCCAGTGCGTAAATGCCGGGATGGCCCTTGAGGCTGTCGGTCAGGCTGAGCAGGAATTCTGCGTTGCGTCCGCCCCGGCCATTGCCGTGCACGGTGACTGTGGTTTCGCCGCCGGAGAGGATCACGCATGGCGCCGCCAGAGGCTGGCCGTGCAGGGCGATTTGCCGGGCGATACCGGCGTGGACTTTGGCCACTTCCCGGGATTCGCCTTCCAGGTCGCCGAGGATCAACGGGCTGAAACCGGCCTGGCGGGCTTTCACCGCCGCCGCTTCCAGTGATTGTTGGGGACGGGCGATCAATTGGAAGTGACTGCGGGCCAGGCGCGGGTCGCCGGGTTTGACGGTTTCCGATTCCGGGCTTTGCAACCAGTTGCGCACCGAGGCCGGTACTTCAATGTTGTAGCGCTTGAGGATCGCCAAGGCTTCGGCCGACGTACTGGGGTCGGCCACGGTGGGGCCGGAGGCGATGACCGTGGCGAGGTCGCCGGGCACATCGGAAATCGCGTAGGTGTAGACCGTCGCCGGCCAGCAGGCCTTGCCCAGGCGCCCGCCCTTGATTGCCGAGAGATGTTTGCGCACGCAATTCATCTCGCCGATGGTGGCACCGGACTTGAGCAAAGCCTTGTTGATCGATTGCTTGTCGGCCAGGGTGATGCCAGCTGCCGGCAGCGCCAGCAACGCCGAGCCGCCGCCGGACAGCAGGAAAATCACCCGGTCGTCTTCGTTGAGGTTGCTGACCAGCTCCAGCACCCGTTGGGCCACCGCCAGGCCCGCCGCATCAGGCACCGGGTGAGCGGCTTCCACTACTTCGATCTTCTGGCAAGGCGCGCCATGGCCGTAGCGGGTCACCACCAAACCGGTGACGTCGCCCTGCCAGCAGCGCTCGACCACCTGCGCCATCGCCGCGGCGGCCTTGCCGGCGCCGATGACGATCACCCGGCCGCTGCGATCGCTGGGCAGATACTGTTCAAGGACATGCTGCGGATGGGCCGCATCGATGGCTGTGGCAAACAGCTCGCGCAGCAATTGTTGCGGATCGACCGACATGGCGGACTCCCGATTTTTATTATTGGATGAAGCGACTCGATTCCCTGTGGGAGCGAGCCTGCTCGCGATGGCGTTAATCCAGTCACTTTATGTGTTGAATGTAAGACCGCTATCGCGAGCAGGCTCGCTCCCACAGGGGTTAGTGCAGGTTTACTTGTCGCGAATCGAGAAATTCGCCATGTGCTCCAACCCCTTGATCAACGCCGAGTGATCCCAGTTGCTGCCGCCGATGGCCGCGCAGGTGCTGAAAACTTGCTGGGCGTTGGCGGTGTTGGGCAGGTTGATGTTCAGCTCCTTGGCGCCTTGCAGGGCCAGGTTCAGGTCCTTCTGGTGCAGGCTGATGCGGAAGCCCGGATCGAAGGTGCCCTTGATCATGCGCTCGCCGTGTACTTCCAGGATCTTCGAAGAGGCAAAACCGCCCATCAACGCTTCGCGAACCTTGGCCGGATCGGCGCCGTTTTTCGCGGCGAACAGCAGGGCTTCGGCCACGGCCTGGATGTTCAGCGCGACGATGATCTGGTTCGCCACTTTCGCGGTCTGGCCGTCGCCGTTGCCGCCCACCAGGGTGATGTTCTTGCCCATGGCCTGGAACAGCGGCAGGGCGCGCTCGAAAGCGCCGCCGTCGCCGCCGACCATGATGCTCAGCGTGGCGGCTTTGGCGCCGACTTCACCACCGGACACGGGGGCATCGAGGTATTGCGCACCTTTTTCATTGATCCTGGCCGCGAACGCCTTGGTGGCGGTGGGGGAGATCGAGCTCATGTCGATGACCACCTTGCCCGTGCTCACGCCCGCCGCGACGCCATCGGCGCGAAACAGCACGTCATCGACCTGCGGGGTGTCCGGGACCATGACGATGATGAACTCGGCTTCCTGGGCGACTTCCTTCGGGTTGGCCAGCGCCACCGCGCCGCCGGCCAGCAGATCGGCGGGGGCCGGGTCGTGGTGCTGGCTCAGGAACAGATTGTGCCCGGCCTTTTGCAGGTTCATTGCCATGGGGTGGCCCATGATGCCGGTGCCGATGAATCCGATTTTAGCCATGAGAAAATCCTCTCTTATTTAGATGTCCCGGGTCTCTGTGGCGAGGGAGCTTGCTCCCGCTGGGTCGCGAAGCGGCCCCAGAAATCCATGTTGGGTGAAAAATCATGCGTCTGCTTCGCAGCCGAGCGGGAGCAAGCTCCCTCGCCACAAAGGCCGTATCGGGTCAAATCGCGTTATGGCTTTTCAGCCACCCCAGACCCGCTTCCGTGCTGGTCAGCGGCTTGTATTCGCAGCCGACCCAGCCCTGGTAACCGATGCGGTCCAAGTGTTCGAACAGGAAGCGGTAGTTGATCTCGCCGGTTCCCGGCTCGTTGCGTCCCGGGTTGTCCGCCAGTTGCACATGGTTGATCTGACCCAGGTGCGCCGACAGGGTCCGGGCCAGGTCGCCTTCCATGATTTGCATGTGGTAGATGTCGTATTGCAGGAACAGGTTGGCGCTGCCCACCTGCTCGCGGATCGACAGGGCCTGGGCGGTGTTGTTCAAGTAGAAACCGGGAATGTCGCGGGTGTTGATGGCTTCCACCACCAGCTTGATGCCTTTGGCCTGCAGCTTCTCGGCAGCGTATTTCAGGTTGGCGACGAAGGTTTTCTCCACCAGGGCCTTGTCGCAGTTCTGCGGACAAATGCCGGCCAGGCAGTTGACCTGGGTGTTGCCCAGCACCTGGGCATAAGCGATCGCCAGGTCAACGCCCGAGCGGAACTCTTCAACCCGGTCCGGCAGACAGGCAATGCCGCGCTCGCCCTTGGCCCAGTCTCCGGCCGGCAGGTTGAACAGCACCTGGGTCAGGCCATTGGCCTGGAGCAGCGCCTTGAGCTCGGCGGAGCTGTAGTCATAAGGGAACAGGTATTCGACACCCGTGAAACCGGCGTTGGCGGCCGCTTCGAAACGGGCGAGGAAATCCTGCTCGGTGAACAGCATGGACAGGTTGGCTGCAAAACGCGGCATGGTGGTCTCCTATAAATAGTTGGCAGGCCCCCTGTGGGTGCGAGCTTGCTCGCGATAGCGGTGTGTCTGCTTGCATCCATGTTGAATGTAGCGCCGTCATCGCGAGCAAGCTCGCTCCCACAGGAGTGCGTCGGCATTCAATCGAGCAACGAAATCGCTGTCGGCGCATCGTTGCCCACCAGCGCCAGGTCTTCGAATTCGTTGACGGCGTTGATCTCGGTGCCCATGGAAATGTTGGTCACCCGTTCCAGGATGATCTCGACGATCACCGGCACCTTGAATTCTTCGATCAACTCCTGGGCCTTGCGCAGCGCCGGCTGGATGCCGGACGGTTCGAACACCCGCAGCGCCTTGCAACCCAGGCCCTCGGCCACGGCGACGTGGTCCACGCCATAACCGTTGAGTTCCGGGGCGTTGAGGTTGTCGAAGGACAGTTGCACGCAATAGTCCATGTCGAACCCGCGCTGGGCCTGGCGGATCAACCCCAGGTAGGAGTTGTTCACCACCACGTGGATGTACGGCAGCTTGAACTGCGCGCCTACCGCCAGCTCTTCGATCATGAACTGGAAGTCATAGTCGCCCGACAACGCCACGACCTTGCGGCTCGGGTCGGCCTTGACCACCCCCAGTGCCGCCGGAATGGTCCAGCCCAACGGGCCGGCCTGGCCGCAGTTGATCCAGTGGCGCGGTTTGTAGACGTGCAGGAACTGCGCCCCGGCGATCTGCGACAGCCCGATGGTGCTGACGTAGCAGGTGTCCTTGCCGAAGACCTGGTTCATTTCTTCGTACACACGCTGGGGCTTGACCGGTACGTTGTCGAAGTGAGTCTTGCGCTGCAGGCTGGCCTTGCGCTGTTGGCAATCCTGCAGCCAGGCGCTGCGGTTTTTCAGTTTGCCGGCGGCTTGCCATTCGCGGGCGACTTCGATGAACGCCGTCAGTGCCGAAGCGGCGTCGGACACAATGCCCAGGTCGGGGGTAAACACACGGCCGATCTGGGTCGGCTCGATGTCCAAATGAATGAAGGTGCGGCCTTCGGTGTAGACATCCACCGAACCGGTGTGGCGGTTGGCCCAGCGGTTGCCGATACCCAGCACCACGTCCGATTTGAGCAGCGTCGCATTGCCATAGCGGTGGGAGGTTTGCAGGCCGACCATGCCGACCATCAGCGGGTGATCGTCAGGGATGGTGCCCCAGCCCATCAAGGTAGGGATGACTGGGATGCCGGTCAGCTCAGCGAACTCCACCAGCAGCTCACTGGCATCGGCGTTGATGATCCCGCCGCCGGCCACCAGCAAGGGGCGCTCGGCCTGATCGAGCATGGCCAGGGCCTTTTCGATCTGTACGCGGTTGGCGGCGGGTTTGGCCAGGGGCAGCGGTTGGTAGGCGTCGATGTCGAACTCGATCTCGGCCATCTGCACGTCGAACGGCAGGTCGATCAACACCGGGCCCGGTCGGCCGGAGCGCATCTCAAAGAAGGCTTTCTGGAAAGCGTACGGCACCTGGCCCGGTTCCAGAACGGTGGTGGCCCACTTGGTCACCGGTTTGACGATGCTGGTGATATCCACAGCCTGGAAATCTTCCTTGTGCAGGCGGGCGCGGGGCGCTTGGCCGGTGATGCACAGGATCGGGATCGAGTCGGCCGAAGCGCTGTAGAGCCCCGTCACCATGTCGGTCCCCGCCGGCCCCGAGGTGCCGATGCACACGCCAATGTTACCGGCCTTGGTGCGGGTGTAGCCCTCGGCCATGTGGGAGGCGCCTTCAACGTGGCGAGCGAGGACATGATCGATGCCACCCACCTTTTGCAGGGCAGAGTACAGCGGGTTGATCGCGGCACCCGGGATGCCGAAGGCGGTGTCCACGCCTTCACGGCGCATCACCAGAACGGCGGCTTCGATTGCTCTCATTTTGCTCATGATTTTGTGCCTCTTACGTTTTGTAATTGTATACAAGTGGCTTTGCGTTGAGTGTATTCACGGTGGACGGCGCAGGTCAATCCATTTTCTCAAGCACCTGTTTCATTCGTCGGAAGGCCGTAAATGCTGTGGCTTTTCGTCGATAAGGTTACGTTGTTGGATTTATTGTATACAAAAAATATTATCATTGTGTTCTATTGTTTGCGTCTGGTTTTGCCAAAGGCAATGCCAGGAACGCTTCCCACAACAAAAAAAGGACAGCACCCATGAGCGCTTTAACCTTGAAAGTCGCCGTCAGCCTGACGGGGCAAGCCCTTGCCGCAGGCCGTGAAATCAGCGCTGCACCGCTGACCATTGCGGTCCTGGACAGCGGCGGCCATCTGATTGCCTTGCAACGCGAAGACGGCGCGAGCCTGCTTCGCCCTCAGATCGCCATCGGCAAGGCCTGGGGCGCCATCGCCCTGGGCAAAGGCTCGCGCCTGCTGGCCCAGGACGCCCAACAACGCCCGGCGTTCTTTGCCGCTTTGAATGGGTTGGGCCAAGGCAACGTCGTACCGGCCCCGGGTGGGGTGTTGATCAGGGATCAGGAGGGGAGGGTGCTGGGGGCGATTGGTGTCAGTGGGGATGTTTCGGATGTGGATGAGCAGGTGGCGATCAGGGCCGTGGAGGCGCTGCAGTTGAGGGCGGATGTCGGGGTGGTTGCTTGATTTTGTGGTGAATGGACTGGCGTCATCGCGAGCAAGCTCGCTCCCACAGGGGTTGATGTTGGACACATAATGTCTGAACACCGCAAACCCTGTGTGGGAGCGAGCTTGCTCGCGATGATGACCTCCCAGACACATCCAGCCAAGAGTCTGCCCGGTATTCAAAATCCACTGATCTAGCCTTTGATGACCTGATCATTGGAGAGGCGAAGGAATGCCTGATTTACCTGCTTCACATCGCTTGCGTACTGGCCGTTACGGTGAGTTGAATCGAATCTATTTATTGACCTCTAACACGGCTGAGCGAAAGCCGATTTTTCAGGATTTCGCTTTAGGCAGGTTGGTCGTTGAACAGTTTCGATGTGCCCAGGATGAGGGATGGGCGAAGTCACTGGCTTGGGTGGTCATGCCTGATCATTTCCATTGGTTGATTGAATTGCAGCAAAGCCCGTTGAATGAGTTGATGCAAAAAACCAAGTCCTTGAGTGCTCGGGCGGTGAACATATCCACAGGGCAGAGAGGTCGCCTTTGGCAACCGGGATACCATGACCGCGCACTGCGGCGGGAAGAAGAGTTGATCATAATGGCGCGCTATGTCGTCGCTAACCCGTTGCGGGCAGGTCTCGTGAAGCGGCTTGGCGATTATCCGCTGTGGGATGCCATTTGGCTTTGACTTGAAATCGAGCTGTCTTCAATCGCGAGCAAGCTCGCTCCCACAAGGGATTCAGGTTTGCTAGCAGAACCTATATTCACAACAAAACCTGTGGGAGCGAGCTTGCTCGCGATAAAGGCAACTCGATCTATCAGCCTGGCTCACACCCCTTCAACACCAACCGAATAATCGTCTGCGCCGCCGCTTCATAATCCGCTTCATCGAGCTTCACCTTGCCGGTCACGGCGCTGATCTGCCAGTCGAAATCGGCATAGGTCTGGGTGGCCGCCCAGATGCTGAACATCAGGTGGTTGGGGTCGATGGGGGCGATCTGGCCGCGGTCGATCCAGGTCTGGATGCAGTCGATGTTGTGCCGGGCCTGGGCGTTGAGTTGTTCCACCAGGTCGGCGCTCAGGTGCGGGGCGCCGTGCATGATTTCGCTGGCGAAGACTTTTGAGGCGAAGGGCAGGTCGCGGGAGATGCGGATCTTGGAGCGGATGTAGTGGCTCAGCACTTCGCCGGGCACGCCGTCCGCGTTGAACGGGGTCGAGGCCTGGAGGATTGGCTCGATGATACTTTCCAGCACCTCGCGGTAGAGGTTTTCCTTGGACTTGAAATAGTAGTAGACGTTGGGTTTTGGCAGGCCCGCCTTGGCCGCGATATCGCTGGTTTTGGTCGCCGCGAAGCCCTTGTCGGCAAACTCTTCGCTGGCGGCACGCAGGATCAGTTCTTTGTTGCGCTCGCGGATAGTGCTCATAAACCCAGGGGTTCCTTGCCTGTTCTGGCGGTTGCGCATGGTAGCACCGGCCTCGCGAAGCGCTCAAGAATGCCCCGCGGCCACGTCGGGCGCGCTATGCTGCGCAGCATTATTGTTCAAGGAGTTCCTCCATGGCCGGAAGCAGTTTGCTGTTACTGATCGACGATATCGCCACGGTGCTCGACGATGTTGCATTGATGACCAAGATGGCCGCCAAGAAAACCGCCGGCGTGCTCGGCGATGACCTGGCGCTCAATGCCCAGCAGGTGTCAGGCGTGCGTGCCGAGCGGGAAATACCGGTGGTCTGGGCGGTGGCCAAGGGGTCGTTCATCAACAAACTGATCCTGGTGCCGTCGGCGTTGGCCATCAGCGCTTTCGTGCCCTGGCTGGTGACGCCACTGCTGATGGTGGGGGGCGCCTACCTGTGCTTCGAAGGGTTCGAGAAACTGGCCCACAAGTTCCTTCACAGCAAGGCGCAAGACCAGGCCGAGCATGCGCAACTGGTCGAGGCCGTGGCGAATCCGGCGGTCGATCTGGTGGCCTTCGAAAAGGACAAGATCAAAGGTGCGATACGCACCGACTTCATCCTCTCGGCGGAAATCATCGCCATCACCCTCGGCACCGTCGCTGATGCACCGCTGACCCAGCAGGTGATCGTGCTGTCGGGTATCGCCATCGTCATGACCGTCGGCGTCTATGGTTTGGTGGCCGGGATCGTCAAGCTCGATGATCTGGGGTTGTGGCTGACGCAGAAGCCGGGGCAACTGGCCAAGAGCGTCGGTGGCGCCATCCTGCGCGCCGCGCCCTACATGATGAAAGGCCTGTCGGTGATCGGCACGGCGGCGATGTTCCTGGTGGGCGGCGGCATCCTGACCCATGGCGTGCCGGTGGTGCATCACTGGATCGAAGGTGTGACGGCCAGTGCTGGCGGCGCCGGGTTCATTGTGCCGTTGTTGCTTAATGCGGTGGCCGGGATTGTGGCGGGGGCGCTGGTGTTGGCGGGTGTGATGGTGGTGGGCAAGGTTTGGAAAGCGCTGAAAAGCTGAATCTGACAACACATGACAACTGTGGGAGCGAGCCTGCTCGCGATAGCGGTCTACCAGCCAACATAAATGTTGAATGGCAGGCCCTCATCGCGAGCAGGCTCGCTCCCACAGTGGGTTTTGGGGTGGCCGGGAGTTACTCGGCAATCTGCAACTTGCGCGACTCGGTATACACGTAACGCACCTTCTCATATTCGAATGGCGAGTTCAGTTGGCCATAGCGGAAGCTGGTCTGGTGGCGCTTGTCCACGGCGCGCAGGAGCAGCAGTTCCGGGTGGTTGCCGCTGACTTCTGAAACGTTGAGGAAGTTGATCGCCGATTCAGCCGTGTAGTCCACCAGCAATCCCGAGGTGTCGCGAAGGTTCGAAGGGCCGAAGATCGGCAGTACGAAATACGCACCGCCGGGCACGCCATAGAAGCCCAGGGTCTGACCGAAGTCTTCGCTCTGGCGCGGCAGGCCCATGGCGGTGGCCGGGTCCCACAGGCCGGCGATGCCGACGGTGGTGTTGAGCAGCAGGCGTGCCGTGGTTTCCATCGAACGCTTGCCCTTGAATTGCAGCAGGCTGTTCATCAGGTTCGGCACGTCTCCCAGGTTATTGAAGAAGTTGCTCACCCCGGTGCGCAGGAAGCCTGGCGTGATGTAACGGTAACCATCGACGACTGGCAGGAAGACCCACTGATCGAATCGATAATTGAAGTGGTAAACGCGGCGGTTCCAGGACTCCAGCGGGTCATAGACGTTCAGGGCGTTGAGGGTCGAGCGTTCGAACTCGCGCTGGTCCAGCCCGGGGTTGAACTTGAGCTTGCTCAACGGTTCCTTGAAACCGTCGGAGTCCACCACCACAGGCGCGTTGGCCTTGCTGTTATCGGCGTGGACCATGCCAGCACTCATTAACGCGGCGATAAGCAGGAGATATTTAGCCACGGAAGAACTCCAGCATGGCGTCGCTGTTGACGCGGTAGTTTAGGTTGCCGCAGTGGCCGCCCAATGGGTAAACCGTCAGGCGGTCGCCAAAGGTCTTGCGCAAGAAGCCCAGATCGCCCGGGCCGAGGATGACGTCGTCGGCGTTGTGCATGACGGCAATCTTCGGACTGTCGTGCAGGTAATCCTTGAGCGCATAAAGGCTGACCTGATCGATCAGTTGCAACAGGCTGCCGCCGTCGGTGCGCGCGCGCCACATCGGAATCACCTGCTCGGTGAGATAGCAGTCGAAATCGCATTGCAACGCGCGCTTGAGGAACGGCGTCAGGCTGGTGCTTTCGGTAATCGGGAATTTGGGCGGGATGATCAGGCCGCGACGGTTGATCAGGTCCGAGGTGAATGCAATGTCGGCCGCCGAGAAGCGGAACGAAGTGCCGATCAGCATCGCCATCTGCTCGTTGGTCAGGTGCTGCTTGGACTGCTGGAAGTCATAGAGCAGGGCATCGTTGAGATCGATGTAGCCTTTTTGCTGAAAGTAACGAGTCAGCTTGTTGAGCACCAATTCATAAAAAGTGGTGGTGTTGTTGATGCCCTTGACCTCGGTCTGGACCAGTTTGTCCAGGTTGGTGATCGAGGTGTAGAGGTTGACCGGCGGGTTGAGCAGCAGCACTTTCTTGAAGTTGAAGCTGCGTCGGGTTTCATCCAGATGCGCGACGAAAGCCGCGTCCAGGGCGCCGAGGCTGTAGCCGGTGAGGTAATACTCGGTCACGGGCAACTTGGGGTTCTGCGCGCGCACGGCCTGCATCACCCGGTACATGTCTTCGGCGTCTTCCTTGGTGATGCCGGGTGTGGCGAAGCGCGAAGCGGCACTCATGAAGTCAAAGCTGGTGGGCGACGACAGCTGCACCACGTGGTAACCGGCCTTGTAATAGAGGCGCTTGAGGTATTCGTTGAGGCTGCTGTCGTATCGTGCGCCGGTGCCAGCGATCAGGAAGATCAGCGGCGCGGGCTTGTCCTGGGTCGCCATGCGGTAGGTGAGGCTTTTCACCGGCCAGAAATTGTCTGGCAGGATGAACTCGCGTTCCGGGCGCAGGGTCAGGCTGTGGTCCGCCTGGTCGATATCTTCGATCGGGGGCAGTTCCGGGCGCAGGTCCGGTGGCGTAGTGGCGATGGTCGCCTCGAACGGGTTGGTCAAGGGGTAGCCATAGCTGGCGGCATCGATGTCCACCGCCAGCGCGGACGCACTCAGAATAAGGCCGCCGGCGAAGGCAGCGAAGCGCAAGGAATGGAGCATGACTGGATCCCTTAAAGGAAGATGCCGATTGAAGTTCGCAGGCTATGACCGCCGAAGTGAAGCCAAGTGCCATGATTGGCACAAAACAGGCACAAACGGGGCGCGATAGTAGCGCGAAGATACACGGTCACGCGTGGTAGCGGCTAGTTATCTGGCGGTTTGCCGAATTCGGGCGTGACCGGCAGGAGAGCATTTTTGTTGGCCCGAATGGCGCAGGCAGGTAGCTGGCGTTCTGATGTCGTTTCTCGTTGCTTCAACGTCGCAGGCAGAGCAGGTTCCAGATCGGCGCAGGTTGATGATCAACGAGTCAGTACTCCACTGACGTTCGAACCGGTTTTGCAGGCGAGCGTGATGGGGGCGCTGTGCACCATAACAATACGTTGACGCCGCTCGGCATCCGTCGGGCGCAGCACTTTCGGGGAAGTAACGATGAGAATGCGACGACTCTTGGGCGCAGGTGCCGCACTGGTACTGGCGATCAGCTCCACACTGGCCACCGCCGAAACCAAAACCCTGAGCATCGGTTATGTCGATGGCTGGTCCGACAGCGTCGCGACCACCCATGTGGCGGCCGAAGTCATCAAGCAGAAACTGGGCTATGACGTGAAGCTGCAAGCGGTTGCGACCGGGATCATGTGGCAAGGCGTAGCCACTGGCAAACTCGACGCGATGCTCTCGGCCTGGCTGCCGGTGACCCATGGCGACTACTGGACCAAGAACAAGGATCAGGTGGTCGATTACGGTCCGAACTTCAAGGATGCAAAAATCGGCCTGATCGTGCCGGAGTACGTCAAGGCCCAGTCCGTGGCCGACCTCAAGACCGATGACAGCTTCAAGAACCGCATTGTCGGTATCGACGCCGGTTCAGGTGTCATGATCAAGACCGAGCAGGCCATCAAGGATTACGACCTGACCGGGTATCAACTCAAGGCCAGTTCCGGCGCCGGCATGATTGCCGAGCTGACCCGTGCCGAGAAGAAAAAAGAATCCATCGCCGTCACCGGTTGGGTGCCGCACTGGATGTTCGCCAAGTGGAAACTGCGCTTCCTGGAAGACCCGAAAGGCGTTTACGGCGCGGCTGAAACCGTGAACAGCATCGGCAGCAAGGAGCTGGACACCAAGGCGCCGGAAGTGGTCGCGTTCCTGAAGAAGTTCCAGTGGAACTCGAAAGACGAAATCGGCGAGGTCATGCTGGCGATTCAGGAAGGCGCCAAGCCGGACGCCGCTGCCAAGGATTGGGTTGCCAAGCACCCGGATCGCGTGGCCGAGTGGATCAAGTAATCGACTTGGTCTGACTGTTCCGAAAGCCGCATGACTGTCTGTCATGCGGTTTTTTTGTGCCCGAAATTCCTGGATTCCCCACAATCCCCTTGTGGGAGCGAGCTTGCTCGCGATAGCGGTACATCTGCTTGCATCCATGTTGAATGTAGCGCCTCCATCGCGAGCAAGCTCGCTCCCACAGGAGGGCAATTGTGAAAGTGTGCGGGAAACCGGCAGCACCGTCATGTCGTTCTAATACTAAGGTCGTCTGGAACCTGGCCTTCAGCCGCATAGAGTAGAGCTGTTCCAATTAAATCTGTGCTGCGAGGATAAAAACAATGAACGACAGCATTTACCTCTCGATTCAAAACAGCCCGCGCTTCAAGGAGCTGGTGAGAAAAAGAGAAAAGTTCGCCTGGATTCTCTCGGCGATCATGCTTGGGTTGTATTCAGGCTTCATTCTTCTGATTGCCTACGGGCCGCATGTTCTCGGGGCCAAGATTTCGCCCGAGTCCACCATTACCTGGGGTATCCCCATAGGTGTCGGCCTGATCGTCTCGGCCTTCATCCTGACCGGTATCTACGTGCGACGCGCCAACGGTGAGTTCGACGATCTGAACAATGCGATTCTCAAGGAGGCTCAGCAATGATCCGGCGTCTAATGGCTCTGTTGAGCATCGCAGCTTTCGCACCGGGGGCCTGGGCGGCTGAAGCCCTGACCGGTGCCGTGCAGAAACAACCGCTTAACGTTTCGGCCATTGTCATGTTCGTGGCTTTCGTTGGCGCGACCTTGTGCATTACCTACTGGGCGTCCAAGCGCAACAACTCGGCAGCCGACTACTATGCTGCGGGCGGGCGGATCACCGGTTTCCAGAACGGCCTGGCGATTGCCGGTGACTACATGTCGGCGGCGTCCTTCCTGGGGATTTCCGCGCTGGTGTTCACGTCTGGCTACGACGGTCTGATCTACTCCATCGGCTTTTTGGTCGGCTGGCCGATCATTCTGTTCCTGATCGCCGAGCGCCTGCGTAACCTGGGTAAATACACCTTTGCCGACGTGGCGTCCTACCGCCTGGGGCAAACCCAGATCCGCACCTTGTCTGCCAGCGGCTCGCTGGTCGTGGTGGCGTTCTACCTGATCGCGCAGATGGTGGGTGCCGGTAAGCTGATCCAGCTGCTGTTCGGCCTGGATTATCACGTTGCGGTGATTCTGGTCGGTATCCTGATGTGCCTCTACGTGCTGTTCGGCGGCATGCTGGCCACTACCTGGGTACAGATCATCAAGGCGGTGCTGTTGCTGTCGGGCGCTTCGTTCATGGCGCTGATGGTCATGAAGCACGTCAACTTCGACTTCAACATGCTGTTCTCCGAGGCGGTCAAGGTTCACGCCAAGGGTGAAGCGATCATGAGCCCTGGTGGCCTGGTCAAGGATCCGATCTCGGCGTTCTCCCTGGGTCTGGCGCTGATGTTCGGTACCGCTGGCCTGCCGCACATTCTGATGCGCTTCTTCACCGTAAGTGACGCCAAGGAAGCTCGCAAGAGCGTGCTGTACGCCACTGGCTTCATCGGTTACTTCTACATCCTGACCTTCATCATCGGCTTCGGCGCGATCCTGCTGGTCAGCACCAACCCGGCCTTCAAGGACGCGGCAGGTGCCTTGCTGGGTGGCAACAACATGGCGGCGGTGCACCTGGCTGACGCGGTGGGTGGCAGCATCTTCCTGGGCTTTATCTCGGCCGTAGCCTTTGCCACCATCCTGGCGGTAGTGGCGGGTCTGACCCTGGCCGGTGCCTCGGCGGTGTCCCATGACCTGTATGCCAGTGTCGTCAAGAAAGGCAAAGCCAACGAAAAGGATGAGATCCGCGTGTCGAAGATCACCACCATCGCCCTGGCGGTGCTGGCGATCGGCCTGGGCATCCTGTTCGAGAAGCAGAACATCGCGTTCATGGTGGGCCTGGCGTTCTCCATCGCGGCAAGCTGCAACTTCCCGGTACTGCTGCTCTCGATGTACTGGAAGAAACTGACCACCCGTGGCGCCATGATTGGCGGCTGGCTGGGCCTGGTCAGTGCCGTGGGCCTGATGGTGCTCGGTCCGACCATCTGGGTGCAGATCCTGGGGCACGAGAAGGCGATCTTCCCGTATGAATACCCTGCGCTGTTCTCGATGGCCATTGCCTTCGTCGGCATCTGGTTCTTCTCCGTCACCGACAAGTCGGCTGAAGGCGTGAACGAGCGTGCACTGTTCTTCCCGCAGTTTGTGCGTTCGCAGACTGGCCTGGGGGCGAGTGGGGCGGTTAACCATTGATGTAGCGAGAAGTGCTTGAAGAAATACCCCGGTCGAGAGGCTGGGGTATTTTTTTGTGTTGGGTTTAAGGGGCCGGCCGGCCGCCAATCGCGAGCAGGCTCGCTCCCACAGGGGAGTGCATTTCCATGTGGGAGCGAGCCTGCTCGCGATGACGCCGGACCGGGCGAAGAAGATGGGGAGGGGCACAAACAAAACAGCCCCTGCTCTTATATAAGAAGCAGGGGCTGTTTCGGTGCAGCTCAAGACCTCATTGCAAGGCAGGTCTTACTTGCGGTCTTCCAGCTGGGTGATGTCACGCGACTCGTAGCCGGTGTACAACTGGCGCGGGCGGCCGATCTTGTACGGGCTGGAGAGCATTTCCTTCCAGTGGGAGATCCAGCCCACGGTCCGCGCCAGGGCGAAGATCACGGTGAACATGCTGGTTGGAATGCCGATCGCCTTGAGGATGATCCCCGAGTAGAAGTCGACGTTCGGGTACAGCGAGCGTTCGATGAAGTACGGGTCGGTCAGGGCGATCTCTTCCAGGCGCATGGCCAGTTCGAGTTGCGGATCGTTCTTGATCCCCAGTTCCTTGAGCACTTCGTCGCAAGTCTGCTTCATGACGGTGGCGCGCGGGTCGCGGTTCTTGTAGACCCGGTGACCGAAGCCCATCAGCTTGAACGGATCGTTCTTGTCCTTGGCCTTGGCGATGAACTTGTCGATGTTCGAGACATCGCCGATTTCATCGAGCATGGTCAGTACCGCTTCGTTGGCACCGCCGTGGGCCGGGCCCCAGAGTGCGGCGATACCGGCGGCGATACAGGCGAACGGGTTGGCACCCGAGGAGCCTGCCAGGCGCACGGTGGACGTGGAGGCGTTCTGCTCGTGGTCGGCGTGGAGGATGAAGATCCGGTCCATGGCCTTGGCGAGCACCGGGCTGATCGGTTTGATCTCGCACGGGGTGTTGAACATCATATGCAGGAAGTTTTCTGCATAAGTCAGGTCATTGCGTGGGTACATCATGGGCTGACCCATGGAGTACTTGTAGACCATGGCTGCCAGGGTTGGCATCTTGGCCACCAGGCGGATCGCGGAGATTTCGCGGTGCTGGGGGTTATTGATGTCCAGGGAGTCGTGGTAGAAGGCCGAGAGGGCGCCGACAACGCCGCACATGACGGCCATCGGGTGGGCATCGCGACGGAAGCCGTTGAAGAAGGTCTTCAACTGTTCGTGAACCATGGTGTGGTTCTTCACGGTGCTGACGAACTGGGCCTTTTGCTCTGCGGTTGGCAGCTCGCCGTTGAGCAGCAGGTAGCAGGTTTCCAGGTAGTCCGACTTTTCAGCCAGTTGTTCGATCGGGTAGCCGCGGTGCAGCAGGATGCCGTTGTCGCCGTCGATATAGGTGATTTTCGACTCGCACGAAGCGGTCGACATGAAACCCGGGTCAAAGGTGAAACGGCCCGTGGCCGTCAGGCCCCGTACGTCGATTACATCGGGACCAACGGTGCCGGTTAAAATGGGCAGCTCGACGGGGGCTGCGCCCTCGATGATCAACTGCGCTTTTTTGTCAGCCATGTGGCCTCCTATTAATGCTTGGAATCATCAGACAGACCCCCCACGCAGGGCCCGCACCACTATAGTGAGATAAATTCGAATGTCAATTTGCCTAAAGTCTTGCTCCAGAAGGCTTTAACCTGACTTTTTCCGCGAAATTGCCTGCCGTTTACGCCTTTTGCTTCATATGTGCAATGCGCTATTAGGGGAAGGTGAACGCGTTGTCATTAGTAGCCTAACTGTCTATACTCGGCCACCGACCGCCAGGGGCTTTTGGGCCTGCTTTCTTGGGGGTCGTCACTCCCTGGGTGGTGAGTACCTGACCAGTGCGCGCCCCAACAACTTTGCCCTGATTGTTAGGGGCTCTTCAGTGTGAAAAAAAGCCGTGAAAAGCCAACGACCTGTAAACCTAGACCTAAGGACCATCAAACTCCCAGTCACTGCTTACACGTCCATTCTTCACCGTATCTCCGGTGTCATTCTCTTCGTCAGCCTGGCCATCATGCTTTATGCATTGGACAAGTCGCTCGACTCGGAAGAAGGCTTCGGTCAGGTGAAAGCGTGTCTGACCAGTCCGCTAGCCAAGCTAGTGATTTGGGGCATCCTGTCCGCCTTGCTGTATCACCTGGTTGCCGGTGTGCGCCACTTGATCATGGACATGGGCATCGGTGAGACGCTGGAAGGCGGCAAGCTGGGCTCGAAAATCGTTATCGCCGTTTCCGTGGTGGTAATCGTTCTGGCAGGAGTCTGGATATGGTAACCAACGTCACGAACCTTTCCCGTTCGGGCCTCTATGACTGGATGGCGCAGCGTGTGTCTGCGGTCGTTCTCGCGGCTTACTTCATTTTCCTGATCGGATATGTCGTAGCAAACCCTGGCCTTGGCTATGCCCAATGGCACGAACTGTTCGCAAACAACTGGATGCGTATCTTCAGTCTGCTGTCGCTTGTCGCACTGGGCGCTCACGCCTGGGTCGGCATGTGGACCATCGCGACCGACTACCTGACGCCGATGGCGTTCGGCAAGTCGGCGACTGCCGTACGTTTCCTCTTCCAGGCAGTATGCGGCGTCGCGATGTTTGCGTACTTCGTCTGGGGTGTGCAGATTCTTTGGGGTATCTGATTCATGGCTAACATTCCTACGATTTCTTTCGACGCCATCATTATTGGTGGCGGCGGTGCCGGCATGCGCGCTGCGCTGCAACTGGCACAGGGCGGTCACAAGACTGCCGTGATCACCAAGGTTTTCCCGACCCGTTCGCACACTGTTTCCGCCCAGGGCGGCATCACCTGTGCCATCGCTTCGGCTGACCCGAACGATGACTGGCGCTGGCACATGTACGATACCGTCAAGGGTTCCGACTACATCGGTGACCAGGACGCTATCGAATACATGTGTCAGGAAGGTCCTGCCGCGGTTTTCGAACTGGACCACATGGGCCTGCCGTTCTCGCGTACCGAAACCGGCCGTATCTACCAGCGTCCGTTCGGCGGTCAGTCCAAGGACTACGGCAAGGGCGGCCAGGCTGCGCGTACTTGCGCGGCGTCCGACCGTACCGGTCACGCACTGCTGCACACCCTTTATCAGGGCAACCTGAAAGCCGGTACCACGTTCCTGAACGAGTACTACGCCGTTGACCTGGTGAAAAACCAGGATGGCGCCTTCGTCGGTGTGATCGCGATCTGCATCGAAACCGGCGAAACCACCTACATCCGCGCCAAGGCTACCGTGTTGGCGACTGGCGGTGCCGGCCGTATCTACGCGTCCACCACCAACGCCCTGATCAACACCGGTGACGGTGTCGGCATGGCGCTGCGTGCTGGCGTGCCGGTACAAGACATCGAAATGTGGCAGTTCCACCCGACCGGCATCGCCGGCGCCGGTGTACTGGTCACCGAAGGTTGCCGCGGTGAAGGCGGTTACCTGATCAACAAGCACGGCGAGCGTTTCATGGAGCGTTATGCTCCGAACGCCAAAGACCTTGCCGGTCGCGACGTAGTTGCCCGTTCGATGGTGAAAGAAATCATCGCCGGCAACGGTTGCGGTCCGAATGGCGACCACGTGATGCTCAAGCTCGACCACCTGGGCGAGGAAGTGCTGCACAGCCGTCTGCCAGGCATTTGCGAACTGTCGAAGACCTTCGCTCACGTCGACCCTGTCGTTGCGCCGGTTCCAGTAGTTCCAACCTGCCACTATATGATGGGCGGCGTTGCCACCAACATTCACGGCCAGGCGATCACCCAGAACGCCGAAGGCGTGGACGAAATCATCCCTGGCCTGTTCGCAGTGGGTGAAGTGGCTTGCGTATCGGTTCACGGTGCCAACCGTCTGGGCGGCAACTCGCTGCTCGACCTGGTGGTATTCGGTCGCGCTGCCGGCCTGCACCTGGAAAAAGCGCTGACCGAGGGTATCGAGTATGACGATGCCACCGACGCCAACATCGAAGCCGCCCTGGCGCGTCTGTCCGCTCTGAATGAGCGTACCGAAGGCGAAGACGTGGCGACCCTGCGTCGCGAGCTGCAAAACTGCATGCAAAACTACTTCGGTGTGTTCCGTACCGGCGAGTACATGCAGAAGGGTATCGCTCAGCTGGCTCAATTGCGTGAACGAATCGCCAACGTGAAGATCAACGATAAGTCGCAGGCGTTTAACACTGCACGTATCGAAGCGCTGGAACTGCAGAACCTGCTGGAAGTGGCCGAAGCCACCGCCATCGCGGCAGAAGTGCGCAAAGAGTCCCGTGGTGCCCATGCCCGCGAAGACTTTGAAGACCGTGATGACGAAAACTGGTTGTGCCACACCTTGTTCTTCCCGGGTGAAAAACGTGTCGCCAAGCGTGCGGTGAACTTCTCGCCGAAGACCGTTCCGACGTTTGAACCCAAGATCCGGACTTACTAAGGGTGGCCGCCATGTTGCAAGTCAGTGTTTATCGCTACAACCCTGATCAGGACGCCGCGCCGTTCATGCAGGATTTCCAGGTCGATACCGGTGGTAAAGACCTGATGGTGCTGGACGTGCTGGCCCTGATCAAAGAGCAGGACGAAGGTTTTTCCTACCGTCGTTCCTGCCGCGAGGGCGTTTGCGGCTCCGACGGCATGAACATCAACGGCAAGAACGGCCTGGCGTGCATCACGCCGCTGTCCGCCGTGGTCAAGGGCAACAAGCTGATCGTTCGTCCGCTGCCAGGTTTGCCGGTTATTCGTGACCTGGTCGTCGATATGAGCATCTTCTACAAGCAATACGAGAAGGTGAAGCCATTCCTGCAGAACGATTCGCCGGCTCCGGCCATCGAACGTCTGCAGTCCCCGGAAGAGCGTGAAAAGCTCGACGGTCTGTACGAGTGCATCCTGTGCGCCTGCTGCTCGACCTCGTGCCCATCCTTCTGGTGGAACCCGGACAAATTCCTGGGCCCGGCCGCTCTGCTGCAAGCGTATCGCTTCCTGGCAGACAGCCGCGACACCAAGACGTCCGAGCGTCTGGCTGCACTGGATGACCCGTTCAGCGTATTCCGCTGCCGCGGGATCATGAACTGCGTCAACGTCTGCCCGAAAGGCCTGAACCCGACTAAGGCCATCGGTCACGTACGTAACATGCTGCTGCAAAGCGGCGTGTGATTCAGCTGCTGTACCCGTAGAACCGCTGTACCCGTACAGGTCGGGGCGTGGGCTTCAACCCGCGTCCTGGCTATAACCAGAACCGCCGCTCACAAAGCGGCAGTTCTTATTTTGAAGAAATGAGACAAGCAGGGGCATCCGGGCTGGTACCCGGACTATCAGCGTGATCCTAAGTGGCTTGTTTTGGTCGCTGCATTCGGACTTCTGCAAGTTTGCTCGGTGTTTTCGCCGATGGTGTTCCCCAAATCGAGGGTGACCAAGCATGCAAGAAAGCGTGATGCAGCGCATGTGGAACAGTGCCCACCTCTCCGGTGGTAACGCTGCCTATGTGGAAGAGCTCTACGAGCTCTACCTGCACGACCCTAACGCTGTGCCAGAAGAGTGGCGCACCTACTTTCAGAAGTTGCCGGCTGACGGTAACTCTGCCACTGATGTTTCGCACTCGACAATTCGCGATCATTTCGTGCTGCTGGCAAAGAACCAGCGCCGCGCTCAACCGGTGTCTGCCGGCAGCGTGAGCAGTGAGCACGAGAAGAAGCAAGTTGAAGTGCTGCGACTGATCCAGGCCTACCGGATGCGCGGCCACCAGGCAGCCCAGCTGGACCCGCTGGGGCTGTGGCAGCGTCCTGCACCTGCAGACCTGTCGATCACTCATTACGGCTTGACCAATGCCGATCTTGATACGACCTTCCGTGCCGGCGACCTGTTCATCGGCAAAGAGGAAGCGAGCCTACGCGAAATTCACGAAGCGTTGCAGCAGACATATTGCCGCACCATCGGTGCCGAATTTACGCACATCGTCGATTCCGAGCAGCGCCAGTGGTTCCAGCAGCGTCTGGAAAGCGTTCGTGGCCGTCCGACCTTCTCCGCTGACGTCAAGAGCCACTTGCTCGAGCGCGTCACTGCCGCCGAAGGCCTGGAAAAGTACCTGGGCACCAAATACCCGGGCACCAAGCGTTTCGGCCTGGAAGGTGGCGAAAGCCTGATCCCGCTGCTGGACGAACTGATCCAGCGCTCCGGTTCCTACGGCACCAAGGAAGTCGTCATCGGCATGGCCCACCGCGGCCGTCTGAACGTGCTGGTCAACACCTTCGGCAAGAACCCGCGCGAGCTGTTCGACGAGTTCGAAGGCAAGAAGAAGGTCGAGCTGGGCTCCGGTGACGTCAAGTATCACCAGGGTTTCTCGTCCAACGTGATGACCACCGGTGGCGAAGTTCACCTGGCGATGGCCTTCAACCCGTCCCACCTGGAAATCGTTTCTCCGGTGGTCGAGGGTTCGGTCCGTGCCCGTCAGGATCGTCGCAACGACCCGACTGGCGAAAAAGTCCTGCCGATTTCCATCCACGGTGACGCTGCATTCGCAGGTCAGGGCGTGGTCATGGAAACCTTCCAGATGTCGCAGACTCGCGGCTTCAAGACCGGCGGTACCATTCACCTGGTGATCAACAACCAGGTCGGCTTCACCATCAGCAACCCGGAAGACTCGCGTTCCACCGAGTACTGCACCGACGTTGCGAAGATGATCCAGGCACCGATTCTCCATGTGAATGGCGATGACCCGGAAGCCGTGCTGTTCGTGACCCAGTTGGCCATTGACTACCGCATGCAGTACAAGCGTGACGTGGTGATCGACCTGGTCTGCTACCGTCGTCGCGGCCACAACGAGGCCGACGAGCCAAGCGGCACCCAGCCTCTGATGTACCAGCAGATCGCCAAGCAGCGCACCACCCGTGAGCTGTATGCCGAGCGCCTGACCCAGAGCGGTGTGCTGGACGCTGAGCGCGTCCAGGAAAAAGTCGATGAATATCGTAATGCCCTGGACAATGGCCTGCATGTTGTAAAAAGCCTGGTCAAAGAGCCGAACAAAGAGCTGTTCGTGGACTGGCGCCCGTACCTGGGCCATGCCTGGACCGCTCGTCACGACACCCGTTTTGATCTCAAGACCTTGCAGGAACTGTCCGCCAAGCTGCTGGAAATTCCGGAAGGCTTCGTGGTCCAGCGTCAGGTCGCGAAAATCTACGAAGACCGGCAGAAGATGCAAGCCGGCGGCCTGCCGATCAACTGGGGTTATGCCGAAACCATGGCATACGCGACCCTGGCGTTCGAAGGTCACCCTGTGCGCATCACCGGCCAGGACGTAGGCCGCGGCACTTTCTCGCACCGTCACGCAGCGCTGCACAACCAGAAAGACGCCAGCACCTACATCCCGCTGCAACACCTGTACAAAGGCCAGCCACGTTTCGACCTGTACGACTCGCTGCTGTCCGAAGAAGCCGTCCTGGCGTTCGAATATGGCTACTCCACCACCGAGCCGAATGCGCTGGTGATCTGGGAAGCCCAGTTCGGCGACTTCGCCAACGGTGCCCAGGTGGTTGTCGACCAGTTCATCACCAGCGGCGAGCACAAGTGGGGCCGTCTCTGCGGTCTGACCATGCTGTTGCCACACGGTTATGAAGGGCAGGGGCCGGAGCACTCTTCGGCACGTCTGGAGCGTTACCTGCAGCTGTGCGCCGAGCACAACATCCAGGTGTGCGTACCGACGACCCCGGCTCAGATCTACCACTTGCTGCGCCGTCAGGTGATTCGCCCGCTGCGCAAGCCGCTTGTAGTGCTGACACCGAAGTCATTGCTGCGTCACAAGCTGGCGATCTCGACTCTGGAAGATCTGGCCGAAGGCTCGTTCCAGACCGTTATCCCGGAAATCGACGCTCAGGATCCGGCCAACGTCGGTCGCGTGGTTCTGTGCAGCGGCAAGGTCTATTACGACTTGCTGGAAAAACGCCGTGCCGAAGGCCGTGACGATATCGCCATCGTGCGTCTCGAGCAGCTGTACCCGTTCCCGGAGGACGACCTGGTCGAAATCCTGGCTCCGTACAAAAACCTGAAGCACATCGTCTGGTGCCAGGAAGAGCCGATGAACCAGGGTGCGTGGTACTGCAGCCAACATCACATGCGCCGCATCATCAGCGCTCACGACAAGTCGCTCGTACTTGAGTACGCCGGCCGTGACGCTTCTGCTGCACCTGCTTGTGGTTATGCATCGATGCACGCCGAGCAGCAGGAACAACTGCTGCAAGATGCCTTTACCGTTTAATGCCTTCGCGCACCTGAAACCGAATTTAAGGAACCACAGATAATGGCTATCGAGATCAAAGCCCCCACTTTCCCGGAATCGGTTGCCGATGGCACGATTGCCACCTGGCACAAAAAACCGGGCGACGCGGTCAAGCGCGACGAACTGATCGTCGACATCGAAACCGACAAAGTTGTCCTGGAAGTGTTGGCCGAAGCTGACGGCGTCCTGGGCGCCATCATCAAGAACGAAGGCGACACCGTACTGTCGGCCGAAGTGCTGGGCTCCATCGAAGCGGGCGGCGCTGCTGCCGCTGCTCCGGCTGCCGCCGCCGCACCGGCCGCCGCTCAGGCTGCTGCTCCTGCCGCTGGCGGCGAAGACGATCCAGTCGCCGCTCCTGCTGCTCGCAAGCTGGCTGAAGAGAATGGCATCAACATCGCTTCCGTTGCCGGCACCGGCAAGGGTGGTCGTGTGACCAAGGAAGACGTGGTTGCAGCGGTTGCCGCCAAGAAAGCCGCTCCGGCCGCTGCGCCGGCCAAGGCTGCCGCGCCTGCCGCTGCCGCTCCGGTGTTCGCTGCCGGTGATCGCGTTGAAAAACGCGTTCCGATGACCCGCCTGCGCGCCAAGGTTGCCGAGCGTCTGGTTGAAGCCCAGTCGAACATGGCGATGCTGACCACCTTCAACGAAGTCGACATGACCGAAGTCATGGCCCTGCGTTCGAAGTACAAGGACCTGTTCGAGAAGAGCCACAACGGCGTACGCCTGGGCTTCATGTCGTTCTTCGTCAAGGCTGCCACTGAAGCACTCAAGCGCTTCCCGGCCGTCAACGCGTCGATCGACGGTTCCGACATCGTTTACCACGGTTACGCCGACATCGGTGTTGCGGTCTCCAGCGACCGTGGCCTGGTGGTTCCGGTCCTGCGTAACGCCGAACTGATGAGCCTGGCTGAAATCGAAGGCGGCATCGCCACCTTCGGCAAGAAAGCCCGTGACGGCAAGCTGTCCATCGAAGAGATGACCGGCGGTACGTTCACCATCACCAACGGTGGTACATTCGGTTCGATGATGTCGACCCCGATCGTCAACCCGCCACAAGCGGCGATCCTGGGCATGCACAACATCCTGCAACGCCCGATGGCGATCAATGGTCAGGTCGTGATTCGTCCGATGATGTACCTGGCATTGTCCTACGATCACCGTCTGATCGACGGTAAAGAAGCCGTGACTTTCCTGGTAACCATCAAGAACCTGCTTGAAGATCCGGCTCGTCTGCTGCTGGATATCTGATTCGCCGCAAGGGCCGGTCGGTTGACCGGCCTCTTGCTGAAATAACCGGTTTCGTCCCACGACGGTCTCCACAAGTGACCGTCCGGTTTGATTCGAGAAGGAATGACTCATGACTCAGAAATTCGACGTGGTAGTGATTGGTGCGGGCCCTGGCGGCTACGTAGCGGCCATCAAGGCTGCGCAACTGGGCCTCACCACTGCCTGCATCGAGAAATACACCGACAAGGAGGGCAAACTGGCCCTCGGCGGTACTTGCCTGAACGTCGGTTGCATTCCGTCCAAGGCGCTGCTGGACAGCTCCTGGAAGTTCCATGAAGCGCAGGATGGCTTGGCCATCCACGGCATTGGCGGTGTCAACCGCGAAAACGTCACCATTGACGTACCTGCCATGGTTGGTCGCAAGGCCAACATCGTCAAAGGCCTGACCTCTGGCGTTGCCACCCTGTTCAAGGCCAATGGCGTGACCTCGATCCAGGGCCACGGCAAGCTGCTGATGGGCAAGAAGGTCGAAGTGACCAAGCCAGACGGTTCGGTTGAAGTGATCGAAGCCGAGAACGTCATCCTGGCACCGGGCTCGCGTCCGATCGACATTCCGCCGGCTCCGGTGGACCAGAACGTGATCGTCGATTCGACCGGCGCTCTGGAGTTCCAATCCGTACCAAAACGCCTGGGCGTGATCGGCGCGGGTGTTATCGGTCTGGAGCTGGGTTCGGTCTGGTCGCGCCTGGGCGCGCAAGTAACCGTCCTCGAAGCACTGGACACCTTCCTGATGGCCGCCGATGCCGCGGTTTCCAAGGAAGCGCTGAAAACCCTGACCAAGCAAGGCCTGGACATCAAGCTGGGCGCTCGCGTGACCGGCTCCAAGGTCAACGGCGAAGAAGTCGTGGTGAACTACACCGACGCCAACGGCGAACAGACCATCACCTTCGACAAACTGATCGTTGCGGTTGGCCGTCGCCCAGTGACCACTGACCTGCTGTCCGCCGATTGCGGCGTGACCCTCGATGAGCGCGGCTTCATCGCGGTTGACGAGCAATGCGCAACCGACGTTCCGGGTGTCTACGCCATCGGTGACGTGGTACGCGGCATGATGCTGGCGCACAAAGCGTCCGAGGAAGGCATCATGGTGGTCGAGCGCATCAAGGGCCACAAAGCCCAGATCAATTACGACCTGATCCCGTCGGTTATCTACACCCACCCGGAAATCGCATGGGTTGGCAAGACCGAGCAAACCTTGAAAAACGAAGGTGTTGAAGTTAACGTCGGCACCTTCCCGTTTGCAGCCTCCGGCCGTGCCATGGCAGCCAACGATACCGGTGGTTTCGTGAAAGTCATCGCTGATGCCAAGACGGATCGCGTATTGGGCGTTCACGTGATTGGCCCAAGCGCTGCCGAGCTGGTACAGCAAGGCGCGATCGGCATGGAATTCGGCACCAGCGCTGAAGATCTGGGCATGATGGTCTTCTCCCATCCGACCCTGTCCGAAGCCTTGCACGAAGCGGCCCTGGCCGTAAATGGCGGTGCCATCCACGTGGCCAACCGCAAAAAGCGTTAATAGACAATAAGAAACCACGGCGGTATGGCCCGTCGTGAGCCTTGCGAGCAAGACTCACCGCGGAATATCCGCTGGACGCAGCCTTGCGTAGCGGCACCGGTCAACCGGAACGCTACGCAAGCAGCAGTCACAGGTGGTGCGGCACCATAACGGTGCAGCACCGAATGCGCAGTACCTAACGAAGACGGTAATAAGCATGAATCTTCACGAGTATCAGGGTAAGCAGCTGTTCGCTGAGTACGGCCTGCCAGTATCCACCGGCTACGCGGTAGACACCCCGGAAGCGGCAGCAGAAGCTTGCGACAAAATCGGCGGCAGCGAATGGGTTGTCAAAGCCCAGGTTCACGCCGGTGGTCGCGGTAAAGCGGGCGGCGTCAAGCTGGTTCGCAGCAAAGAAGACGCCAAAGCCTTCGCACAGCAGTGGCTGGGCAAGCGTCTGGTGACCTACCAGACTGACGCCAACGGTCAGCCAGTCACCAAGATCCTGGTTGAATCGTGCACTGATATCGCTAAAGAGCTGTACCTGGGCGCTGTCGTTGACCGTTCGAGCCGCCGTATCGTGTTCATGGCTTCCACCGAAGGTGGCGTGGACATCGAGAAAATCGCTCACGATACCCCTGAGAAAATCCTCAAGGCCACCATCGATCCACTGGTTGGCGCCCAGCCATTCCAGGGTCGTGAGCTGGCATTCCAGCTGGGCCTGGAAGGCAAGCAGGTCACTCAGTTCGCCAAGATCTTCGTAGGCCTGGCCAAGCTGTTCCAGGACCACGACCTGGCGCTGCTGGAAGTGAACCCGCTGGTGATCAAGGCCGACGGCGATCTGCACTGCCTCGATGCCAAGATCAACATCGACGCCAACGCCATGTACCGTCAGCCTAAGCTGAAGACTTTCCACGATCCGTCGCAAGACGATCCGCGCGAAGCGCACGCTGCCAAGTTCGAACTGAACTACGTGGCCCTGGAAGGCAACATCGGCTGCATGGTCAACGGTGCTGGCCTGGCCATGGGTACCATGGACATCGTCAACCTGCATGGCGGCAAGCCAGCCAACTTCCTCGACGTGGGCGGTGGTGCTACCAAGGAACGCGTAACCGAAGCGTTCAAGATCATCCTGTCCGACACTAACGTCGCTGCAGTACTGGTCAACATCTTCGGCGGCATCGTTCGTTGCGACATGATTGCCGAAGGCATCATCGGCGCCGTGAAAGAAGTCGGCGTGAAAATCCCGGTTGTTGTTCGCCTCGAAGGCAACAACGCTGAGCTGGGCGCTAAAGTACTGGCAGAAAGCGGTTTGAACATCATCGCTGCTACCAGCCTGACCGACGCTGCTCAACAAGTCGTTAAAGCTGCGGAGGGCAAATAATGAGCGTCCTGATCAATAAAGACACCAAGGTTATCTGCCAGGGTATTACCGGTTCGCAAGGTAGTTTCCACACCCAGCAAGCTCTGGAATACGGCACCAAGATGGTTGGTGGCGTAACGCCGGGCAAAGGCGGCACCGAACACCTGGGCCTGCCTGTCTTCAACACCGTCAAAGACGCTGTTGCTGCCACTGGCGCTACCGCCAGCGTGATCTACGTTCCAGCTCCTTTCTGCAAGGATTCCATCCTTGAAGCAGCGTTCGGCGGCATCAAGCTGATCGTCTGCATCACCGAAGGCATCCCGACCATCGACATGCTGGAAGCCAAGGTCAAGTGCGACGAGCTGGGTATCACCCTGATCGGCCCTAACTGCCCAGGCGTGATCACTCCAGGCGAATGCAAGATCGGCATCATGCCAGGTCACATTCACTTGCCAGGCAAGGTCGGTATCGTTTCCCGTTCCGGCACCCTGACTTACGAAGCCGTCAAGCAGACCACTGACGCCGGTTTCGGTCAGTCGACTTGCGTCGGCATCGGCGGTGACCCGATCCCGGGCTCCAACTTCATCGACATCCTGAAGCTGTTCCAGGAAGACCCGAAGACCGAAGCGATCGTCATGATCGGTGAGATCGGCGGTTCGGCTGAAGAAGAAGCGGCTGCCTACATCAAGGCTAACGTGACCAAGCCGGTTGTTTCCTACATCGCGGGTGTGACTGCTCCTCCGGGCAAGCGCATGGGCCATGCTGGCGCAATCATCTCTGGCGGCAAAGGCACTGCGGACGAGAAATTCGCCGCTCTGCAAGACGCAGGCGTGAAAACCGTGCGTTCGCTGGCAGACATCGGCAAGGCCCTGGCCGAGCTGACTGGCTGGGAAATGAAGAAGTAAGCTTCGGCTGACTTTTTTGTTCCAGCAACAAAGGCCACCTTCGGGTGGCCTTTGTCGTTTTCGGATGAGGGAATTGCAATCAGCAACCCATTTAGATGCAAAAACGCGACACGGAAATGTCGTGCATCGGATAGTTCGCCCCCTAACAGTGCGTTATTCACACTAATTCGTTAGGCTACCCGCCATTTTTGCGACCGCTACCCACAAGGAAGCGGCGCGCTAAACGGGTTGGTCTTATACGGATCGGCAGCATTTCCCTCCATCCTTAAGGGAAGTCCCTCTCTAAATTCCGATTCAGCAGTGTGGTTTCCTAATGAAAGTGTTGAAAGGCCAGGACATCCTGGCGCTTGGTTTCATGACATTTGCCCTGTTCGTCGGGGCTGGCAACATCATCTTCCCGCCGATTGTCGGTTTGCAGTCCGGGCCCCATGTCTGGATGGCGGCGCTGGGCTTTCTGGTCACGGCGGTCGGGCTACCGGTCATCACCGTCGTTGCGCTGGCCAAGGTCGGTGGGGCGATGGATGCCTTGAGCAGTCCTATCGGCAAGGTTGCCGGTGGCCTGCTGGCGGCTGTGTGCTACCTGGCCGTCGGGCCGCTGTTCGCCACTCCGCGCACCGCCACCGTCTCCTTCGAAGTCGGGCTGGCGCCGTTGACCGGTGAAAGCCCGCTGGCGCTGTTTCTCTACAGTGCGGTGTATTTCCTGCTGGTGTTCTTCATCTCGCTCTATCCCGGCCGCTTGCTGGACACCGTCGGGCGATTCCTTGCCCCGCTGAAAATCATCGCCCTGGCCGTGCTGGGCATTGCCGCGTTTGCCTTGCCCGCCGGCGATATCGGCGTGGCGACACCGCAATACGTGGCCGCGCCATTCTCCCAAGGGTTCATCAACGGTTACCTGACCATGGATACCCTGGGCGCATTGGTGTTTGGCATCGTCATCGTCAATGCGATCCGTTCCCGGGGCGTTGAATCGCCTGCCTTGATCACCCGCTACGCCATCATCGCCGGGCTGATCGCCGGGGTCGGGCTGGCGCTGGTCTATGTCAGTCTGTTCCGCCTGGGGTCTGGCAGCCATGAAGTGGCCGCGGGCGCGAGCAACGGCGCGGCGGTGCTGCATGCCTATGTGCAACACACGTTCGGCAGCCTGGGCAGCGGTTTCCTGGCTGTGTTGATTTCCCTGGCGTGCCTGGTCACTGCAGTTGGCCTGACGTGCGCCTGTGCCGAGTACTTCAGCCGTGTCTTGCCGCTGTCGTACAAAACATTGGTGGTCATCCTGGCGGCGTTTTCGCTGCTGGTGTCGAACCTCGGACTGACCAAGCTGATCGCTTTCTCGATCCCGGTCCTGACCGCGATTTACCCACCGTGCATTGCCTTGGTGGCCCTGAGCTTCTGCAAGGACTTCTGGCATGAGCAGGGGCGCATCGTCGGCCCGGTCATGCTGGTGTCGTTCCTGTTCGGCCTGATCGATGCGCTTAAAGGCGCTGGACTGGCGGATTGGATGCCGACGCAAATGGCCCATCTGCCATTGAGCGAGCAGGGTTTGGCCTGGCTCGTGCCGTCGGTGATGACCCTGGCGGTTGCGTTGGTGTGTGATCGTCTGCTGGGCAAGCGCAGCGAAGCCTTGGCCTGAGTTGCCGCGGCCTGCCACGAGCGGGCCCACCGGTAAAAAACAAATGCCCCGTATCCATCGATACGGGGCATTTTTTATGGCGCGGGTGCAGTGTCTTTTTCCTTGGACTAACGTCGAAGCATTGTCTTGAAAGGCTTGTGCCGGCCCTGTGGACTGAGCAGGGTCAATCGCAAGCTGCTCCATGTTCTTCGTCAGATAAGGAATTACATGTCATTCATCCAAGCCAATCTGATCCATCTTCTGGCCGCGGTCTGGTTCGTCGTCTGCTGGGGCGGCTACACCCGTTATGCGTCGTTGAAAGCCCGCGATACGGCCTGTCTGGCCAGCGTCATGCACTTGTATCGCGAAGACTGGATGCGCCGCATGTTGCTGCGCGAAAACCGTATCGCCGACGCCAGCGTGATCGGCAACCTGGAGCGCAACGCGTCCTTCTTCGCCTCAAGCACGCTGATCATCCTGGCGGGCATCCTGACGGTGCTTGGGGCGTCCGATCGTGCGGTGTCGTTGTTGGCCGACTTGCCGATGGTGCAGCAGGCGTCCCAAGGCATGTCCGAGGCCAAGTTGCTGTGCCTGGCGCTGGTGTTTGTGTATGCCTTCTTCACCTTCAGCTGGTGCATGCGCCAATACAACTTCGCGGCGGTTCTGGTGGGATCGGCGCCAATGATCGGCGAGCGACATGTATCGGCGCAGGAACGCAAGGCCTTCGCGCTCAGGGCGGCGCGGGTGATCTCCATGGCGGCCAACCAGTTCAATTTTGGCCTGCGCGCTTATTATTTCGGCATGACCATGTTGGCGTGGTTCGTCAGCCCCTGGCTGTTCATGTTGATGAGTGCAGGCGTGGTGTTGGTGCTGTACCGTCGGGAGTTTCATTCCGACGTGCTGCAGGTCATGGTTTACACCCCCACCGAAGCGCCATTGCCTGATATAAGCAAGGACCCGGCCTGACAGGACGGTCACTACTAAATTGCAGACAAAAGAAAACCCGCGCCAGGCGGGTTTCTTTTAAGCCCAAACCGTATCAGTTGGTAGCTGGTGCGGTGGCGGGCGCTGTTGCAGGTGCTTGTTCCTGTGTAGCAGCTTCGTTCGATTCGGCCTGATCTTTGGCGGCTTCGGCGTTTTCTTTCGCTGCGTCGTTCACTTTATCCTGTGCTTCGTTCATTTTTTCCTGAGCTTGCTCAGAGTGTTCGGCGGCATCTTGAGCTTTGTCCTCGGATTTTTTATCGCAGGCAGCGAGACCGAGGGAGGCGGCCAACATCAAGGCAATAGCTAAAGTCTTACGCATGGGGTGTTTCTCCTTATGGAAATAACTACTGGCCTTTTGAACGCCCCCCCTTGGATTAAGTTCCTCTTTTGCTACAGATATATAACTTTGCATGGGAACGGAACTTTACAGGGCATGCTCGTTACCGCGACTGCTCATTAATAAAGGCGTTAAATCCAATGGCGCAAGACCCCGTTTTTGAGCGTGCGACACGCTTTCTGTCCGCACTGCGACATTGTCAGGTGCTGGGCTTGAAGTTGCACAGTGCCAGTCCCGAGGGGCTGACCGTGATCCTGCCTTACAGCCCCCAGATCGTCGGCAACCCCCTTACGGGCATCATCCATGGTGGCGCGTTGACCTCATTGATGGACACGGCGTGTGGCATGTCGACGTTGTGCGTGTTGCCGCAGTTCGAGGTCTGTCCGACCCTGGATCTGCGCATCGACTACATGCACGCCGCTGAGCCGAACAAGGACGTCTATGGCTTTGCCCACTGCTATCGGGTCACTCAGGACGTGATCTTCAGCCGTGGATTTGCCTATCAGGACGACCCCGAACAACCCATCGCCCATGTGGTGGGCACCTTCATGCGCCTGGGCCAGCACGCCAAGGGAATCAAAAGGGGTGGCCCGCTGGCTGCCGTAGACAAGCCATGAGCGATATCACTCAGGAACAACTGCGCCACGCCTGCGAGCGGGGCGACTACGCGCTGCTGCTGGCCTCGATTCCTTATGCGCGGTTGATCGGCGTGGAATGCTCGCGTCAGGGCGAGGAGCTGCTGTTTCGCCTGCCGGCCAACCGGGACAACATTGGTAACCCTTTATTGCCGGCCATCCACGGCGGCGTCATCGCCGGTTTCATGGAGTTGTCGGCCGCGGTGTATCTGTTGATTGCCACCCGTGCGACGGGCGTGCCGAAAATCATCGATTTCTCCCTGGATTACCTGCGCGCCGGGCAGTATCGCGACACTTTCGCCAGATGTCAGGTCTGGCGGCAGGGGCGCCGGGTAGCCAATGTTGCGATCACCGCCTGGCAGGATCTAGAGGCCGAACCCATTGCCACCGCCCGGGCGCATTTCAAGATTCAGGAGTCTTCAAAAGCGCATAGCCCTTGAAATCATCAGCGTTGCCCCCACCTTGAGGACATCCCGCCGCCAATCTCTGCGAGGCGGACACCACCATCCACTTGGAGTTTGATGACCATGAGCGTGGAAACTCAAAAGGAAACCCTGGGCTTCCAGACCGAGGTGAAGCAACTGCTGCACCTGATGATTCACTCGCTGTATTCGAATAAGGAAATTTTCCTTCGCGAGCTGATTTCGAACGCCTCTGACGCTGTCGACAAATTACGTTTCGAAGCCCTGTCCAAGCCAGAGTTGCTGGAAGGCGGCGCCGAACTGAAAATCCGCGTGAGCTTCGACAAGGACGCCAAGACCGTCACCCTCGAAGACAACGGCATCGGCATGAGTCGCGAAGAGGTGATCACTCACCTGGGCACCATCGCCAAGTCCGGCACCGCCGATTTCATGAAGAACCTCTCCGGCGACCAGAAAAAAGACTCCCACCTCATTGGCCAGTTCGGTGTCGGTTTCTATTCCGCGTTTATCGTCGCTGATCAGGTGGAAGTGTTCAGCCGTCGTGCCGGCCTCGCTGCGAGCGAAGGCGTGCATTGGTCGTCCAAGGGCGAGGGCGAGTTTGAAGTCGCCACCGTCGACAAGGCTGATCGCGGTACCCGCATTGTGCTGCACCTCAAGTCCGGTGAAGACGAGTTCGCCGATGGCTGGCGCCTGCGCAACATCATCAAGAAGTACTCCGACCATATCGCGTTGCCGATCGAGCTGCCGAAGGAAGTCGCCGCTGCCGAAGGCGAAGAAAAGCCCGAAGTGGAATGGGAAACCGTCAACCGCGCCAGTGCCCTGTGGACCCGTCCGCGCACTGAGGTGAAGGACGAGGAATACCAGGAGTTCTACAAGCACGTCGCCCATGACTACGAGAACCCGCTGAGCTGGAGCCACAACAAGGTCGAAGGCAAGCTGGAGTACAACTCGCTGTTGTACGTGCCGGCCCGTGCGCCGTTCGACCTGTACCAGCGCGAAGCACCACGCGGCCTGAAGCTGTACGTGCAGCGTGTGTTCGTGATGGACCAGGCCGAATCGTTCCTGCCGCTGTACCTGCGTTTCATCAAGGGCGTGGTCGATTCCAATGACCTGTCCCTGAACGTTTCGCGGGAAATCCTGCAGAAAGACCCGATCATTGACTCCATGAAGTCGGCGCTGACCAAGCGTGTTCTGGACATGCTGGAAAAACTGGCGAAAAACGAGCCCGAGCAGTACAAGAGCTTCTGGAAGAACTTCGGCCAGGTGATGAAGGAAGGCCCTGCCGAGGACTTCGCCAACAAAGAAAAAATCGCTGGCCTGCTGCGCTTTGCTTCGACCCAGGGTGACGATGGCGAACAGATCGTTGGTCTGGCCGATTATCTGGCCCGCGCCAAGGAAGGTCAGGACAAGATCTACTACCTGACCGGTGAAACTTATGCACAGGTCAAGAACAGCCCGCACCTGGAAGTTTTCCGCAAGAAAGGCATCGAAGTGCTGCTGCTGACCGACCGCATCGACGAATGGCTGATGAGCTACCTCAGCGAGTTCGACGGCAAGAGCTTTGTCGACGTGGCCCGTGGTGATCTGGACCTGGGTAACCTGGATTCGGAAGAAGACAAGAAAGCCGCCGAAGAAGTTGCCAAGAGCAAGGAAGGCCTGGTTGAGCGGATCAAGACTGCCCTGGGCGATGCCGTCAGCGAAGTGCGGGTTTCTCACCGCCTGACGGACTCCCCGGCGATCCTGGCCATCGGTGAACAGGACCTGGGCCTGCAGATGCGGCAGATCCTTGAAGCCAGCGGCCAGAAAGTCCCGGACTCCAAGCCGATCTTCGAATTCAACCCGGCTCACCCGCTGGTGGATAAGCTCGACAACGAGCAGAGCGAAGAGCGTTTCGGCGACCTGTCGCACATCCTGTTCGATCAGGCCGCCCTGGCGGCGGGTGACAGCCTGAAGGACCCGGCGGCCTATGTGCGCCGCCTGAACAAGCTGTTGGTTGAACTGTCAGCTTAATCAAGTGCAGGAAAAACCCGCTTCGGCGGGTTTTTTCATTTCTGGTGTTCCGTTTCAAGAGGAGTCCGTCATGAGTCAGGTTACGGTTAGTTCGCTGGAGTATCAGATCGATGGTCGAACCTATGAGGGCCGCCTGGCCTTCGACGTTAGCCAGCAGGGCTCGCGCCCGGGTTTGCTGATGGCGCCCAATTGGATGGGCGTAGGGGCGGGGGCCGAGGAAATCGCCAGGTCAGTGGCGGCCAACGGCTATGTTGTGTTGATCGCCGATCTTTACGGCCAGGACGTGCGCCCGACCAATGCCGATGAAGCCGGGGCTGCGATGATGCCGCTCAAGAATGATCGTGCCTTGTTGCGCAAGCGCATGCAGGCGGCATTCGAGCAGCTGCAAAGTCAGGGTGAGGCGCAGGTCGATGCGTCGAGACTTGCTACGTTCGGTTTCTGCTTCGGCGGCTGCTGCTCCCTGGAGCTAGCACGCACAGGCGCACCGTTGAAGGCCGCTATTTCGTTCCATGGCACCCTGGACACACCCAATCCGGCGGATGCGCAGAACATCAAGGGGGCGGTGCTGGTCATGCATGGCGCCTCGGACCCATTGGTGCCCAAGGAGCAACTGCCGGCTTTCGAAGACGAAATGAACGCCGCCGGGGTGGATTGGCAACTGCTGAGCTACGGTGGTGCGGTGCATTCGTTCACCGATCCACAGGCCAATGTCCCGGGCAAGATGATGTACGACGCCAAGGTTGCCGCACGGGCGTTCCGGTCGATGCATAATTTGCTGGATGAAGTGCTCAGGGGCTGAGATCGGGCCTGGTGCTGAATAGGCTGTCGCCTGCCAGACTGCTATCGCGAGCAGGCTCGCTCCCACATTTGACCGAGGTGTTCGCGCCATTTGCGAATGGCAACGGTCCAGTGTGGGAGCGAGCCTGCTCGCGATGGCGGCCTGTCAGACACCGCTGAATTCAGGGCAATTCGATCCGCTCACTTTCCCCCGGCACGGTCGGCCAGTCCCCGGCCGCCCAACGTCGGCGGGCTTCGTCTATTCGCGCCGGATCGCTGGAGACGAAATTCCAGTTGATCCGACGTGGCCCATCCAGCGGCGCGCCGCCGAACAGCACCGCATGGCAGTCGCTGTCGGCGAACAGTGTCATTTGTTCCCCGGCCGGGAGCACCACCAACGAGTGGGGCTCCAGCGGTTCACCGTCCAGCTGCGCCTCGCCGCTGAGCACATACAGTGCCCGCTCTTCATGCTCGGTGGGAATCAGCAGGGTCGTTGCGGTTTGCAGGTTCAGTTCGGCGTACAGGGTCGGGGACAGCGTCGGCACCGGTGATTCCAGGCAAAAGCCCGACCCGGCGATCATCCGGATCTTTACCCCCAGGTTATCGCTGACCGGCAGGGTGTGCGCCGGATGATGGCTGTAGTGTCCAGGCCCCTGTTCGTGGGATTGGGGCGAGGCCAACCAGACTTGCAAGCCGTGCATGACGAAGTCGCTGCCCAGCAGTGATTCGGGCGTGCGCTCGACATGGGTGATGGCGCTGCCCGCGGTCATCCAGCTGACGTCCCCGGCGTCCACCACTTGATCGGAGCCCAGGCTGTCCTTGTGCTGGAGCTGCCCTTCGAACAGATAGGTGAGGGTCGACAACCCGATATGGGGATGCTGACGAATGTTCATGCCTTGACCGGCCTTGTAGGAGGTTTGCAGCATGTGGTCGAAAAAAACGAACGGTCCGACGCTGCGACACTTGGCGGACGGCAGCGGGCGAAGAATCGGCTGGCCTTCCACATCTTCTGCGCGTGGGCGAATGGTCAGGGGCGTGATCATGATGTCTTCCAGGTTGAGCAACGGATGGGCAAAGCATAACCCGCCGTGACAACTGACGGCACATGCGCCGTGAACCCGGACGCGACGGTCGGGGTCTATCCTGTTCATAACTTTCTGGAGTCCGCCCGTGCCCATGACCCGTCTGATCTTCGCCTGGCTGCTGGCCGTTTCGAGCAGTGGCGTCATGGCCCGCGAATATGCCTACAGCGATGCACACCTGCATTACGTCGATTTCTTTCAGGAAACCGCCGGCATGCCCGAGTTACTGAAGGCGATGGCCGACAATCGCATCGAGCATGTGATGATTTCAGGCATACCGGTGGCCAAGAAATGGCATGAGGATGAGCCCAAGCGCCCGCGTTACTACGCCGGTGACGATGCGGACGCCTATTGGTACAGCGCCACCGATGTGATTGTCGCGGCGGCGGTGAGCAAGTTGACCGCTGAACAGCGCCAGCACTTTCATCCTTTTTTGTCCGGTTTCAACCCCAACGACAAAAACTCCGCCATGCACATCCAGCGCATGCTCGATCTGTATCCGGGTTTGTGGCAAGGCATTGGTGAGGTGTTCACCCGCCATGACGACCTGACGGCACTGACGTCGGGGGACACCCCGCGGGCCAACAACGAGGCCATGACGCGGATCTATCACCTGGCGGCGGAGAACGATCTGCCGGTGCTGCTGCACTCCAACATCACCTCCAAGCGTGAGAAAAACGCGCTGTATTTGCCGGAAATTGAAGAGCCGTTGCGCAACCATCCCCACACGCGGTTCATTTGGGCCCATGCCGGCACCAGCATGGAGATCCATCGTCACCAGACGCGGCTGGATTTTCTGTTGCCGACACTGACCCGGATGCTGGAGACCTATCCGAACCTGTACATCGACCTGTCCTGGAGCGTGCTCACGCCTTACCTGCTGGACGAGGCGGGCAAACCCCGCGAGGCGTGGCTCAAGCTGGTGGAGCGCTTCCCGGAGCGTTTTATGTTGGGGTCGGATGTAGTGGGGCGTTTCGACAATGTCGGTAAGGAATTACGCAGCTTCGATCCGTTCCTGGATGCGTTGCCGGAAGAGGTGGCGAAGAACGTAGCTCGGGATAATTTCCTGGCGGTGTTGTGTGGGAGCAAGGCTTGCCCGCAATGAAGGTATTGCAATTTCGCAATTGAGGGCGCCTGCAGCGCGAGCAAGCTTTGCTCCCACAGAAGCTCTCAGTGCACAAGGTGACCATCGCCTTGTCATCAGCCTGTCACCGCCGCGTCATACCCTCGCGCTCATCACAATCAAGGAGCGCACTATGCACCTCACCCGTTCAAGCGCACTGGTCGCGCTGTTGTCGGTCTGCGGCCTGGCCCAGGCGGAAGTCCGTGTCGAAGGCCCGGTGGAGTACGGTATCTTCGAAGGGCCCCAAGCCGAACTGCAATCAGGGGAGCGGGTTCTGCGCCGCAGCAACGAGCAGATCCGGCAGACTGAAAGTGTACCGGCCAAGCTGGGCACCAAGTTCGGTCTGCGCTACCGCTTGGCGGACAAGGTGGCTGACGACCAGCCATTGACCCTGTTGTATTTCACCCCAGGCATTCGCACCCCCGATGGCGTGCGCCACGATAAATTCGAAGTCACCCAGAAGCTGGTGCCCGGTGCACCGCAGGATGTGATGGCCTACGAGTTCACCGAAAGCCACGAAGTGGTGCCGGGGGAGTGGCGGTTCATGGTGTTCCAGGGCGATCGATTGCTGGCGCAGCAACGGTTTGTCGTGCGTTGAATCTGTGAGAGCGAGCCTGCTCGCGATAGCAATCTGTCAGCCAACATAGATGTTGAATGTCAGGGCCTCATCGCGAGCAGGCTCGCTCCCACAAGGGAATTATCCACAGGGAATGTGGTGTGCAGAGCAGACAAAAAAAACGCCCCGAACCAGTCGGGGCGTTTTTGTGTGTGGCGTTGCGGCGGGGCTTACTTGCCCTGCCAGCGCTTCAATACCAGGGTGGCGTTGGTGCCGCCGAAGCCGAAGCTGTTGCTCATCACGGTGTCGATCTTGGCGTCTTCGCGAGTCTTGGTCAGGATCGGCAGGTCGGCCACTTCCGGGTCCAGTTCGTCGATGTTGGCCGAGCCGGCGATGAAGTTGCCTTCCATCATCAACATGCAGTAGATCGCTTCGTGAACGCCCGCGGCGCCCAGGGAGTGACCCGACAGGCTCTTGGTGGAGCTGATGGCCGGGGCGTTGGCACCGAACACTTCGCGCACGCCTTTCATTTCCGCAACGTCACCGACCGGGGTCGAAGTGCCGTGGGTGTTCAGGTAGTCGATGGGCGTGTCGACGGTGGACATGGCCATCTGCATGCAGCGGATGGCGCCTTCGCCGCTTGGGGCGACCATGTCATAGCCATCGGAAGTGGCGCCGTAGCCGACGATTTCCGCGTAGATTTTCGCGCCACGGGCCAGAGCGTGTTCCAGCTCCTCGACCACCACCATGCCGCCGCCGCCAGCGATGACGAAGCCGTCACGGTCGGCATCGTAGGCGCGGGAAGCTTTTTCCGGGGTGTCGTTGCGCTTGCTGGACAGGGCGCCCATGGCGTCGAACAGGAACGACTGGCTCCAGTGTTCTTCTTCACCACCGCCGGCGAACACGACGTCCTGCTTGCCCATCTGGATCTGCTCCATGGCGTTGCCGATGCAGTGGGCACTGGTGGCGCAGGCAGAGGCGATGGAGTAGTTCAGGCCCTTGATCTTGAATGGCGTGGCCAGGCAGGCGGAAACGGTGCTGCTCATGGTCCGAGTGACGCGGTACGGGCCGACGCGCTTGACGCCTTTTTCGCGCAGGATGTCCAGCGCTTCCATCTGGTTCAAGGTCGAGGCACCACCGGAACCGGCGATCAGGCCGGTGCGCGGGTTGGACACCTGCTCTTCGGTCAGGCCGGAGTCAGCGATGGCGTCCTTCATGGCCAGGTAGGCGTAAGCCGCCGCATGGCCGACGAAACGGTAGATCTTGCGATCGATCAGCTCTTCGAGGGGAAGGTCAATGGAGCCGGAAACCTGGCTACGCAGACCCATTTCGGCATATTCCGGATTGAACCGGATGCCAGGGCGACTTGCACGCAGGTTAGCGGAGACGGTCTCTTTGTCATTGCCCAGGCACGAAACGATGCCCAGACCAGTGATAACGACGCGGCGCATGCGGATAACCCTTAGAAGTTGTCAGTGGAGGTGAAAACGCCGACCCGAAGGCCTTCGGCGGTGTAGATCTCGCGACCATCCACAGCCACTGAACCATCGGCAATGGCCATGTTCAGCTTGCCCTTGAGGACGCGTTTGATATGAATGTTATAGGTAATCTTCTTCGCGCTCGGCAGAACCTGACCGAAGAACTTCACTTCGCCCGAACCCAGGGCGCGACCGCGGCCTGGCAGGCCTTGCCAGCCGAGGAAGAAACCGACCAATTGCCACATGGCATCCAGGCCCAGGCAGCCCGGCATCACCGGATCACCTTCGAAGTGGCAGGCGAAAAACCACAGGTCAGGAGTGATGTCCAGCTCGGCGACCAATTCACCTTTGCCGTACTTGCCACCCTCTTCGCTGATATGGGTGATGCGATCCACCATCAGCATGTTCGGGGCGGGCAGTTGCGCGTTACCTGGGCCGAACAGCTCACCGCGACTGCAGCGCAGCAGGTCTTCCCGAGTAAAGGCGTTTTGTTTGGTCATGCGAGCTCCTCAATAGTCCCATGCGGCAGGGTGGGGCAAATCTTCCCGGCCGATCGAAGCGTTCATGCCTCGAATCGACAGCCTACTCATAGACTATTGCGTTGTAGTGAAAGTCACAGCACACGGGAAATGAATGTACACCTGTGCACTGAAATTTTTATTCAAGCCCCAATCGGGACTTGTTCGGGTGGTTAAGACTGCCGCACTTTCGCCTTTCACGCCAGTCGCAGATGGTCGAAACGCCTGCACTAACGCACCCAGCGCTGCAGAATTTGCTGCAGATCAGCTCTTTTGAACGGTTTGGCCAGGTAATCGTTCATGCCCGCCGCGAGACAGGCTTCGCGATCGCCCTGTAGCGCATTGGCCGTCAGAGCGATGATGGGCACCTCGCCGCAGCCGGGTAACTGGCGGATCTGTCGCGTGGCTTCGTAGCCATCGATGATGGGCAACCGGCAATCCATCAGAATCGCCTCGAAAATCAGACTTTCGGCACTGCGGATGGCCTGGGCGCCGTCGGCGGCGATGCTGACGGTGAAGCCCAGGCTGCGCAGCATGGCTTCGATCACGGTCTGGTTCACCGGATTGTCTTCTACCAGCAGCACGTTGCGGCCCTCGCCATGGCCGCTGCCGATGCCGTCGGGGAGCTTTGGCGCCAGGGCTATCGGTGCCTTTTTCGACAGGGCCAGAGGGATCTCCAGGGTAAACACCGAGCCCTGGCCTTCTTCGCTCTGGGCGCGCAATGTGCCCCCCATGCGTTCAGCCAGGGTGCGGGCAATCGGCAGCCCCAGGCCGGTGCCACCGTAGCGCCGGGAAATCGAACTGTCGGCTTGCTGGAAGGCATCGAACATGCGCTCCAGGCTTTCGGTCGCGATCCCGATGCCGCTGTCGCGCACCGTGCAGGTAAACCACAGGAGTTCGTGATCCAGTGCCTGCCACTGGCATTGCACGGTGACGCGGCCTTGTTCGGTGAATTTCAGGGCATTGCCGATCAGGTTGACCAGGATCTGCCTGATCCGCGTCGGGTCGCCTTGCACCTGCAAGGGCTGCATGTCATCAGGGATCAGCAGGTCCAGGCCCAGCTTGCGTTGCGCGGCGCTGTGCTGGAACGACTGGGCGCAACTGGCGACCAGCTCCGCCAGATTGAACGGGATGTGTTCCAGTTCCAGGGCCGAGCGTTCGATGCGCGAGAAGTCGAGGATGTCGTTGATGACTTTCAGCAGGTGCTCGGTGGATTCGCTGGCCAGCGCCGTGTACTCGAATTGCTCCTCCGTCATTTCGGTGGTTTCCAGCAGTTGCAGCATGCCCAGTACACCGTTCATGGGGGTGCGCAGTTCATGGCTCATCATCGCCAGGAATTCGGACTTGGCGCTGTTGGCCTTCTCCGCTTCTTCCCGGGTTTTGATCAGTTGCGCCATGGCCTGGTGCTGTTCACGGCTGGCTTGCTCGAGACCGTCGGCCAGATTGTTGATATGCCGCGACAAGGCCCCCAGTTCGGCATCGTCGACGATGGGCAGCGGCGTGCCGTAGTCGCCTTGCTGGATCGCCATGACTGCGTTGCCGATGTCGCGGATCGGCCGGGACAGGTTGGACGCCAGGCGACGTGCCACCAAGAAGGTGAACAGCAGGGCGAACAGCGCCAGGATCGCGGCCTTGAGGAGGATTTCCTGCTGCCGCTGGCTGAAGGCGTCACTGGACATGCCGACGATCACCCGGCCCAGGTAATCCTCATCGGGCGCCTCGATGGTCATGCTGTTGCCTTGCAGGAAATCATTGTTCAAGGCAATGCGCTGCAAGCGAACCGGCGCCTGGAAAACTTCGATCTGCTGGGAATGCTTGCGGCCTTGCGCGGGCTGCTCGACATACACCACAACCCGGTCCTTGCTGTCTTGCACCTCCAGAAAACGCACATGAGGCGTGGCCAGGGTGGCGGTGAGCAGGCTTTCCAGCACCTCGTTATTGCCCGATATCACCCCATACTCCGTGGCCGGGGCCAGTTGGTTGGCGATCAACTGCCCGGTGTGGTTGAGTTCCTGGCGCAGGTCCTGGATTCGCACAAAAGTAAAGAAGCTGATCAACAGCACCGTCAGCAGCAAGGCCGGGCCGAGGGCGATAAGCTGGGTGCGGGTATTGATGTCCCAGCGGCGACGCAAGGTCATGGGCGTTGTTCTCCTTCGGCCAGCTGTGCAGCGACGGATTCGGCGTCAATCGGCTCGATCCCCAGTGAGCGGGCGACCTGCTGGTTGCTCAGGACTTTGAAGCGGGCCGGATACAGGGTGCGGGGCCAGGTGGCGGCGGGTCGGTCCAGCAAATCGTCGAGAATTGCCAGCCAGTCCTCCTGGTCGCTGTAGGTGCTGGCCAGGCTGCCGGCCTTGACGAAAGCGGCGTTGGGCCCGATCAGCGCACGTTGCCGGGCGTAGCTGCTGAGCAACAGATTCTTTACCGTCTTGGGGTTGTACAGATCGGGGTCGTCGAGCCCCAGCAGCACATCGCTGCGGCCCAACAGCTTTTGCAGAGGGCGGCTGTCACTGGTGTCGTCCCAGCGTTCACTCACGATCTCCAGCCCCAACGGCGTTGCTGCCTGGCGGATTTCCTTGAGCAGGAACTCGCTGTGCCCATCGAACAGCACGCCGACCCTGCGCATTTGCGGAAGGATCGCGCGGATCAGACGCAATTGCCGCGTCAGCGGCGGATCGCTCCACAACAGGCTCAGGTGATCGGGCGTTGTCTCGCCCAGGCGGTCCCTGGCTTGTTGGCGGCTGATTCGCAGTACCAGGGTGGCGGGCCCGTGGGTTTCCTGCAGGCGCCAGTCGAGGCTGGGCAGGTCAAGCAAAATCAGGCGGACATTGCGTGGCAGTTTGCCGGGCGCCGGCAGGCTGGCCAGCGGAGTAAACCTGACGTCGTCCTCGGGGCGCAGGACTTTCAGGGCCTGGGTGAAAGACTGCACGCCAGGACTGTTACGCACGCCGGTCAGTACAATCTCGGCGGCCCGGGCCTCGATCGTTGCCAGCCAGCCTGCAAACACCAGGCACAGCGCCAGCGGCAGGCGGCCACGAAAGGGCGTCTTGCGCGATTGACCCCGGAACATCTAGAACGACAACTCCGCAGTGAAATACAGGACGTGACGGGAGTCGTAGCGGTTGTCGACAAACGTAGTGGGCTGGTTGTCGAGACGCTGTTGCAGGATGCCCGCCAGTTCCAGGTTGGCCTTGCCCAAAGAAATGCGTTTGGCCAGGCGGGTGTCGACTCGTTCAAAGCGATAGCCGTTAAGGTCGTCGGCACCATAATAGAACACCGCGCTGTTCCAGCCTCGGCCCCAGTCCCGCAGCCAGCCGGCCGAACCGCTATTGCGGGCGGTGGGCTGTTCGTCGAGGGCGTTGCTGGCCAGCGCATCGACGTAGGCATAGGTCAGGCGCAGGCGGTCGGCGCTGGTGATGCGCCAGTCGAACTGGGTTTCGGCCCCGGAAAACTGTGATTCATTGGCGTTGCTGGCAATGTACTGATTGTTGCGCAGGGGTTCGCTGATCATGCCGGTGATTTCGTCATGGAACAGCTTCACATCGACGCTCAGCCCCAGGTTCATGAAATAACCGTTGTAGCCCAGTTCCCGGGAGCGCATGTGCTCCTGGTCCAGGTTCCCCGGCCCTCGGGTCTGGACAAAATAACGGGCACTGCTCTGGCCGAAGGCGGTGGGCTTGAGGTTGGTGACCTGATAACTCCAATTGACATTGTTCTCGAACATGTCCGGCGAGCGCACCGCCTCGGAGTACACCGCCCGCAGGCCATGGCGTGGCGTGATCAGGTAGTTGACCGCCACCCGCGGCGTCAGCGAGCTGCCGGTCAGGTGGGTGTCTTCGAACATCGCACCGCCCTGTACCAGCCAATGTTCGCTGGCCCGCCACTCCAGTTGGCCGAACAGGCGCCAGGTGGTGTCGTCCAGCGTGCCGTTGAAGTACGTCTCGGAGTCGGCCCGGTCGTAGCGATAGTTTGCCCCGGTGACCAGTCGCAGGCTGTCGGACAGGCTCAGGGTGTCCTGGATTTCCAGGTCGTAGCGCGACTCACGGGCGCTCTGGTCGATATCGCCGCACAAGGTTTGCGAGGCGCCGTTGCGCCATTGATCGAGCACCTGATTGGCCAGCGCCTGTTCTTGCGGGGTGCCGGGCGGCGCACCGGTGCCGGTGAAGCTGGGAATATTGCGCGCCAGCTTCTCGGCGTAGTTAGGGTTGAGCAACCACAGATCGGTCAACTGCGGGCTGAAGGAGACCTCGGCATCGCAGGCGCGCCAGGTCTGCTGGCGATCCCAATGCTGGAGCGAGCCTTGTACATAAAGGCTGTGGTTGGGGTTCAGGTCCAGGTTCCAGCGCAGCGAACCGGCGTAGTCCTTGGCGACGACATCGGAGTTATCCCCGGCGGCCGTAATCCCGGCGAACACTGGACGGTAGGTATAAGGCCGCTGATTGGTCCCGTCCTTGGCGTTCAGTTGCCAGTCGATGCTCTGCTGTTCGTTCAGGGTCTGGCTGACGGACAGGTTGAAACGGTTCAAGCGTCGACTGTCGCGGTAATCGGCGCCGGTGCGGTTGCTGTCAAAGCCGTCGTCTTCCTGGCCGGACAGTGACAGCCGCAGGTCACCGCTCTCCCAACCGCTGCCCTGGCTGGCGTACCAGTCGCTGATGCCACGCTGGCCTCGGGTGATTTTCAGGCGGGTGCCGTGGCTGTCGGCCGGAGCGCGGGTGATGATATTGACCACCGCCATCAGTGCATTGGCGCCGTAGCTGACGGTGTTGGGGCCGCGGAAAACTTCGATCCGCTCGATGTCTTCCATGGCCACTGGAATATCGCTCCAGTCCACCGTGGCCAGGCCGGCGCGATACACCGAACGGCCATCGATCAGCACCTGCATGCGCCGCGCTTCGGTGGCGTTGGTGCCGTGGTAGTTCACGGCGGCCTGGTTCCCGCTGATATTGCCGACCATCATGCCCGGCACCAGGCGCAGCAGTTCGCTGATGTCCCGGGCGCCACTGGCCTTGATCAATTCGCTGTCCAGCACGGTCATGCTGCCGGGGACCGCCGCCGGCGATTGTTTCAGGCGCGTGGCCGTCAACACTTGGGGCAGGGGCTGACTGTCGACGAACAAGTCGTCGGCCAGCACTGGCGGGCTGATGAACAGCGCCAATACGAGCGACGAACCTGAACGGGAAGGGCCAACGAACACGGCACAGCCTTTGATTAGGGAAAGGATGGCCGGCATGTTAACTGAGGTGAGCGACTTTTCCATTCACGTTGACAGCATTTTCCTAGGAATTGATGGTCAGCTTCCTACAACTGCCGGTAATTGTAGTCGGGGCTGGTCGCGGTGTGGCCGCTCCGTATAATGCCCGGCATTGCCACTTGGTATGGATGAACGGATTGCATATGACTGAACAGCGCCCGATTGCGGTCCTGGGGGGCGGGAGTTTCGGTACCGCCGTGGCCAATCTGCTGGCCGAGAACGGCCACCCGGTGCGCCAATGGATGCGTGACCCGGAGCAGGCCGAGGCCATCCGGGTCAATCGCGAGAACCCGCGTTACCTCAAGGGCATCAAGATCCGCCCTGAAGTTGAACCGGTGACTGATTTGCAGGCCACCTTGCAGGACTGCGACCTGTTTTTCGTCGCCTTGCCGTCCAGCGCCCTGCGCTCGGTCCTGGCGCCCCATGCCGAACGCTTGAGCGGCAAATTGCTGGTGAGCCTGACCAAGGGGATCGAAGCCCAGACCTTCAAGCTGATGAGCGAGATTCTCGAAGAAATCGCCCCAAAGGCTCGAATCGGTGTGATTTCCGGGCCGAACCTGGCGCGCGAGATCGCCGAGCATGCGCTGACCGCCACCGTGGTCGCCAGTGAAGACGAAGAACTGTGCCAGCGGGTCCAGGCCGCGCTGCATGGGCGAACCTTCCGGGTCTACGCCAGTGCCGACCGTTTCGGTGTGGAACTGGGCGGGGCGCTGAAGAACGTCTATGCCATCATCGCCGGCATGGCGGTGGCGCTGGGCATGGGGGAGAACACCAAAAGCATGCTGATCACCCGGGCGCTGGCGGAAATGACCCGTTTTGCCGTCAGCCAGGGTGCCAATCCGATGACCTTCCTGGGGTTGGCCGGGGTCGGCGATTTGATCGTCACCTGTTCCTCGCCTAAAAGCCGCAATTACCAGGTCGGCTTCGCGCTCGGTCAGGGGTTGAGCCTGGACGAGGCTGTGTCGCGCCTGGGTGAAGTGGCCGAAGGAGTGAATACGCTCAAGGTGCTCAAGGCCAAGTCTCAGGAGTCCGGGGTCTACATGCCATTGGTCGCGGGGCTGCATGCGATTCTGTTCGAAGGGCGCACGCTGGAGCAGGTGATCGAACTGTTGATGCGTGGCGAGCCCAAGACCGACGTCGATTTCATTTCCACCAGTGGCTTCAACTGAGCCTCTATTGATCAGAAGCGGGAGCAAACCATGAGCGATCCAAAAGAGCAGGCCCGATACGAGTCCATCCTGCTGCGTGTGTTGTGGATGGTGATTTACCTGCTGGTCTGGCAGGTGGCGCAGTTCATCCTGGGCGCGGTGGTATTGGTGCAACTGATCTACCGGCTGATCTATGGCGCGCCCAGTGCCAGCCTGATGAACTTTGGTGACAGCCTGAGCCAGTTCCTGGCGCAGATCGGCCGTTTCGGCACCTTCCACAGCGACCAGAAACCCTGGCCATTCGCTGACTGGCCCACCCCGCGCACGCCGGAAGGTGAAGCGCCGCACGTGGTGGCGCCGGCTCCGCATCCGGTCCGGGACGAGGAGCCCAAGCTATGAAATTGTGGGTATTGCGTCATGGGGAAGCCGAGCCATACGGTGCCCGTCCCGACCCTGAGCGGGCGCTGACCGCTCACGGTCGCGAAGAAGCACTGCGCAGTGCCGCCGCGCTGATCGGCCAGCCGCTGAGCGCCATTTATGCCAGCCCGTACCTGCGCGCCCAACAGACCGCCCAACTGGTGCGCGAAGCCTTGGGCTTCGCGCCTGAGTTGATCACTGTTGATTGGCTCACGCCGGAAACCCGCCCGCAAAAAGTCCTGGAACAGCTGGTTGATCAGGGCGACGTGCTGCTGGTCAGCCATAACCCGCTGGTGGGCAGCCTGCTGGGCTTTCTGCAACACGGTCACCTGCAACAACCCGAACAGGTTAAAACGGCTGGCCTGGCCGAGCTGGAGGGTGACCTGCCGCTGGCCGGGGCGATGCAGCTCAAGGGCATTCAGCATCCCTGAGAGGTCTCTGGTCGCAGGGTTGAGCACAACAAAAAACATAAAGGAAGGACAACGATGAGTCTGTGGCGCACCACCCCCAACATCGAGCAACTGAACGCCGCCGGTAAAAACACCATCAGCGAAGTGCTGGACATTCGTTTCGAATCTTTCGACGACGAGTCCCTGACCGCCAGCATGGTGGTCGATCACCGCACCCACCAGCCATTCGGCCTGTTGCATGGCGGTGCATCGGTGGTGCTGGCTGAAACGGTCGGGTCCATGGCGGCCTATCTGTGCGTGGACACCAGCAAGTTCTATTGCGTGGGCCTGGAGATCAATGCCAACCACTTGCGTGCTGTGCGCAGCGGTCGGGTGACGGCCACGGCCCGGATGGTCCATCTGGGCCGCACCACCCAGGTCTGGGATATCCGCCTGACCAACGACGAAGGCAAAGTCAACTGCGTGTCGCGCCTGACCATGGCCGTGGTGCCGCTGGGTGAACAGCCGCCGGCGCGTTGAAACCCGAATGCATGTTTGTGACTGATGGGCCGCTCTTGTGGCGAGGGAGCTTGCTCCCGCTGTGCTGCGAAGCGGCCCCGCAAACCCATCGACTCGGTTAGCCTGCCACACCGCGACGCCTGGTTTTGGGCCTGCTGCGCAGGCCAGCGGGAACAAGCTCCCTCACCACGGGTTTACATCGCTCATACAACGCCATAGCCCAAGCCCGACTGTCATCATTGCTGTCAGTTACGGTCATTGCCGCGCCACCGGGATGTGCGGACAATCGGTTCCAGTTTCCCCATGGATCCACTGTCATGTCGCAACAGGTGTTTTTCGCCCACGCCAATGGTTTTCCCTCGGCCACTTACGGCAAGCTGTTCGCCGCGCTGGCGCCGCAGTACGAGGTCGCGCATCTGGAATTGCACGGCCATGACCCGCGTTTTCCGGCAGACGATAACTGGCACAACCTGGTGGACGAGCTCATCCATCACCTGGAACAACAACCTGAACCGGTGTGGGGCGTCGGCCATTCCCTGGGTGGCGTTCTGCATCTGCATGCCGCATTGCGCTGTCCACAGTTATATCGTGGCGTGGTAATGCTCGATTCGCCGGTGCTGACCCGCGCCGATCAGTGGGTGATCCTGGCCGCCAAGCGCCTGGGGTTCATCGATCGTCTGACTCCAGCGGGACGGACGTTGGGCCGGCGTGAAGAGTTCGCAGACCTGGAGTCGGCCCGGCAGTATTTTTCCGCCAAGACGCTGTTCCGCGGGTTTGACCCGGAATGCTTCGACGCCTACCTGCAACATGGCTTGCAGCAAGTCGGCGACCGCTTGCGGCTGCGCTTCGATCCGGCCACGGAGATCAGCATTTACCGCGGCGTGCCGCACACCAGTCCCGGCCGGGCCCGTATGCTCAAAGTGCCGCTGGCGGTGGTGCGCGGCCGGCAGAGTCGCGTGGTGATGCGCCATCACACCCGTTCGGTGGGTCGAATGCCCCATGGCGAATCCCTGAGCATGCCCGGCGGCCACATGTTTCCCCTGGAACGTCCGCAGGACACGGCCAGGTTGCTCAAGGATCTCTTTCAGCGCTGGGAAGGGCGCAGCTTATGAGTGGGGTTGAAGAAGTCCGTCTGAGCCTGCCCCACATTGAACTGGCGGCCCACCTGTTCGGGCCGGAGGATGGCCGGCCGGTGATCGCCTTGCACGGTTGGCTGGACAATGCGAACAGCTTCGCCCGGCTGGCTCCACGGCTTGAGGGCCTGCGGGTCATTGCACTGGACATGGCCGGTCACGGTCACTCCGGGCATCGCCCACCCGGTGCTGGCTATGCCCTGTGGGACTATGCCCATGATGTGCTGCAAGTCGCCGAACAACTGGGCCTGGCGCGTTTCGCCCTGCTGGGGCATTCCATGGGCGCCATCGTCTCGCTGGTGCTCGCCGGAGCCTTGCCCGACCGGGTCACGCACCTGGGGCTGATCGACGGGGTGATCCCTCCCACGGACAAAGGCGACAACGCCGCCGAGCGCATGGGCATGGCCCTGCAGGCGCAGCTGGATTTGCAACAAAAACGAAAACCGGTCTACAAAACCCTCGACCGGGCCATTGAGGCCCGCATGAAAGGCCTGGTGGCTGTCAGTCGCGAAGCCGCCGAATTGCTGGCCCAGCGCGGCCTGATGCCGGTGCCGGGAGGGTATACCTGGCGCACCGACAATCGCCTGACCTTGCCATCGCCGCTTCGCCTGACCGATGAGCAGGCCATGGCCTTCGTGGCGCGGGTCGCTTGCCCCGCACATCTGGTGGTGGCTGCTGACGGCATGCTTGCCCGACACCCCGAGTTGCTGGAGCGTCTACCCTTCAGTCATGAACGGTTGCCCGGCGGTCATCATTTGCACCTGAACGACGAGGCTGGCGCCGCGCTTGTAGCAGACTGTTTCAATCGGTTCTTCACCGTTTCTTGACTTGCGCCTGGCAACTGTCGAGGCTGGGCGGGTTGAAAAAGGGAGACAACCATGACAGATCTCTGTTTAGCGGCCTCGCAGTGCATCGATGACACCGGCCTCACCCCAGAGACCCAGGCCATGCCGATCCGATGAAATTATCCATTCATTCACTCGCCTTGCTTACGCTGGCCTGCTTCAGCCCGGCATCGTTTGCCGCCGATGTTCCCGGCAGCCGGGACCTGGAGCGGGTGCCCCGCATGCCCGACGCGCAAATTGTCGATTACCGGCAAACCACTGACCTGGAGCGGATTTATCCCCTGGGTTCGATCCGCAAGATCAGCGGCCAGTTGCGCTTCGATGGGCAGGTCGATGCCCGTGGCAACACCACGTCGGTGACTTACGAACTTCCGCCGGAACACTCCGCCATCCAGGCCTTTACCGCTGCCCGCGAAGCCTTGCAGAAGCAGGACGCGCAACTGTTGTTCTGGTGCCAGGCTCGTGATTGCGGCGAAAGCAGCCTGTGGGCCAACGAAGTGTTCGGCAATGCCAAGCTCTATGGTGCCGATAACGGTCAGTCTTATCTGCTGCTGCGCCTGGCGCCGCCCGCGGATAACACACTGATTGCGCTGTATGGCATTACTCGCGGCAATCGTAAGGCTTACCTGCATGTCGAGCAGTTCGAGGCAAACGCCTCGCTGGGGAACCTGCTGCCCACATCGGCCACGCTGTTGCGCCAGCTCAAGGACACCGGCGTGCTGGACTTGCCGCGTCTGGTCGGCGAACCGGACGAAACCTGGTTGCGCCTGCTATCCCGGGCGCTGAACCTGGACACGGGTCTTCGAGTCACTGTCGCCGGACCCCAGGCCGAGGCCTGGCGGCAAGCAATGATCGATCAGGGTGTCCGGGCGGCGCGAATGGAGGCCGCCAGGGGCGATGCGGCGGGCCTGCATCTTGAGCTGCTGCGTTAAGCTGTTTCGGGTGACGTGCTTCACGCCGTCAGCCCGGCCCTGTTTTTATTTCGAGACCTGACATGCTCAATAACGATCGGCTGTTGGTGCAGATCCTGCTCCTGGTGTTGTTCGGTGCAAGCTTCTGGGTGATGGCTCCGTTCTGGTCGGCGCTGTTCTGGGGCGCGGTGCTGGCGTTTGCCAGTTGGCCGCTGATGCGCCTGTTGACCCGCTGGGTCAATGGTCGTGAGTCGCTGGCGGCGGCTTTGCTGACCGTAGGCTGGATGGTGCTGGTGGCGGTGCCGCTGGTGTGGCTGGGCTTCAACCTGGCTGATCATGTACGCGACGCCACGGCATTTATCAAGAACGTGCAGGTCGATGGCCTGCCTGATCCCCCGGTATGGCTGGCGGGCTTACCGCTGGTGGGGGGGCGGTTGGTGGGCATCTGGAACAGTATCGATCAGCAAGGTGCAGCCATGATGGTGTCCGTCAGGCCGTACCTGGGTCAGGTCGGCAACTGGCTGCTGGCTCGCAGTGCCCAAATCGGCGGTGGCATTCTCGAACTGACCCTGAGCATTGTGTTCGTGTTCTTTTTCTACCGTGACGGCCCGCGTCTGGCGGTGTTCGTGCACGGGTTGCTGGAGCGTCTGATCGGCGACCGTGCCGGTTACTACATCGAACTGGTGGCCGGTACGGTGCAGCGTGTGGTCAACGGCGTGATCGGCACCGCGGCGGCCCAGGCGGTGCTGGCGCTGATTGGTTTCCTGATCGCGGGCGTACCGGGGGCATTGGTGCTGGGCATCGTCACCTTCCTGCTCAGCCTGATTCCCATGGGGCCGCCCCTGGTCTGGATCCCCGCCACGGCGTGGCTGGTGTGGAAGGGCGAATACGGGATGGCGGTGTTCCTGGGGATCTGGGGCACCTTTATCATCAGCGGTGTGGACAACGTGCTCAAACCCTACCTGATCAGCCGTGGCGGAAACCTGCCGTTGGTGATCGTATTGCTGGGGGTGTTCGGTGGCTTGATTGCCTTCGGCTTCATCGGACTGTTCATTGGCCCGACCCTGCTGGCGGTGGCCTACAGCTTGCTGACGGACTGGAGCAAGAGCCAGGCGCGATAACCCCACTCCTGAGACCAGCACCAACCTTTTTGTAGTGAGGGGATAGATCCCCTCGCCACAAATGGGCTTCGATCCAGCAGGCAAGCCTGGCTCTGAAAAACCAGGCTTGCCGGTCAATCACGTCGCCACGTTCAGGTATTTCCCCACGGGGGCGACATCATCCAGCGAGTATTGTCGACTGAGGTTGGCGATCATCCTGTTCAGCGCTTCACTGACATTGGTCTGGTCGGTGGAGCTGTCGCTGGTGCGGTTGGCCTGTACCGCGCTGGTCAGTTCGCTGGTGCCGGTGTTGCTCTGACCATCGGCGTCGAGCTGGCTGAACAACGCCTCACTGGAGGCCTGTTGTGGCGGTGGCGGGGGGAGGCTGGCGGCGAGTTCGTCGAGGCTGACGGTACCGTCTTCATTCTCGTCCAGAGCCGAGAACAGTTCCTGGCTGTCGGCAGTGCTGCCGGCGCTCGCCAGACCATTGCTCAGCTCCTCGCTACTGACCTCGCCATCACCGTCGGCGTCCAGGGCGCTGAGCAGCGCATCGGCCAGTTCAGTCGTCGGCGCCTGGTCCCGTGGCGGCGGAGGCGGTGGCGCCATCGCGGCTATCTCATCACTGCTCAGGTCACCGCTGCTGTCGCTGTCCAGGTCGCTGAAATTGTCGCTCAGGCTGACCAGGATGCCGTCGTCACTCTTCTGCGACAGGGCCGTGCTCAATTCTTCCTGATCGACCGAGCCGTCGGCGTTGCTGTCGAGTTTGCTGAGCAGCTCCTTTTGAAACTGCTGGCTGCGGGCACTGCTGGTCGCGGTACTGCTGGTGCTGGTATAGGGCGAGTAACTGCTGACGCTACCGATCATGGGCGCTCTCCTTGGGCTGGAATGCCGGTGGGTGCACCGGCTTATGCAGCGTCGGCGGGGCAGTTGTCGTGGGTGTGTGGAGTTTGTACCGGCGGGTGTACAAACTCAGCCCCCGGCGCGGCTCCCACATGGGATTGAGGTGGTTTCAGGCGCGGGGCAAGCGGATCACTGCCGTCAATCCACCCCCTGGCGTTTCTTCCAGGCTCAATTGCCCGCCCAGGCGTTCGGCGGCTTCCCGGGCGATGGTCATGCCCAGGCCGACACCGCCGGAGTTGCGGTTGCGTGAGCCTTCCAGGCGATAAAAGGGCTCGAACACTGCTTCGCGTTTATCCGCCGCAATCCCGGGGCCGTGGTCAATCACCCGAATCACTACCTGGTCGCGCTGGTCTTGCAGCGAAATCAACGCATGGCCGGCGTAGCGCAAGGCATTGTCCATGAGGTTGTTGATACACGAGCGCAACGCCATCGGCTGCACCTGTAACGGCGCGCAACCACCGCTGGCTTGCACGTCGGCACCCTGGTCCTGGGCGTTTTCGCTCAGCGATTCCACCAACGCCTGCACGTCCATCCATTGCAGCGCTTCGCTGGTGCGTTGCTCGTGCAGGTAGGTGAGGGTGGCGTCGAGCATGCCAATCATATCGTTCAGGTCCTGACGCATCTGGCCCTGCAGCTTGATGTCATCGATCTGTTCCAGGCGCAGCTTGAGCCGTGAAAGCGGAGTGCGCAGGTCATGGGATACCGCACCGAGCATGCGCGAACGCTGCTGCACCTGCTCGCGAATTCGCTGTTGCATGAGGTTGAACGTATGGGCAGCCTGGCGGGCCTCCCGAGGGCCGGTTTCTTCCAACGGTGGGCTGTCGAGGTTTTCGCTCAGGCGTTCGGCGGCATCGCTCAGGCGCTGGATTGGCCGGGTCAGCAGTTTGGCGCCGTACCAGGCGGCGACGATCAGGCACACAAACTGAAACGTCAGCGGTACCACCGGCCCACCGAACCATGGGCGCGCAGGGCGGTTGGGTGGGGGCCCCGTGGGCCCAGGGTGCTGGCCTTGCCGGGAAAATTCGGGGGGTGGTCCCAAAGGCGGTTTGTCGTATTGAGAAAACCAGGCAAAGGCCAACAGGTGCGCCAGGACGATCGCCAGTAACAGCACGCCAAACAGGCGGCCGAACAAGGTGTCGAGGCGCAAGCGCATCAGCCGATGTCCCGGGCGTCGAACAGGTAGCCTTCGCCGCGCACGGTCTTGATCAGTTGCGGCGCCTTGGGGTCGTCACCCAGCTTTTGGCGCAGGCGCGACACCAGCAGATCGATGCTGCGGTCGAACGCCTCGATGGAGCGCCCACGGGCGGCGTCCAGCAACTGTTCGCGGCTCAGTACCCGGCGCGGTCGTTCGATGAATACCCACAACAGCCGGAACTCGGCGTTGGACAGCGGCACCACCAGCCCGTCGGCGGAGATCAACTGGCGCAGTACGCTGTTGAGTCGCCAGTTATCGAAGCGAATATTGGCCCGTTGCTCGGCGCGGTCGTCGCGTATCCGGCGCAGGATCGTCTGGATCCGCGCCACCAGTTCCCTGGGTTCGAACGGCTTGGCCATGTAATCGTCGGCGCCCAGTTCCAGGCCGATGATGCGGTCGGTGGGCTCGCACCGGGCGGTGAGCATCAGGATCGGGATGTCCGATTCGGCGCGCAGCCAGCGACACAATTGCAAGCCGTCTTCGCCCGGCAGCATCAGGTCGAGCACAACCACGTCGAAATGCTCGGCCTGCATCGCCCGGCGCATGGCCGCGCCATCGTTCACGCCGCTGGCGCGTATGTTGAAACGGGCCAGGTAGTCGATCAGCAGCTCGCGGATCGGCACATCGTCATCGACGATCAACGCCCGGGTACTCCAGCGCTTGTCATCGTCGGGCGCTTTTTGATCGTCAGAATTTGCAACAGGGGTGTTCTGCATGGATGCATCATCTGCCAGATAGGCTGCCAACCGCAAAGAAGGCGGCGAGGTTGAGGCTTCAGCATAGGCTTCGTGCCGCTAGGCGTGAAGCGCTGAAAGGACGGGGGTGCGGCGCCAGACGGTAGCGTGCCGGCGTGTTGTGCGCGTGTCATGAGTGTATCGACTTCGACACAAAGGCCGGCATCGTCCATGCTGTCCGGACGCGATGAGGATTTACCGATCATCGGGTCCCGCACGGGCGCTGGTTCCGCTACAATGCGCGCCGATTTCGACTTGCCTGAGAGCCCACTCATGTCCGCCTGCCAGACGCCCATCATCGTTGCCTTGGATTTCCCTACCCGTGACGCCGCCCTGAAGCTGGCCGACCAGTTGGACCCCAAGCTGTGCCGGGTCAAAGTCGGCAAGGAGCTGTTCACCAGTTGCGCTTCGGAAATTGTCGGGACCCTGCGTGACAAGGGTTTTGAAGTATTCCTGGATTTGAAATTCCACGATATTCCCAATACCACCGCCATGGCCGTCAAGGCGGCCGCCGAAATGGGGGTGTGGATGGTCAACGTGCATTGCTCCGGCGGCCTGCGCATGATGGCGGCCTGCCGTGAAGTGCTGGATCAGCGTAGCGGGCCGAAGCCGTTGCTGATCGGCGTGACCGTGCTGACCAGCATGGAGCGCGAGGACTTGGCCGGTATCGGCCTGGATATCGAGCCTCAGGAACAGGTGCTGCGCCTGGCGGCGCTGGCGCAGAAGGCTGGCCTGGACGGTCTGGTCTGCTCGGCCTTGGAGGCCAGCGCCCTGAAAGCGGCGCACCCGTCGCTGCAACTGGTGACGCCGGGGATTCGCCCGGCGGGCAGCGCCCAGGACGATCAACGCCGCATCCTGACCCCGCGTCAGGCACTGGATGCCGGTTCCGACTATCTGGTGATCGGTCGACCGATCAGCCAGGCGGCTGATCCGGCCAAGGCACTGGCGGCGGTAGTCGCCGAACTGGCCTGATCAGATCTGAAGATCCCTTGTGGGAGCGGGCTTGCTCGCGAAAGCGGTGTGTCAGTTGGCAAAAATGGCGCCTGACAATCCGCCTTCGCGAGCAAGCCCGCTCCCACAGGTGTTTTTGTGACTAGACCTTCAATACCAACTTCCCGAAATTCTCCCCACTGAACAATTTGGTCAGCGTCTCGGGGAATGTCTCCAGTCCTTCAACGATGTCTTCCTTGCTCTTGAGCTGCCCCTTGGCCATCCAGCCGGCCATTTCCTGTCCGGCGGCGGCGAACTGAGAGGCGTAGTCCATGACCACGAAGCCTTCCATGCGCGCCCGGTTGACCAGCAGCGACAGGTAGTTGGCCGGGCCTTTCACCGCTTCTTTGTTGTTGTACTGGCTGATGGCACCGCAGATCACTACGCGGGCCTTGAGGTTCAAGCGGCTGAGCACCGCATCGAGGATGTCGCCGCCGACGTTATCGAAGTACACATCCACGCCTTTGGGGCATTCGCGCTTGAGACCGGCATGGACGTCTTCATTCTTGTAGTCGATGGCGCCATCGAAGCCCAGTTCATCGATCAGGAATTTGCATTTGTCGGCCCCGCCGGCGATGCCCACCACGCGGCAACCTTTGATCTTGGCGATCTGCCCGGCGATGCTGCCCACCGCACCGGCGGCGCCCGAGAGCACTACTGTCTCGCCGGCCTTGGGCGCGCCCACGTCCAGCAGGGCGAAATAGGCGGTCATGCCGGTCATGCCCAATGCTGACAAGTAGCGCGGTAATGGCGCCAGTTTCGGATCGACCTTGTAGAAACCTCGCGGCTCGCCGAGGAAATAATCCTGCACACCCAGCGCACCGTTGACGTAGTCACCGACCGCGAAGGCCGGGTTGTTCGAGGCGACTACCTGGCCTACGCCCAAGGCGCGCATCACTTCTCCAATGCCTACCGGCGGGATGTAAGACTTGCCTTCGTTCATCCAGCCGCGCATGGCCGGATCCAGGGACAGATATTCGTTCTTCACCAGAATCTGGCCGGCTGCCGGCTCGCCGACCGGTACTTGCTGATAGGTGAAAGTCTCGCGGGTCGCAGCGCCTACCGGGCGTTTGGCGAGCAGGAACTGGCGATTGGTCTGGGCAGTCATGGCTGGCACTCAAGATGAATGAAGCCTTGTTGATAGACCTTCGAAGCGTTTGTCGCAAGGTTTGCTGATGCAGCGAATGCAGTTTGATCGAGCCCAGTGATAATGGCGCCGGGGCTGTTATCACTGGCACCCATGAATACTCAAACGGCAATTGGATAGTGCTGCCGCATCGTCCGGACCTGTGACTAGACTGGCGTCATCTCCCGCACTCTTCGAGGATTTGACAATGAGCATGACGTTTTCCGGACAGGTCGCCGTGGTCACGGGCGCAGCCGCGGGCATTGGCCGTGCGACCGCCCAGGCATTTGCGGCAGAGGGCCTGAAAGTGGTGGCGGCCGACCTGGACGTGGCGGGCGGCGAAGGCACAGTGCAGTCGATTCGCGAGGCGGGCGGTGAAGCGCTGTTCGTGCGCTGCGACGTAACGCTGGAAAGCGACGTGCAGAACCTGATGAGCGAAGTAATCAATGCCTATGGCCGCCTGGATTACGCCTTCAATAACGCCGGGATCGAAATCGAAAAGGGCAAGCTGGCCGACGGCACCCTCGATGAGTTCGACGCCATCATGGGCGTCAATGTGAAGGGCGTCTGGCTGTGCATGAAGTATCAATTGCCTTTGCTGCTGGCCCAAGGGGGCGGTGCCATCGTTAATACCGCCTCGGTGGCGGGTCTGGGGGCGGCGCCGAAGATGAGCATTTATGCAGCGTCCAAGCACGCGGTGATCGGCCTGACCAAATCGGCGGCGATTGAATACGCCAAGAAGAAAATCCGCGTGAACGCGGTTTGCCCGGCGGTAATCGACACCGACATGTTCCGTCGTGCCTATGAAGCGGATCCGAAAAAAGGTGAGTTCGCCAACGCCATGCACCCGGTAGGACGCATCGGCAAGGTCGAGGAGATCGCCAGCGCGGTGCTGTATTTGTGCAGCGATGGCGCTGCATTCACCACCGGTCATTCATTGGCGGTGGACGGCGGCGTCACGGCTTTCTGAAGAACGTTGTATTTAGCGTGTAGGACTAGGCCCGCACTTGTTGTGGGCTTTTTCTTTGGGGGTTAAAAATGCCCCGTGTCAGCCCCTGAATGTGTTTCAAAGGGTGAGAATCGACCGTTTTGGTGACGTTGTCGTACATCGTCCAGAGACGGCCTGTGCTTAACTGTTTCCAGAGATAAAACAGTTGCTTAGGAGCTTGGTTACTCATGGAGTTGAGAATCGACCGGCAGGCCCTGGTGCCTGTCGTGCAGCAAATTGTCGACGCGCTGGCCGGCTGGATTCGACAGGATGCGGTGCAACCGGGAACCCGACTGCCCTCCATTCGCCAATTGGCCCGGGAGAATTTGCTCAGTCAGTCCAGTGTCAACGAGGCGTGTGAACGCCTGGTGGCCCAAGGGGTGTTGGCGGCGCGCCATGGTTCGGGTTTTTTTGTCGCGCCGCCTCCGTCGTCCAGCTACGAGCCCTCCGACAAAGACTGGCTGGAAGACACGCAGATCACCCAGGAAAGCGTGCCCCATAGTTCGCAGTGGGAACTGACGCTGGGCTGTGGCGGGCTGCCCGAGAGTTGGCGCGAAAGCGATGATCTGGGCTACGCGATCCGTCAGGTCACCCGCACCGATATGGCAGGGCTGTTCAGTTACAGTACGCCGATGGGGCTGCCCGCTCTGCGGGAGCAACTGTCCAGGCGCCTGAAACAATTCAATATCCACGCCGATAAAAACCTGATCCTGACCACCACGGGCGCGACCCACGGTCTGGACCTGATTGTGCGCACACTGCTTGAGCCTGGATGCTGCGTTGTGGTGGAGAGTCCGGGGTATTCGAAGCTGTTCGACCTGCTCAGGTTTCATGGCATCGACATGATCGAACTGCCCAGGACTCCGCGCGGCCCGGACGTCGATGCACTCCAATGTCTCTTGGCGACGCATCGGCCCAGCGCTCTGTTCGTCAACAGCGCCTGCCACAACCCGACCGGCAGCAGCCTGGCCCCGGTCGTGGCCCAGCAACTGCTGCAACTGGCGAAAAAGCACGCCATGTTGGTGGTCGAAGACGATGTCTATGCCGACTTCCAGAACTCAACCCGGACCCGACTGGCAGCGCTGGATACCGACGTGGTGTACGTGGGCAGCTTCTCGAAAACCCTGAGCAGCTCATTGCGAGTCGGTTTCGTCGTGGCCGGATCGTCTGTCATCGCACGCTTGAGGGACGTCAAGGGCATTACCAGCATGGGCAGTTCACGCTTCTGTGAGTCAGTGCTGGCCAATCTTCTGGCCAGCGGCGCCTATCGCAAACTGGTCCAGCGTCAGCGCCAGCGTTTGAGTGCCGACATGGCAGCGGTGTTGCAGGTGCTGGAGGATGCGGATTGGGAAGTGTTTGGCAGGCCGGCCGGCGGACTGTTCATTTGGGCGCGTCCACCGTTATGCGACTACGCTGCATTGCAGCGCTTGGCCAAGCGGTTCGGTGTGGTGCTTTCTTCTCGTACAGCGTTCAGCCCGTCGGGTGCTGTCAGCGACTGGCTGCGGATCAACGTGGCCCACGCCTGCGATTCGAGGGCCCAGGCATTCTTCCGCGCGGCGGCTCTGGATCGACCTCAATTGTCCTGAAAACGACGGCGCTGTAGCTTTTTGCCATTATTCCGACGCCAGCATCTTGTGTTACAGGGCATCTCGTTGCGAATCTGCAATCAACACACACTGGCAGAGGACTGGGCGCAATGATTTCGGCCGTGCAAAGACGTTTTGCCAACCTGGGTATGGCAAAGAAACTGGGCCTGGGGTTTGTCCTGGTGCTGCTGCTTACCGCCGTGGTGGCGGCCATCGGTGTCTGGTCCCTGCAGACCATCAGCTATCGTTTCGATGGCCTGAAACAGATGTCATCCCTCAATAGCGGCTTGCTCAAGGTCCGCCTGCTTGAGCAGGAATACGCCTTGCGCTCGGACCCGAAAACGGTCGATGCCTTGCGGCTGGGCGTGGACGGACTGATTGCCCAGGCCAACGAGCTCAAGGCGCAATCGGCGGCCAACGTGCCGGTGATGAACGACGTGGAGCAAGCCTTGGCGGCTTATCGCAAGGCGTTCGACGAATTCGTCGAGTTGAGCCAGAGCAAGGATCTGGCACTGGAAATGGCCAGTTGGTCAGTGTCCAGCGTTGCCAATAACCTGGATGTGCTGCAAGCGGGCCTGGCAGATGATGGCGCTTATACCCTGAAAGAGTCCGAAGGCAAGGAGGGCGGCGAGTTCATCGAGCAAGCCAATCAGGTCAGCGAAGTGTCACGGTTGATGTTGCAGGCCATGAACGAAGCGCGGGTACGCCTGGATCAAAGCCGCAAAGGTTCTGAAGAGGGCGGGCAGGGCACTATCGAACAGGCCGAGCAAGCCATGAAGCAGGCCGAGGTGCTCAAGACCACCGTCAAGGACCCGGGATACCAGACCGTGCTTAACGAAGTGGCCGGGCATATCGCTGGTTTCAACGAAAAACTCGCTGAATACACCGGCCTGCTGGCCCAGGAGAAAATCGTCTACCAGCAACTGCACGAGCGTGCCTCCCAGGTAGTGGAGCGGGTTGACCAGGCTTACACCGCCGAGGATGGTGCCATGCAGACGGAACTGAAGAAGAATTCGCTGCTGATCATCGGCTCGTCGGCCCTGGCGCTGCTGGTGGGACTGATTGCGGCCTGGGTCATTACCCGGTTGATCGTCGGGCCGTTGCGCAGCGTCATCCGTGTTGCACAGCAGATTGCCTCGGGCGACTTGAGTGCAACGGTGCAGGTGACGCGCCAGGATGAGATCGGTCAACTGATGCTCGCCATGCAACAGATGGGGGCGGGCCTGAGCAGTATCGTCAGCGGTTTGCAGGCCGGTATCGAACAGTTGGCCAACTCCGCCCAATCGCTGTCGGCCGTGACCGAGCAGACCAACCTGGAGGTCAGCAGCCAGAAGGAGGAGACCGAACAGGTCGCCACGGCCATGAACCAGATGACCGCCACCGTGCACGACGTGGCGCGCAATGCCGAAGAGGCGGCCCAAGCGGCCCAGACCGCCGACGATAAGGTTGAAAGCGGTCAGCAGGTGGTGCGTCAGAGCATGGTGCGCATTGAACAATTGGCCGACTCGGCCACTTCAGCCAGCAGCAGTATCGAAAGCCTCAGCGCTGAGATCCAGAACATTGGCACGGTGTTGAGCGTGATCAAGAGCGTGGCTGAGCAGACCAACTTGCTGGCGCTCAATGCGGCCATCGAAGCGGCCAGGGCCGGTGAGCAGGGCAGGGGCTTTGCGGTGGTGGCCGATGAAGTGCGGGCCTTGGCCAAGCGCACGCAACAGTCCACCGAGGAAATCGAACGCCTGGTGAGCGCCTTGCGCTCAGCAGCCCAGACCTCCGTGCAGCAGATCCAGAGCAGTGGCGAGCTGGTGAAGATGGCGGTCAGTGATGCCCTGCAAACCGAAAGCGCCCTGGGGAGCATTGCGGCGGCGGTGTCGCTGATCCAGCAGATGAATCAGCAAATTGCGGCGGCGGCCGAGCAACAGAGTTCGGTGGCTGAAGAGATCAACCGCAGTGTCACCAGCATCCGCGCCAGTGCCGATCAATCTTCCCTGGCGATGCAGGGCAATGCCGCGTCGAGCATTGAGCTGGCGCAGCTAGGGGTTGAGCTCAAGGGGATGGTGGGGCATTTCAGGCTGTGAGCTGTCGACGGACCCTGTGTAGCGAGGGGATAAATCACCTCGCTACACAGGAGTCAGGCTTGAGAGCCTAACCCGAATATCAGTCGTAAACCTTCTTCTTCTTCCACTCGTCGTTTACTTCGGCGTCCTTCAGCCCTTCGGTCAACTGGTTGACTTCGCCTTCGACTGGCTGGGTGCTGGCCAGAACCATGGCATTGGCGCGGGCCAGGAGTTTTTCCAGGTAGTCCAGTTGTTCGGCATAGACCTGCGGTTCCTGTTGCTTGCGCAGGTACTGCACACCCCGTTCGAACGCCAGGCGGGCCTGCCCCGGTTGTTCTTGCTGCAAGGCGTGTTGGCCGAGATTATTGAAGAACTCGATGTGCAACAGCACCAGGATGTGTCGCACTTCGCGGATCCAGCGCTTGGCTTCGTTGGGCGGCAGGAAACCATCCTGGGCGGCGCGGGTAATCTGACCATGAAGGGCCTCGAGCAGAAACCGCACATCCTTGGCCTTGGCTTCGGTCTGGATCGGTGCCGGTGGGTTGTTCACCGGAATCGATTCACCCTGTGCGGCCAGCGCATTCAGTTCGTCCAGGCGCGCCTTGACCGCCGTATTGGTTTTCTCCAGGTTCAGCAGGCGCTGACAGACGTTGATCTCAAGACGCGTGATCAACAGCTTCAGGGCCGGGGTCATCAATTGTCCGGGAAAGGTTTCAGTGAGCTCGCCACAACGACGCAAGCGGTCGTTGAGTTCAATCTTGGTACGGGCCTTTTCCAGCTTGTTGTTTTCCACCACATGGTTCATGTAGCCAATGGCGATCAACAGTGCGATCCCGGCTACGACGAGCAGGGTGATCATGAGTGGTGTCACCGGTAAGACCTCTTTATTGGGGTTCGCATATCAAGAGTGTAGTGGCTTGGCTTTTAAGCGCATAGGCCTGTGCGATGCGATTAGACAGGCGTGGCGCTGCGTATGGAAGTGCGGCGAATATGGATGCACATTGCCACTATTTGTCGGACACGACTATAACGTCTTGGCGGATGACAGAATATAGGCGCCAGAGACCGGACGGGCAAAATGTGCGAACAGCCCCTAAACCGGGCGAAGTCATTGATTTAAATAAATTTATATCTGGGGGTTGACGACCCAGCAATCCATCCATAGAATGCGCGCCACTTACAGCGTAAAGCACTTAGCCAAACGCGATAAGCAGTGAATGTTGTACGTGTGTCCCCTTCGTCTAGTGGCCTAGGACACCGCCCTTTCACGGCGGTAACAGGGGTTCGAGTCCCCTAGGGGACGCCAATGCGGGAATAGCTCAGTTGGTAGAGCACGACCTTGCCAAGGTCGGGGTCGCGAGTTCGAGTCTCGTTTCCCGCTCCAATTTTAAACAGCGTTGCCTTCGGGCAGGGCTGAGTGAAACCAGAACCGATATCTTCGGGTACGGATCTGGGTACTGGAACACACACCATGTGTTCCGGGTAGCGTGTCCCCTTCGTCTAGTGGCCTAGGACACCGCCCTTTCACGGCGGTAACAGGGGTTCGAGTCCCCTAGGGGACGCCATTTGCGGGAATAGCTCAGTTGGTAGAGCACGACCTTGCCAAGGTCGGGGTCGCGAGTTCGAGTCTCGTTTCCCGCTCCAAATTCAAAAAAACGCCGCTCATTGAGCGGCGTTTTTTTTCGTCCGTGAAAAAGCGCGCTTCAATCTTCGAGGCTCTCCACCAGGCTCTCAAGTGCGTCTGCACGCTCGTTTTCCGGCAGATCGGGAGCGGGAATCACTGTTCGCATCTGCCGCGCCAGGCGGTATTCACTGGGTGTGCAGTTGGCGTACTGCTTGAAGGCGCGGGCGAAGTAGGAGGGATCCTTGAACCCGGCCTCATAGCCGATGCTGGTGATAGGCATCTGGCTATTGTCGAGCAGTTCCTTGGCAAAGCTCATGCGTTTGTTCAGCACGTAATCGGTGAAGCCAAGCCCGTTGGCTTCCTTGAACACGCGGCTGAAGCGAAACGTGGTCATACCGCATCGCTTGGCCAGGTCCCGCTGATCGATGCTGTCGCGAAAATGTTGGTCGATGTACAGCATGATATGGCTCAGGGCCTGGTGTTTCTGGTGCCCCGAGGTCAGGCGGATGCTGTCTGGCAGGGTTGGCGCGTGGTCGATCAACGAAGTCTTGCGCGGGCCACAGGTGTGGCGGCGTAACTCGCATAATTGCACCAGGGCAGTCAGGTAGCGCTTCCTCTCTGTGGCTGACAGGGGCAGTACCATGTATTCCCACACACTCGAGCGCATGGCCCAGACGGCCAGTTCTTCGGAGTGCTGCACGGTGAACATGGTGATGGGAGTGGCAGGGACGGTGCGTTTGATCTCCAGCAACCGCCTCAGGCCCGGCGTATCCGGGCGATCGAAATGGATGCAGATCATGTCCGCCTGTTCCCCGCCGGGCAGCAGGGCATCTTTTGCCTGGGTGCAGTCGCAAGTGTCCTCGAACTGGCTGACAAGTTCCGGGGTGGACCGATCGTGAGTCAGATCGAACCACAACAGCTTTGGCTTTCTAGTCAGATTCGATGGCATGTGCTTACCACTCAGCGTTGCGACTGCCCTTAAGCTAGCAGTATTGCCAATGTGCCATCACTTCGCCGAATAATTTTTTATAAAAAGCCGGTTTTTTAAGCGCCGTATGCTCAGAACGCCAGAGCGCGAATCGTTGCGAGTTGCAATCGCAAGGCATGCCTGGCTCCCCCCGCAAAATAATCCTAGCGATGTGCAAAATCCTCCTAACGGCTATCCCTACCCGCTGACTAGGGTTGCATCAGGCAGTTGCAAATGTACTGCCTCTGAAAACAACCCTGATGAGGTGCGCAAAATGACTCTTCAAACAATCAAGGCTTCGGTGCTGAAGTTCGCCAAAGATGAAGACGGCCTGACCATTGTGGAATACGCCGTGGCCGGTGGGTTGATTACGGTGTTGGTGGCCGCCGCCTTCGTTCTTCTGGGCGGTGCCGTGAATACCAAGATCCGCGCGCTGTGCCAGGCCGTCAACGGCAACGTTGCCTGCTGATAGCGATAACTGCGCGGGGACACGGCCGCTTTCAAGGAAGCCTCGCTTGCGACTCTTTTGCTGTGAGTACAACGATTCATTCAAATGGACTTGGCGTTGTCCCCGACAACTCAGTTCATGGCGTTACAACCTTTATTCAAAGGTGAGGTGAAAAAAATGACTCTGCACACAATAAGAACTTCGATCAGCCGGTTCGCCAAAGATGAAGATGGCCTGACCATTGTGGAATACGCCGTCGCGGGAGGTTTGATCACGGTGTTGGTGGCGGCAGCCTTCGTTCTTCTGGGCGGCGCGGTGGACACCAAGATCCGTGCGCTGTGCCAGGCCGTCAACGGCAACGTGGCCTGCTAACGATAACTGCAACAGGGAGACGCGCCATGTCCATGGAATTGCTGGTGTCGACGGTGCTGCTGCTAGGACTGCTGGGTGTGGCGGTGGTGAGCGATTTGCTTCGCCACCGCATCCCCAACACGCTGGTCCTGTTGGGCCTGGCCTTGGGTTTGGCCGGTCAGACTTATACAGGCGGGATCAGCGGAACGGGCGACAGCCTGCTGGGCATGCTGGTCTGTTTTGCGCTGTTTTTGCCCATGTATGCGGTGGGTGGCATGGCCGCCGGAGACGTCAAGTTGATGGCCATGGTGGGCAGTTTCCTGCCGGTTCATTACGCATTGTGGGCTGCGCTGTTCAGCCTGATTGCTGGTGGCGTGTGCGGTTTTCTGATCGTGCTGGCCCGCGGTCAGTTGCTCCAGACCCTCCAGCGTTACTGGCTGATTGTGCGGGCCCAGGCTTACCTGGCACCTACCGCGGATGAAGTGGCCGGCAAACCTTTTCCTTATTCGATCGCGATCCTGATCGGCACCTTGAACAGCGTCTACTGGCAGCTGATTGCCGATGGCTGGGGAGTCTAGTCATGCACGTCATCAACGATAGTGATGCCTACCCCAGTGAACGGGAAGCGGTGCAACGCCTGGCACCTCAGCCATGCACGATTCAAGACACCGGCCTGACCGACAGTTTTCTCGGCGAGCTGGTCTGCAAGCATCTGCACGACGCCGGTGTGTTGGACCTGCCGCGGCTGGTGGAACGCCTGGCGCTGACCGGCGCGGTACTGGAAGAAGTCCTGGCGTTCCTGCGCAAGGACGGTCGTGTCGAAGTGCTCGGCCAGCTCGGGCAAACAAGTGTGCAGGCCTTGCGTTACGGCCTGACCGAACGTGGCCGCAGTGCCGCCCGCGATGCCCTGTCTCGCAGTGGCTATATCGGTGCGGCACCTTTTCCGGTGAGTAGCTATCGGTCCCTGATCAAGATCCAGACCATTCACCATGGGCGTATCACCGCCACCGACATGCAACGGGCCCTGGCCGGCATGGTGCTGTCGCAAGGCATGCTCGATCAGTTGGGTGTGGCACTGAATTCAGGGCGGGCGATCATGATTTACGGCCCGGCGGGCACGGGTAAGACCTATGTCAGCAGTCGTCTTATCCGGCTGTTCGCCGAGGCCATCTGGGTGCCCCATGCCATCGTCATCAATGAGTCGGTGATCGAGATCTATGACCCGCAAGTGCATCAGCGCCTGGATGACAAGAGTCAATCGAACAATCTGATGCTCAATGAAGGCATCGACCGTCGGCTGCTGTGCTGCAAACGCCCGATTGTCATCACGGGCGGCGAGTTGAACATGGAGCAGTTGGATGTTCGCTACGACCCCTTTACTCGCCAGTACCAGGCCGCGTTGCAGCTCAAGGCCAGCAACGGCCTGTTCATCATCGATGACATGGGACGCCAGCGCATGGCGCCGGCCGAATTGCTCAACCGCTGGATCGTGCCGATGGAAGAAAAGCGCGACTTCATCAACCTGGGCGGCGGTCGCCATTGCGAATTGCCGTTCGATCTGGTCCTGGTGTTTTCCACCAACCTCAACCCCCTGGAACTGGCTGACGAGGCCTTTCTGCGCCGCATTGGCTACAAGGTGCAGTTCGGTTACCTCAAGCCCGAAGAATACGAGCGCATCTGGCGCCAGGAGTGCGAACGTCTGGGCATTCCCCATGACCCGCTGCTGGTGCGCTATGTGCTGCAGCAGCTTTATGCCGGCGAGGGCATGCCGCTGGTGCCTTGCCATCCCCGTGACCTGTTGAACATGGCGCTCGACCGCCAGCGTTACCTGGGCGGTTCCGGGCCCCTGTTGCCGCAAGAGCTGGAATGGGCCTGGCACAACTACTTCGTTCAGCTCGACTTCCTTTGAATCGGAGATACCGACATGAGCTCTCGTACGCTTTCGCTGATTGGCGTTTCCCTGGTAATGGGCCTGGGTGCCGCATGGATGGCTGACTCCTGGCTGAGCGCACGACTTAACGCCAAACCCGATGACCACTTGCGAAGTGTGGTGGTCGCCACCGTACCAATTCCCTTCGGGCAAATGGTCGAGGCCCAACAGGTCACGACCGTGCGCATGCCCATGGATACGATCCCGGACGATGCCTTTGACTCCAGCGAACAGGCCGTGGGCAAGATCGCAACGTTCGACATTCTGCGCGGTGACATCGTGCGGGGCGCGCGTCTGAGTGAGCACCTGGGTGGCAGCACCCTGGCGTCTCTGATCGATCCTGACAAACGCGCCATATCGGTACGGGTCGATGATGTGGTCGGTGTGGGTGGGTTCCTGTTGCCGGGGAACCGGGTCGACGTGCTGGCAACCAAGACCACCAGCGCCGGCAGTAACAACGCCGTGTCCCGGACCATTCTTGAAAACCTGCGGGTGCTGGCGGTGGATCAGACGGCGGGCACCGACAAGACCCAGCCGGTGGTGGTAAGGGCCGTGACGCTGGAAATGTCGGCCACTGAAGCGGAGGCCCTGGTGACTGCGCAGACCGAAGGCAAGTTGCAACTGGCCTTGCGTAACCCGCTGAACCTGGAGAAAAAAACCGTGGTCATGGCGCCCCCTCCGGCTCCGGTGATGGCGGTGGCGACTGCTGCGGTGCCAAAGCCCGTGGTGCAGCGCAGCCCCAAAGCGCAGGCCAGCGGGATCACGGTGATCCGTGGAGTTGAAAGCAGCGTCGTCAACGTTCACTGAAACGCGTAGAAAAATGCCTGGTCCCTTCGGCCATGGCGATGCCGATCCTCACGTGTCGGCAAACGAGGGCTCGATCATGAATCCCAGTATCCGGCAGCCTGTCACTGCGACGTCTCGGCGCCAGGAAGGAGCAGTGAGTGTATTGATGGTGATCGCGTTAATGGCGATTTCCATGATGGCGGCATTGGCCCTGGATGGCGGACACATGCTGCTGAACAAGACCCGTCTGCAAAATGCCGTGGATGCCGCGGCCCTGAGCGGCGCCAAGACCCTGAGCCAGGTGACGGGAGGGCTCAACATGGCCAGCACGACTCGGGCCGCTGCCCTGGACACGCTGACACGCAATGCCGACGCTGCGGGCAACGCTGAACTGGCAACCGCTGTCGCCGGCAATCCGGCTGCGTTCGCCGCAGTGGAGCTGGCCAGCAGCGTTTATGGCCCGTTCTCCTATCCCGGGCCGGCGGATGCCAAATACGTGCGAGTGTCGGTGTCCAGCTATCGGTTGAGCGGTTTTTTCTGGAGTTTCGTTCAAACGATGGGCAGTGCCGGCCTGGGCAACAAGGCCGTGGCGGCGATCGCCACCGCAGGCCCCAGCCCGACGGCTCCGTGTGATCTGGCGCCCTTGATGGTCTGCGGCGACACCAGCCAATACGACCCGGCTGCCGGAAATTTCTGGAGTTACCGCTTTGGCGACCTGACGGTGCTGAAGACGGCCGCGGGCAACACGTCGCCCATTGGCCCGGGCAATTTCCAACTGCTCGATTTCGGCTCCGGCGGCAGTGCCGTGCGCGAAGACCTGGCGGGCGGCGGTTCGGTCTGCCGCAGTGTCGGGGACAACGTCCAGACCGCACCGGGCAACAAAGCCGGCCCAACTTCCCAGGGCTTGAACACGCGATTCGGTATCTATAACGGTCCGGTCAGTTCTTCGGACTATCCACCCGACCTGGTCACCACTTCGAGCAACCCGGCGATGACCTATAACGATTCGCTCTCCCAGGCGCAATACAAAGGACAGCCCATTACTTCGAGCAGCGGTGATCTCTCGGCCGGCGGCGAGGCAATACTGGACTACAACGACTGGCGAACAGCGGTTGCCGCCTGTGTGGCCGGAGCTGGCAATGGCTGTGAGAGCAACGGGGTTTTCGAACGGCGGATGCTCAAGATCGTGATTGGTGACTGCACCGGCAAACTGAGCGGTTCTACCTCGATTCCTGTCTTGGGTTTTGGCTGCTATTTCGTCGTGCAACCGGTGAATGGCGGAGGTTCGGACTCCATTATTTTTGGTCAGTTCGTCCAGGAATGCGAAGGCGATAATGTGCCCGGCCCCACGCCGGTCAGCGATACCGGGCCGCAGGTCATTCAGCTCTACAAAACCTATCTCAACGGCAGCGGCACTCCGAGCACCGACTCGTAGGAGGCGTCATGAGACTTGCCCATTTCAAACCCGCGCAGGCCCAGCAAGGCGTGGCGCTGGTGGAATTCACCCTGGTGCTGCCGTTGTTGCTGCTGCTGTTGCTGGCTTTTGGCGAGTTCGGCCGCATGCTCTTCCAATACAACGTGCTGCTACAGGCCAGCCGTGATGCCAATCGATTCGTCGCCAGCCAGGCCTGGAATACCACCCTGGGCACCATTGCCCTGAACAACACGCTGCAGACCCAGACGAAAAACGTCGCGGTGTATGGCACCCCGAGCCAGGCCGGCACCGCTGTGGTGGCCGGGTTGACCACGGCTAACGTGGAGGTCGCGGCGGTGGGGGCTGACCATGTGCGTGTCACCATCACCTACACCTTTTGCCCGGTGATTGGAGCGGGCAATTGCGGCGGAACAATTCCCGGTTTTTTCGGCAGTGCCATTGCGCTGGGTATCCCACTGGTCGCGACCACCGTCATGAGGGCGTTGTGATGAACAACAAGCACATGCAAGGCACCTATATCGTGGAGTTCGCCTTCGTTGGCCTGCTGGTGTTCATCCTGCTGTTTGGCGTGGTGGAGATGGGCCGGCTGTATTTCACCGCCAATGCCTTGGATGAGGCCGCGCGGCGCGGTGCGCGTCTGGCGGCGGTGTGCAACATCAACGATCCGGTGGTGTTGCGCCGGGCCATCTTCAACGCCGCGACGGACGCAGGCACCAGCCAATTGATCAGCAGCCTCGCCACCTCGAACCTGGCGCTGACCTATCTGGATGTGAACGGCGCGGTGGTGGCGAACCCCGCCGACACGGTCAGCGCCAACGGCTTCCGCGCTATCCGTTACGTCCAGTTGAGCGTGCAGAACTTCGTTTTCAATCTGTTCATTCCTGGGTTTGGCGTGCCCATTACCTTGCCCACATTCAGGGCGACCTTGCCACGCGAAAGCCTTGGGCGTCATTCCGATTCCGGGGAGATCACACCATGCTGAATACCAGGGAAACTCCACTGTCGACCGTCACCGGCAAAGCCGGGCTGCGGTTACTGATCAGCAGCCGTGACGCTTCGTCCCTGCGCGACTTGCAATGCGTCTGCCAGCGCATGCCTTGCCTGGAAGTGAGCACGCGCCTGGTGAGCAACGGCCATGTCGATCCGCTCTATGGCCTGGAGCGAATGCCCGATCTGCTGTTGTTGCGGGTCAGCCACTTGTGGCGCGAAGAGCTGGCGGCGTTGCTGCAGCGGCCTGCCCATGAGCGTCCACCGATGCTGGTGTGCGGTCTGATGGGCGAGCAGGAAGGCATGCGGCTGGCAATGCAGGCCGGTGCCCGGGACGTGCTGCCCGAGCCTTTCGCCGAGACGGAACTGGTGGCCGCCCTGAATCGTCTGGTTGCGGAGGTCCGCGTCGGCCACGGCGCCGAAGGCAAGCTGGTCGCCGTGATCGGCGCCAAGGGTGGTTCCGGTGCAACGCTGGTGGCCTGCAACCTGGCCCAGCAACTCAGCGCCCAGGCAGGTACCACTCTGCTGCTGGATATGGACCTGCAATTTGGCAGCGTGACCCACTATCTGGATGTGGCCCAGTCCCATAGCCATCTGCAAGTGCTGCAACAGGTCGAGGACCTGGACAGTATCGCCCTGCGGGGTTTTTGCAGCCACTTCAGTCCGACCTTGCACGTGCTAGGTGGCCGTAGCGGCGAGTTGTGCCTGCCACAGGACGCCCAGCCGGAACAACTCGACGCCTTGTTGCAATTGGCCCGTGCCAGCTATGACTGGGTGGTAGTGGACCTGCCGCGTCAGATCGACCACCTCACCGGCTCTGTGCTGGAGCAGGTCGACCGGGTCTACGTGGTGGTTCAACAAAGCGTCAGCCATCTGCGCGATGCCAGCGCCCTGGTGCGGATTCTTCGCGAGGACCTGGGCGTGCGCGGGGACCAGTTGCAGGTGGTGGTCAACCGCTATGACAAGGCGGCTGCGGTCAGCCTCAAGGATGTCGCAGAAGCCCTGCGGTGCACCAATCTGTCGAAATTACCCAATGACTTCAACCTGGTCAGCCAGAGTCAGAACACTGGCGTGCCGTTGGGGCTGCATGCGCCGAGGGCGGCCATCACCGTTGCCCTGCGCGATTTGACCGAAGACCTGGTCGGTCACCAGATGGCCGCAGACAAAGGCCTGCTCAAACGTGCCTTCAACCGTTTTTTCGGGGGATGACCCATGATCAGCGACTTCCGCAACCGCTTGCGTAAACAGTCCGGTAAACCGGCCATTGAACTGGCTGGCGACAGCCTGCCGGATCCGACAGAGCAATTGATGGCCTGGGAGCATGCCATCCCCGACGTGCTCTACGAAACCCGTAGTCAGGTCACCCCGGTGGAAGCCCAATGGCGGGAAAAAATCTACCAGCAACTGCTCAAGGTCATGGACCTGTCCTTGCTCGACTCCCTCGAGCAGGCCGAGGCGGCGAGGCAGATACGCGATATCTGCCAGCGTTTGCTCGATGAGCATTCGGCGCCGGTAAGCTCCGCCAGCCGTCAGTTGATCATCAAGCAGATCACCGACGAAGTGCTCGGGCTGGGGCCTTTGGAGCCGTTGCTGGCCGACCATAGCGTGTCCGACATCCTGGTCAACGGTTTTGCCTCGGTCTATGTCGAGCGCTTCGGCAAGCTGCAAAGAACCGACGTGCGCTTTCGCGACGACCAGCATCTGCTGAACATCATTGATCGCATCGTCTCCAGCCTGGGCCGGCGTATCGACGAGTCGTCCCCTTTGGTGGACGCCCGGCTCAAGGACGGCTCGCGGGTCAACGCAATCATCCCGCCACTGGCCATCGACGGTCCGAGCATGTCGATCCGTCGTTTTGCGGTGGACCTGCTCAACACTGACAGCCTGATCCAGGTGGGCACCATGACCCCAGCCATTGCCTTGTTGCTCAAGGCGATTGTCCGTGGGCGCTTGAATGTGCTGATTTCCGGCGGCACCGGCAGTGGCAAGACCACCATGCTCAACGTACTGTCCAGTTTCATCCCTCACAACGAACGCATCGTTACCATCGAGGACTCGGCCGAACTGCAACTGCAGCAACCTCACGTGGTGCGCCTGGAAACCCGTCCTTCGAACATCGAGGGGCGCGGCGAGGTCAGCCAGCGGGAACTGGTGCGCAACAGCCTGCGGATGCGTCCGGACCGCATTGTCATCGGCGAAGTGCGCGGCGCCGAAGCGCTGGACATGCTCACCGCCATGAACACCGGCCACGATGGCTCGTTGACCACAATCCACGCCAATACCGCGCGCGATGCCTTGGGGCGAATCGAGAACATGGTGTCGATGACCGGCGCGACTTTTCCGATCAAGGCCATGCGTCAACAAATTGCCTCTGCCATCGATGTGGTGATCCAGCTGGAGCGTCAAGAAGACGGCAAACGTCGTGTGGTGAGCATGCAAGAGATCAACGGCATGGAAGGGGAGATCATCACCATGACCGAAATTTTCTCTTTCACTCGCCAAGGCATCGGGGAAAACGGCGAGGTGCTGGGGGATTATCGGCCCAGCGGCATGATCCCGGCCTTTCGCGACGTGTTGGCCAGGCGCGGCATCGAGTTGCCGCTGACCCTGTTCCGCCCTGAGTGGATGGAGGCTCGGACGTCATGAACAACATCCCCAGTGAGTTCATCCTGATTTTTCTCGCCATGGTGTTCATCGCCGTCTTCCTCCTGTCCCAGGGCGTGGTGGTGCCGGTGTTCGGCGAGGCCGGCAAAATGCGCAAGCGCATCCGTGGGCGCCTGCATGTGCTGGAGAAAGCCAACCATCTGCCCAACATGCAGACCGTGTTGCGGCAGAAGTACCTGACACGCTTGTCGCCCCTGGAAGCCCGGCTTGAACAATTGCCGTTCATGGCCAACCTGACCCAGTTGATCGAGCAGGCCGGCCACGAATACCGGGCCTATCGGGTAATGGCGCTCGGCCTGGCCCTGGGCGTAGCGGCCGGTGCCGTGGTGTTGATGTTCTGGCCGGTGTGGTGGATGGCGCTGCTGGCGGCCTTTGCGGTGACCTGGCTGCCGGTGCTGAAGATCATGCGTGATCGTAGCAAGCGCTTCGCCGCCTTCGAGGAAGGCTTGCCGGATGCGCTGGACGCCATGTGCCGGGCCTTGCGCGCCGGGCACCCGTTCAACGAAACCCTGCGCCTGGTTGCCGAGGAGCACAGGGGGCCGGTCGCCCAGGAGTTCGGCATGACCTTCGCCGACATCAACTATGGCAACGATGTGCGCCGGGCCATGCTCGGGCTGTTGGAGCGCATGCCGAGCATGACGGTGATGATGCTGGTGACCTCCATACTTATCCACCGCGAAACCGGCGGCAATCTGACCGAAGTGCTGGAGCGCCTGAGCCGCTTGATCCGCGGACGCTTCCGCTTCCAGCGCAAGATCCGGACCTTGTCGGCGGAAGGGCGCATGTCGGCCTGGGTGCTGGTGGCGATCCCTTTCGTGCTGGCGATCGCCATTGTGCTCACCAGCCCCAGCTACATGCCGGTGCTGATCAACGACCCTATAGGCCACAAGCTGATCATGTTCGCGTTCGGCGCCATGTTGCTGGGGATTCTCTGGATCCGAAAAATCATCCGGATCCAGGTTTAAGCGCCCTTGCGGCGAGAGGTATCAGTCATGGATTTTCTGCTCGGGTTGTTCAGTCGGTTTACGGGAAACGAGGAGGCGGCACGGCTGTTGTTCATCGCCGTGATCGGTCTCAGTACGGTACTGGCGGTCGTCGCCATGATCTTGCTGATGCTCGGCCTGCAGGACCCGGTGCAACGGCGTCTGGCGCTGATCAAACGGGGATATTCCGGCAGCACGCAAGGGCAGGAGGCGCCAGGTAACCTGCAACTCTTGCTGGAGCGGGTCGGCCAGCGGTTCGCAGCGACTGACCCGGCCCAGGCCAGCGCCACCCTGACCCTGCTCACACACGCCGGCTACCGTTCCGCATCGGCGGTGCAGATGTACTGGGCCGTGCGCCTGATGCTGCCGTTGCTGCTGCTTGGCGTTACGTTACTGCTGCTGCCGCTGATCAAGGTGTCCTTGATTGTCGGTTTGCTGGTGGCGACCTTGATGGCGGGTATCGGATGGTTGCTGCCGGCGCTGTACGTCGGCAAGCGTAAGCAGGCGCGACAAGCGCGGCTGCGGGCGGCATTTCCCGATGCGCTGGACCTGATGGTGGTGTGCGTCGAGTCAGGCCTGGCTCTGCCCACCACCATAGAACGGGTGGCCGAAGAGATGTCGGTCAGCCAGGTTGAGCTGGCCGAAGAGCTGGCCCTGGTGAACGCGCAGATCCGCGCGGGTATCACCAGCACCGACGCTCTCAAGCAACTGGCCCTGCGCACCGGCCTGGATGATATCCAGGGGCTGGTCAGCCTGTTGGCCCAGAGCATCCGCTTCGGCACCAGCGTGGCCGATACCCTGCGTATCTACGCTGATGAGTTTCGTGACCGGCGCACCCAGGCGGCCGAGGAAATGGGGGCCAAAATCGGTACCAAGCTGATCTTTCCGCTGATCTTCTGCCTCTGGCCAAGCTTCTTCCTGGTCGCCATCGGCCCCGCCATGATTGGCGTGTTCAGGGCCTTTGGAAATATGTAGAGGGGCATACGGTCCCGGTTGTACAAGCCTGTGGCGAGGGAGCCTGCTCCCGCTCGAGCAGCGCTGCAGCCCCGGTTTGCGGCTGCTGCGCAGCCCAGCGGGAGCAAGCTCCCTCGCCACGATAGTGACAGTCTGAAAGCCAACACTCAGCCAGGCACACAAGGGTTTTTGATCGTTCCCACGCTCTGCGTGGGAATGCATCCCGTGACGCTCTGCGTCACCTTCCAGAAGCGGAACGCGGAGCGTCCCTGGCGACATTCCCACGCAGAAGCGTGGGAACGATCGAAGTCCATACCCAACCGAACTCCAACGCCCGTGGCGAGAGGGTTGATCCCCGTTGGGCCGCTTAGCGGTCCTGAAACCGGGGATTGGCGTCTCACCCATTGGCCGGACCCGCGCAAGACTCAGTTCGCATGGGCGGTTGTTTCCTGAAGGGCTGCGCACTCCCGCGGGGGATAGGGCCCCGCGCCACAAACAGGCGCGTTCGGCGTGATGCAAGGCAGAGCAAAAGATCGCAGCCTTCGAAAAGGCCTACACCGGATCGGATGTAGGTATTGTCGAAGGCTGCGATCTTTTGTTTTCCACTGTGTTTCAGTTGCTGCTGGTGATTTCCCCACCCGAGTCCTGTTCGAAGAATTCCGGGATCGGGTAATTGAAGCTATTGAGCCAGCGCTGCATGGCCAATTCCCGTTCGGCGGCCGAGGCGGTTTGCAGGTGGGTTGAGGCCACCACCCCGCGAATCTGCAGCTGCATCCAGCTCTCCGTGCCCTGTTGCGCAGCCGAAGAGGGCCCGGGTTCAATGGCCCAGGCGGTGGCGGACAGGCAAGTCATGCACACGATCAACAATTGTCTGGTTTTCATCTCTTGGACTCCTCGTATGGCGCTACTTGACCGCATCGGATGAGGCGTCGGCCACATCGCTCAAGCGGTTCGCGGGGGATGTCGCCCCGGTAGGGGCCGAGCCTCTGATTTTTTCCGCCCGGGCTTGAGCATCTGCCACTTGTTTGGGGCTCAGGTTGGCCATGTTTGCCAGTTCGGCTGCCTGCTTCCAGTTGTCCTGGTAAATCAGCAGCGTCACCATGTTGAAGGCGGCCAGCGAGTCTGACTGTCTGAGCTCCATGGCGGTCATGAACTCGAAGCGGGCTTCAGGGATCCGTCGCTGATTGAGATAGACAACTCCCAGGTCATTGCGGATTTTTCCTTCGGTGGGGGACATTTTCACAGCGCGCTCAAGGTGTTCGGTGGCGCCAGCATGATCATGCCTGGCGGCAGCCAACTGGCCGAGGCCATGCTCGCCATCAGCGGCCAGGCAAGTGCCGAGTAGGCTCTGGTACAACGGCTCTGCCTCGTTACGTCCCATCAGACGCAGCACTCGCGCCTTGCGCAGGCGGACCTGGACCAGATCCTCCGGCAGACCTTCGAGGTTCGCCAGGCTGGCATACAAACGTCCGTCATTGGCCATGTCATCGGCCAGGTTCAGCGCCAGTTCCTGATCGGAGCCTGGCTTGATGCAACTGGTCGGACGTGAAGCCACGCCGTTGCTGGCGCAGCCGACCAGCAGCACCGTTGCGGCTATCGCGATCACCGCTTTCATTGAATGTCTCCTCGTATCAGGTTGAACACGTGGACGCTTGCACCTCAGGCCCCGGCTCATTGGGACAGCCCGTTACGGTTGTCGAACTCGCCGTTTTCAAGGAAGTACATGCGGTAGAAGTTCGGGTCGTAATTGCGCAGCTGTTCGCCCGGCAACGTCGGTAGTTGTGCGTCGGCGGCCAAGGGTTGGACCAGGTGCGGCGTGACGATCATCAGCAGCTCGCGTTCTTCGCGATTGATGGAGTTATCGCGAAAGAACGCACCGAGAATCGGAACATCGCCCAACCCCGGTAATTTGTTCACCTGAGAGGCATTACGCGTGCTGATCAGGCCGCTGATGACAAAGCTTTCGCCATCGGCCAGGGCAATACTGGTATCGGTACGGCGTACGGTGAGCGCCGGAACCAGCGTGCCGGCGATGTTCACCGCGTTGGTGAAATCCAGTTCACTGACTTCCGGTGCCACCTTGAGCATGATGCGGTTGGTTCCGACGACGGTGGGCGTCAAGGTCAGACGGATACCGAATTCCTTGTACTCGATGGACACGTTGTCGCTGCCGGCACTGGGCACCGGGATCGGCACTTCGCCGCCGGCCAGGAAGCTCGCGCTCTGCCCGCTCAGGGCCACCAGGCTCGGCCGCGCCAGGGTGTAGGCAAAGCCACTGCCTTCCAGCGCATTGATCATCAGCAGGGTTTGTCCGGTGGCAAAGGACAGGTTGAACATGTCGTTGTTGACCGGCAATGAAGGCCGCACCACGCCACCGATGGTGGGCAGGGTTCTCGGCGCGCCGAACAGGAAGTTGCCACGGCTGCCGAAAATAGAGGTTGAAGCTTCCTTGAGCTTGGTCCGACTGACTTCGACGAAACGGATGTCAGTCTGCACTTGGGCAAGCAGCATGGGGTCTTCGGAGGGTACGCTCGCGGCGCTGGTCAGTGCCGAGGTGGCTCTGCCTTTGACGAAGATCATGCTCTGGCGGGGGATTTTTGAGCAGGCCGTCCAGACCATCAGGCTGGTGGCCCCGGGCGCCAGGCCCGTAAGGATGAAGGCATCGCTGCCGCTGGGTTGCACGTCGGCAATTTTCGGGTCGCCCACTGCCAGCTTCGTTACGGGGGCCAGGATACGCAATTCGTTCTGAAGCCCTTGGCCAACCTCGAAGGTCGCCGGCAAATTGTCCAACTGAGCACAATTTGCCGTTGCGGCCTGGGCCGCTTCCAGGCCAAGGCCCATCCAGAACAGACCATGGATCAAGTGCTTTAAAGCGGGCGGGGTACGATAGCTCATGAAGTGATCCTCGACAGAGAGGCCGTCCCTAGGCTTAACAAATGCCTCGGATCACTTAAGGGGCCCGGGCTGCCCCTTGTATTGCACCAGACCATTGAGCGGTGGTGGTGACCGCCTCGTCGCTACAAGCGAGCGAGCGCATCCCACCGGCCTGACTGAATGGCAGGCAGCTTTCGAAAAAACTGTTTGAGCCCCGCGATACCGGGGTGACGAGCAGGGGTGACCGGTGTTGATCGGGTCGCCCTAGGGGGTGATTTATTCACCGCCGTGCCCGCTTCTTTTTGAAGGTAGTTCATGCATGGCAAAGCGCCACGCCATAAACAAAAAAAACGACTAAAAAGTGACGGGAGGGAAATTCTCGGCAAAGTCTCCGTCAATAATTTGTCTTTTGTGCGATTTCGGGACGTATTTACAGCGAAAGGATCAACCGCCCGGCAAACAGAATCAGGATGACGCCCATGGTCCGTTCGAACCAATGACCCATGCGCATGAACACTTCCCGTACCCGGGCGCTGGAAAAAAACAACGCGACGACGACAAACCACAGGGCATTCACCAGGCACATCCAGACCCCGTACAACGCCTGGATCTGCAGCGGTGTGCTGGTGCTGATCAGGGTGGTGAAGATGGCCAGGAAAAACAGCGTGGCTTTCGGGTTGGTGGCGTTGGTCAGAAACCCGGTGACAAACGCTTTGAATGGCGTTTGCCGAGCAGCGTTTTGAGCGATGGGGTGTTCACCTTCAAGCGTGGATTTGGGTCTGCTGCGCAGCAGGCTGACGCCGAGGTAAAGAATGTAGGCACCACCCACCACCTTGGCGACCATCAGTAACCAGGGGAAGGTGTGCATCAGCGCACCCACCCCGAGCAAGGTGTAGATCACATGCACCGAGATACCGGCGCCTATGCCCAACGCTGTGCAGATCCCGATCCAGCGGCCAAAACGGACGCTTTGGCGGATCGTCACGGCGAAATCAGGGCCGGGTGCGACCACCGCAAGAAAATGAACGGTGGCCAGGGCCAGGAATTCGCCCAGGTAGCTCGATAGCATTTCAACTCCGAACGGTCAGGGGCGAGGCATCGCGGCGCTAACCGATTAAAAAGAGAAAAGGCTCAGGTGCAGATATTTCATACCCGCATCGGAATGTGTGCGGGATTATAAGTTGTGTGTAAATTGATGATAATCCGTTCAAATTTCACAGGGCTTTTGCTCCATGAGCACAAATCAATCACTGGCCTTACTCGCCGAAATGGCCATTTTCGTCAAGGTCGTGGAGACCGGCAGTTTCTCCGAAGCGGCCAGGCAATCAGGCGTGTCACCGTCGGCTGTCAGCCGAAGCATCTCGCGTCTGGAAAAAGCCTTGGCGACCCGATTGCTGCAACGCACCACCCGCAAGCTGCGCTTGAGCGATGGCGGGGAAGAAGTGTTCAAGCGTTGTCGGGAAATGGTCGCCGCCGCCCGATCGGTGATGGAAATCAGTGGCCAGTTCGCCCATGAAGCCGAGGGGCGGATCCGGGTCAGCGTGCCCAAGGCGGTGGGGCGCTTTGTCATTCATCCCCACATAGCCGAGTTCTTGCGTCGTTACCCCAAGGTCGATGTGGAGTTACTGCTGGAGGATCGACAGGTCGATCTGATCGACGATCACGTTGACCTGGCGCTGCGGATCACCGACCAGCCGCCGGTCGGGCTGGTGGGACGTCAGTTGTTGACCATTGACCACCTGCTCTGCGCCACGCCGCGCTACCTGGCCGAACACGGCATCCCCGAGCATCCCCACGACCTGCTGGAGCACAGTTGCATCTACCTGGGAGAAACCCCACACGACGCTCGCTGGAAATTCAAGAAAGGCACCAAGTCCGTCCATGTGGGCGTGCGCGGACGTTATGCCGCCAATCATACGGGCGTGCGGTTGGAAGCTGTCTTGCAGCACATTGGCATCGGCAGCTTGCCGTACTTCACCGCCCGTCATGCGCTGGAGCAAGGCTTGATCGTGCAGGTGCTGGCGGATTGGACGTTCCTGGCCTCTTACCAGGGTGGTTTGTGGCTGCTGCATTCGCCCACCCGTTACCTGCCGCCGAAGTTGCGGGTGTTCATTGATTATCTGGTGGAGTGCCTGGAGAAGGAGCCCACTTTGAACAAGGCGGGCCACAAAAAAGGCCCGCCGGATTAACCGTGCGGGCCTTTGCATGACTGATCGCAATCAGTGCTTGCTGTCCTGATCCGACATCGCCAGCAATTGCTTTTCCTGGTTCCAGTCGAAGGGTTCGTCATTTTGCTCGGCTTCGAAACGACGTTCTTCCAGAGCCTGGTACAAGGCGATTTCTTCATCGGGCATGTAATGCAGGCAGTCACCGGCGAAGTACCACAGCAGGTCACGAGGCACCAGGTGGGCGATCTGTGGATAACGGACGATGACCTGGCACATCAGGTCCTGGCCCAGGTACTGGCTTTCGATCGGATCAACGGGCAACTGCGCGCGCAATTCGTCGAAGCGCTCCAGAAACAGGGCATGGCTTTCTTCGGGAACCTGGTCTGCCTCACCCACGGCGACCAGGATGCTGCGCAAGTGGTCAAGCAAGACAAGGTGATCGGCAACGACGTTGGACACGAGATAAGTCCTCAAGAGCAAAACGGGCGCAGGAGTATAAAGCGCTTGCGCCCGTTTTTACATGGCACAGAGCACAGGGTCGACAGGATCAGCGGACCTTGTCCTCGGCGAGCGTGAGTTCCTCCTTGTCGAAATCATCCACGTCGATCACTTTACGTCGGGCCGCTTCGGCCTCTCGCAGGGTCTGGGCTTCGCCGGCCTGTAGCACGTCGGCTTCAAGGGCTGCGTCGATGACCTGTTCGCCTGGAGCGGGGTTGAGCTGACCCTGTTTGAGCGCGCCGTGCAGTTTTTTGTGCAGCGGATGAGCCGCGGCCAGCAGGTCGCAAGCGTGCTGCAGCGCGCCCACCGGATCGTCGACCGATTGCGGGCGATAGCAACCCTGCAGCAGCTCCTCGAGGGTCGGGTCGCCTTTGCCCCGGCCGATCACTGCAGCCACTTCAGCGTCCAGCCTGTCGCTCGGACCTTTGTGGCGACGACCGAAGGGGAACACCACCACGCGCAACAGACCACCCAGCACCCGGTTCGGGAAGTTGTCCAGCAGTTCGTCCAGGGCCCGCTCAGCCTGGCCCAGGCTTTCTTCCATGGCCCAGGTGAACAGCGGTTCCATATGGTCCGGCGAGTCCAGGTCGTGGTAGCGCTTGAGCGCGGCGGAGGCGAGGTAGAGGTTGCTCAATACATCCCCAAGGCGCGCCGACAAGCGTTCGCGACGTTTGAGTTCACCGCCCAGCAGCATCATGCTCAGGTCCGCCAGCAGGGCGAATGCCGCCGCCTGCCGGTTGAGGGCGCGGAAATAACCCTGGCTCAAGGCGTTGCCGGGGGCTCTTTCGAAACGCCCCAGGCCCAGGTTCAGCACCAGGGTGCTGGCGGCGTTGCTGATGGCAAAACCGATGTGTTTGAGTAGCAACCCGTCGAATTCGATCAGCGCCTGGTCTTTGTCTTCACGCGTGGCCAAGGCCATTTCCTTGAGCACGAACGGATGGCAGCGAATCGCACCTTGGCCGAAGATCATCAGGTTACGTGACAGGATATTCGCGCCTTCGACCGTGATGAAGATCGGTGCACCTTGCCAACTGCGTCCCAAGTAGTTGTTGGGCCCCATGATGATGCCCTTGCCGCCGTGTACGTCCATGGCGTGGCTGATGCATTCGCGACCGCGCTCGGTCAGGTGGTATTTGAGGATGGCCGACAGCACCGAAGGTTTTTCTCCCAGGTCCACCGCGTTGGCGGTCAGCATACGGGCGGCGTCCATCATCCAGGCGTTGCCACCGATACGGGCCATGGCCTCCTGAATACCTTCAAAGGCCGACAATGGCACGTTGAACTGCTCGCGTACCTGGGTGTACTGGCCGGTCACCAGGCTGGTGAACTTCGCCGCCCCGGTGCCCACAGCCGGCAGGGAAATCGACCGACCGACCGACAGGCAGTTCATCAGCATCATCCAGCCCTTGCCGAGCATGGGCTGGCCGCCGATGAGAAAGTCCAGCGGGATGAACACGTCCTTGCCCCAGTTCGGTCCGTTCATGAAAGCGGCGCCAAGGGGCAGGTGACGACGGCCGATATTGACGCCAGGGGTGTCGGTGGGAATCAGGGCGAGGCTGATGCCCAGGTCTTCTTCATCCCCCAGCAGGTGATCGGGGTCATAGGCCTTGAAGGCCAGGCCGAGGAGGGTGGCCACCGGTCCCAAGGTGATGTAGCGCTTTTCCCAGTTCAGGCGCAGGCCCAGGGTTTCCTGACCTTCCCATTCGCCCTTGCAGATTATGCCGGTGTCGGGCATCGCCCCGGCGTCGGAGCCAGCCAGTGGCCCGGTCAGGGCGAAGCAGGGAATATCGTCGCCACGGGCCAGCCGTGGCAGGTAGTGGTTGCGTTGTTCGTCGGTGCCGTAGTGCAGCAACAGTTCGGCCGGGCCGAGGGAGTTGGGGACCATCACGGTGGAAGCCAGATCGCCGCTACGGGTGGCCAGTTTCATCGCCACCTGGGAGTGGGCATAGGCGGAGAAGCCCTTGCCTCCATATTCCTTGGGAATGATCAGCGCAAAGAACCCGTGCTCCTTGATGTGTGCCCAGGCGGCGGGTGGCAGGTCCATGGCCTGACCGATCTGCCAGTCGCTGACCATGGCGCAGAGTTCTTCGGTGGGGCCGTCGAGGAAAGCCTGTTCCTCCTCGGTCAGTTGCACCTTGGGATAGGCCAGCAGCGTGTCCCAGTCCGGCCGGCCACTGAACAGTTCACCGTCCCACCACACCGTACCGGCGTCGATGGCGTCGCGCTCGGTTTCTGACATGGGAGGCAGGGTCTTCTGGAACCAGTTGAACATCGGCGCGCTGAAATACTTGCGGCGCAGGTCCGGCAGCAGCAGTGGGGCCGCGACGGCGGCGAGCACGGCCCAGAAGATCAGCATCAGCCAACCGGGAGCGGGGCTGAACAGGCTCATGGCCAGCAGGTAGGCTGCGATGATGCCCAGCGCGGGCAGCGGGGCGGTGCGCCGATGCGCCAGCCAGGCTTTCCCGACAACCAGAACCAGTATCCACAACAACAGCATATGTAATCCTCCGTGAACCAGGGCAAAACCGACCCTCAGAGCTTAGACGGCATCTGCAAAACCGGCGGTCGGCGCGATGTGATTGATTTCGTGGGAAACCCTGGATGCATTGCGCCAGTCTGGTTGGCAACATCCGTGGGAAATCGTTCGTTAACAAAGTGAGAAAGCGCCATTGTTTGGCGTAAACGCCGTTATTACCGAGGGTGGGCTTTGGATAGACTCGAAGCAAGCCCTATAGGCGCTGCCGAAGGTGCGGGCCGCGTTCGGACGATCTCTTGATCTGTCTATCTTTCTCTCAGGGCTCGATGGTCCGGGAAAGATCGCCGCCTCGTTGCACTCGGCAGCTCCTACGGACGCAGGCGTTTTCCGTGAGGTCCTGACCATGCAGCAATACCTGAACCCCAGCCGCTTCATCGACAGCGATCACCCTGCGGTCATTGAGTTCGCCGAAACTCATCGCGGCACTGATCGCGACCCGCAGGCACAAGCAATCAGCCTGTATTACGCGGTGCGCGAGGCCGTGCGCTACAACCCCTATACCTTCAGCCGCGATCCGCAGACCCTGCGTGGCAGTTACGCACTGGCCTGCGGTGAAAGCTATTGTGTGCCCAAGGCGACCTTGCTGGCCGCTTGCGCCCGCCATTGTGGTATCCCGGCGCGCATCGGCCTGGCGGATGTGCGTAATCACTTGTCCACTGCACGCCTGCTGGAGTTGCTCAAGAGTGACGTGTTCGCCATGCACGGTTATACCGAGTTCTATCTGAACGAGCGCTGGGTCAAGGCCACGCCGGCCTTCAATCAAGGCTTGTGTGAGTTGTTCGATGTGGCACCCCTGGAATTCGATGGCCGCGAGGACAGCGTTTTCCACCCGTTCAATCGACAGGGCGCCAAGCTGATGGAGTACGTCACCGACCACGGCCAATTCGCCGATGTGCCCGAAGCGTTCTTCTTCGAGCACCTGGAAAAATGCTACCCGCACCTGTTCGGCGAGCAACTGCCGCCCCTGCTTGGCGACATGCAGGGCGATTTGAGTCGCGGCTGATCCGGCGTATGCTGCTGCGGCATTTATCCATCGGAGCAAGCCGTAATGCTGAAGATCTGGGGTCGGAAAAACTCATCGAATGTGCGCAAGGCGCTGTGGTGCGCCGAGGAGCTGGGGCTGGCCTACGAGGCCATCGACGCAGGGGGTGCGTTCGGCGTGGTGGACACGCCCGAGTATCGCGCCAAGAACCCCAACGGCCGTGTCCCGATGATCGAAGATGACGGTTTCGTGCTCTGGGAATCCAACACCATCGTGCGTTATCTGGCGTCTCGCCATGCTCCGGGTTCGGCCTGGTATCCGGCAGACCCCCAGGCTCGCGCCAGGGCTGAAAAATGGATGGACTGGACCACCTCCTCGTTTGCCGATCCGTTTCGCACCGTGTTCTGGGGCGTCTTGCGTACTCCCGCCGAGCAGCAGGACTGGGCGGCCATCCATGCGGCGATCAAGGTCTGCGATGGTTTGTTGGCGATGGCGGACCAGACGTTGAGCGAGCAACCCTACCTCTCCGGGGATGAAATCGGCATGGGCGATATTCCCTTGGGCAGTTTCATTTATGCCTGGTTCGAGATGCCCATCGAGCGGGCTGCGCTGCCTCATCTACAGGCCTGGTACGCCCGGCTGCAGCAGCGTCCGGCGTATCGCAAGGCGGTCATGACCGCGTTGACTTAATACTTACTATCGACACGCTTGACTGTACTTGTGCGGCGACGCCACGCACCATTGCCTTCGTGCGCCGTGGTTGTATTGCTCGCCGTGCGCCCTTATCTAATTGTTTCTTCCCCTTCTTGGTGCGTAATCCGATATGAGTTCCGCTCTGTCCATCCGGCAGCTAACCAAAACCTACGGCAACGGTTTCCAGGCCTTGAGTGGTATCGATCTGGACGTCGCCGAAGGTGATTTTTTCGCCTTGCTCGGCCCCAATGGAGCCGGCAAATCCACCACCATCGGCATTCTTTCAACCCTGGTGAACAAAACCAGCGGTACGGTGAATATCTTCGGTCATGATCTGGACCGTGAGCCCGCCGCTCTCAAGCGCTGCATCGGCGTGGTGCCCCAGGAGTTCAATTTCAACCAGTTCGAAAAGACCTTCGACATCGTCGTGACCCAGGCGGGTTACTACGGTATCCCGCCGAAGATCGCCAATGAGCGCGCCGAGAAATATCTGACTCAACTGGGTTTGTGGGACAAGCGTGATGTGCCGTCCCGTTCATTGTCCGGCGGCATGAAGCGGCGCCTGATGATTGCCCGTGCCCTGGTCCATGAGCCGCGCCTGCTGATTCTCGACGAGCCGACCGCGGGCGTCGACATCGAGTTGCGTCGGTCGATGTGGACTTTTCTGACCGAGCTGAACCAGAAAGGCATCACCATCATCCTCACCACCCATTACCTGGAAGAGGCCGAGCAGCTGTGCCGCAACATCGGCATCATCGACCACGGCACCATCGTCGAGAACACCAGCATGCGACAGTTGCTCAGCCAACTGCATGTGGAGACGTTCCTGCTGGACCTGAAAAACGATCTGAAGGCCGCGCCGCAACTGATCGGCTATCCGGCCCGGCTGGTGGACCACCACACGCTGGAAGTCCAGGTGGATAAAACCGTCGGTATTACCGGCTTGTTCTCCCAACTGGCGCTGCAAAACATTGAAGTGCAGAGCCTGCGCAACAAAACCAATCGCCTCGAGGAGTTGTTCGTGTCTCTGGTGGAGAAAAATCTGGCGAAGGTGGCTGTATGAGTTCCGAACTGCGACCCAACCTCATCGCCCTCAATACCATCGTTTATCGCGAAGTCCGACGCTTCATGCGGATCTGGCCGCAGACCCTGCTGCCGCCGGCCATCACCATGGTTTTGTACTTCGTGATTTTCGGCAACCTGATCGGTCGGCAGATCGGCGACATGGGTGGCTTCACGTACATGGACTACATCGTACCGGGGCTGATCATGATGTCGGTGATCACCAACTCCTACGGTAACGTGGTCTCGAGTTTCTTCGGCAGCAAGTTCCAGCGCTCGATCGAGGAACTGATGGTCTCGCCGGTTTCGCCCCATACGATCCTGATCGGCTACACCCTGGGCGGTGTATTGCGCGGGTTGGCGGTGGGCTTGATCGTGACCTTGCTGTCACTGTTCTTCACCGATCTGCAAGTGCACCATTTGGGCGTGACGATATTGGTGGTGGTGTTCACCGCCACGATCTTTTCGCTGCTGGGGTTCATCAATGCCGTGTTTGCGCGCAACTTCGATGACATTTCCATCATCCCGACGTTCGTGCTCACGCCACTGACTTACCTGGGCGGAGTGTTCTACTCGATTTCCCTGCTGCCACCGTTCTGGCAGACCGTGTCCCTGGCCAACCCGGTGCTGCACATGGTCAACGCGTTCCGCTACGGCATCCTTGGGGTGTCGGACATCCGGATCAGCGTCGCGATCACCTTCATGCTGGTGGCAACCGTGGTGCTCTATGTGGGATGTGCACGGCTGTTGGTCAGTGGGCGAGGGATGCGTACTTAGAACTCGGCAGGTGTGCTGACTGGTATACCGCTATCGCGAGCAGGCTCGCTCTCACATCGAAATGCAAAAAGGCCTCCATTCACTGGAGGCCTTTTTGCATTTCACATCCGGCTTTTCTTGCGCCGTTTCCATTGCCGCGCCACCCACCAGCGCCAATAGATCATGGTCATGAAATAGGCGAGGGCGCCGAGCACTAGGCCCGTCACCACCGACCCCAGCAGAAACGGCTGCCACAAGGTAGACAACTGGGTGGTGATCCATTCCCAGGTCAGTTCATCCGGTAACGTGCGGGCAGGCACATCCATCAACCAGGCCCCGGTCTGGTAGGTGCAGAAAAACACGGCGGGCATGGTGATGGGGTTGGTCAGCCAGACCAGGCTCACCGCAATCGGTATGTTGCCGCGTACGGTGATGGCCAGTGCCGCGGCCAGCAGCATCTGCAAAGGAATCGGCAAAAAGGCGGCGAACAGACCAACGGCCATGGCGCGTGCCACGGAGTGTCGATTGAGGTGCCAAAGGTTGGGGTCGTGCAGCAAGGAACCGAGAAAACGTAAGGACTTATGTTCCCGAATACTCGCTGGGTCAGGCATGTAACGTTTGAAAAGGCGCCGGGGCATAAGGCTTCTCGGTCGGTTCAAAGCGGTGAGGCCGCAAGTATGTCCGCATTCTACGGCTGACTGATTCAGACTTTGTGACAATTGTTAACGCGCACCGTGCCGTAGACCGACTATGCCTGAAGAGAAGACTCTCAAGGACAGGCTTATGCGCACAGGGATGGTCGCGCTTGCACTCGGGCTGCTGACCCCGGTTTTTTGCCCAGCGCTGCCGCCGCTGTGGCTGATTGCGGTCATGCCTGTGCTGGCGCTGATGGTTTTGCCGTTTCGAACTCATCCGCTGGGTTTTTTCCTGATCGGGCTGGCTTGGGCGTGTCTGTCGGCGCAACTGGCCCTGGACGATCGGTTGCCCGCCGCGCTGGATGGAGAAACCCGCTGGGTCGAAGGGCGTGTCGTCGGTTTACCGCAATATAACGAAGGTGTGGTGCGCTTTGAACTGGCCGATGCCCATTCCCGCCGCACACGGCTGCCGTCGTCGATGCGCCTGGCCTGGTTCGGCGGACCGCCTGTGAGCAGCGGCGAACGTTGGCGATTGGCGGTAAAGCTCAAACGCCCCACCGGGCTACTGAACCCCAATGGCTTCGATTACCAGGCCTGGCTGTTGAGCCGCGGCATCGGCGCGACTGGCACGGTCAAGGACGGTCATCTCCAGCAACCTGCCCAAGGTGCCTGGCGCGACGGCGTGCGTCAGGCGCTGGCGCAAGTCGACGCCCAGGGCCGCTCCGGGGCGCTGGCGGCATTGGTCCTGGGGGACGGAGCTGGGTTGAGTCGTGATGACTGGCAGGTACTGCAGGACACCGGTACGGTCCATCTGCTGGTGATCTCCGGGCAGCACATCGGCCTGCTTGCCGCACTGGTGTACCTGCTGGTGGCCGGTGCGGCGCGTTATGGCATGTGGCCGGTGCGTCTGCCGTGGCTACCTTGGGCCTGCGCGCTGGCCTTTATCGCAGCCTTGGGTTACGGCTTGCTCGCCGGCTTCGAGGTGCCGGTGCGGCGCGCTTGCGCGATGATCGGCCTGGTGCTGCTGTGGCGTTTGCGTTACCGGCATCCGGACCCCTGGTGGGCGTGGCTGCTGGCTTTCAATGGGGTGCTGGTGTTCGATCCATTGGCCAGCCTGCGGCCAGGGTTCTGGCTGTCGTTCGTCGCGGTGGCGATCCTGATGTTTACTTTCGGCGCACGCTTGGGGCCCTGGCGCTGGTGGCAAACCTGGACCCGTGCCCAATGGCTGGTGGCAGTCGGACTGTGCCCGATCCTGTTGATATTGGGTTTGCCGATCAGCCTCAGCGGGCCTCTGGTGAACCTGGTGGCGGTGCCTTGGGTCAGCCTGCTGGTGTTGCCGCTGGCGCTGCTCGGTACGGCGTTGTTGCCGATGCCGTTCGTGGGCGCAGGGCTGCTTTGGATCGCCGGCGGGTTGCTCGATCTGCTCTTCAAGGGGCTGGCGCTGGTGGCCGGGCGAATACCGGCATGGGTGCCTGCGGCTATCCCCCTGTGGGTGTGGTGCATGGCCGCTCTGGGGGCTTTGTTACTGTTGCTGCCCAAAGGCGTGCCACTGCGGGTACTGGGATGGCCCATGGTGCTGCTGGTGGTTTTCCCTCCGAGGGAGGATGTGCCTCCGGGGCAGGCCGAAATCTGGCAACTGGACGTGGGTCAAGGGTTGGCGGTGCTGGTACGCACCCGTCATCATGCCTTGCTTTACGACGCGGGGCCGCGCTTTGGCGAGGCCGACGCGGGTGAGCGCGTGGTGCTGCCGACCCTGCGCAAGCTGGGCGTCGCCGGGTTGGACCTGATGCTGCTCAGCCATGCCGACGCCGATCATGCCGGCGGCGCCCAAGCGGTGCGCAATGGCTTGCCAACGGTCCGGGTGGTCAGTGGCGACCCCGCCGCGTTGCCTGCCACCCTGCAGGCAGAGGCGTGCGACAGTGGCGCGCGTTGGGAGTGGGACGGGGTCAGGTTCGAGCTGTGGCAATGGTCATCTGCCCTTGAAAGCAACCAGAGGTCCTGCGTTCTGCTGGTCGAGGCTGGCGGTGAGCGGTTGTTGCTCACCGGCGACATCGATAGCCATGCCGAGCGCGCGTTGCTCGACGGGCCTCTGGCCGTGCCGGTCCAGTGGCTGGCGGCGCCCCATCACGGTAGCCGCAGTTCATCCTCGATGTTGCTGTTGTCGCGGCTCAAACCCCATTCGGTGTTGATCTCCCGCGGCCAGGGCAATGCGTTCGGCCATCCTCATCCGCGGGTGCTGGCTCGCTATCGCCGCTTGGGCATGGCGATCTACGACAGTGCCGAACAGGGTGCCATTCGTCTGCAACTGGGGGCTTTCGAAGCACCGCGCCTTCAGGCCGGCCAACGGCGCTACTGGCGCGACCCGCCGTCTGCGGGACCATGGCCGTAACCTTGACCCGGGTCATCCTCGACGACGGTGTTATCGGCGGGGCGGGCCTGCAAGGCGAGTCTGTATGATAAAGTGGCGCACTTTTTCGAGGGGGCTGTCACTGTGTGGGAATTGGTCAAATCCGGCGGCTGGATGATGTTGCCGATCATTCTGAGTTCCATCGTGGCGCTGGGAATCGTTGCCGAACGCCTGTGGACCCTGCGGGCCAGCCGCGTGACCCCGGAGCATTTGCTCGGGCAAGTCTGGGTCTGGATCAAGGACAAGAAACTGAACAAGGAGCGGCTCAAGGAGCTGCGGGCCAGCTCACCGCTGGGTGAAATCCTCGCCGCGGGGCTGGCAAATTCCAAGCATGGTCGCGAGATCATGAAGGAATGCATCGAAGAAGCCGCCGCCCGGGTCATCCATGAGCTGGAGCGCTACATCAATGCCCTGGGCACAATTGCCGCCATGGCCCCGTTGCTGGGCCTGTTGGGCACGGTGCTAGGCATGATCGATATTTTCAGTTCGTTCACCGGCGCCGGCATGACCGCCAATGCCGCGGTGCTGGCAGGGGGGATTTCCAAGGCATTGATCACCACGGCCGCCGGGTTGATGGTGGGGATCCCTTCGGTGTTTTTCCATCGCTTCCTGCAACGGCGCATCGATGAATTGGTGGTGGGCATGGAGCAGGAGGCCATCAAGCTGGTCGAGGTGGTGCAAGGCGACCGTGACGTGGACCTGGCCGAGGGCAAGAAGTGAAATTCCGCCGCAAACCACGGGAAACCGTCGAGATCAACCTTGCGTCGCTGATTGACGTGGTGTTCATCCTGCTGCTGTTTTTCGTCGTGACCACCACCTTCACCCGGGAAACCCAGCTCAAGGTGGAACTGCCGGAAGCGGTCAGCGGCTCGCCTGCCGAAGACCAGCAACTCAAGAACCTGGAAGTCACGATCAGTGCCGAAGGGACGTTTTCGGTGAACAATCAGTTGCTGCCCAAGAGCGACCTGGCGAGTCTGATCGATGCGCTGCAGAAGGAGTCCGGCGGCGACACCAGCTTGCCGCTGTCCATCAGCGCCGACGGCAAGACCCCACATCAATCCGTCATCACCGCCATGGACGCGGCCGGCAAGCTCGGCTTCAGCCATCTGCGCATGACCACCGTCGAGGCGGCGCCGGCACCCTGATGGCCATGTCTGATCGATTGCTCGCCGCCTGGTACGAAGGTCACCCGGCCCTGACGCTGTTGCGGCCACTGGAGTGGTTGTACCGTCGGGTGGTGATGGGCAAACGCGAGCGTTTTCTGGCGGGCGAGGGTGAGATTTACCAACCGCCCGTGCCGCTGGTGGTCGTGGGGAACATCACGGTTGGCGGCACCGGCAAGACCCCATTGATCCTGTGGATGATTGAGCATTGCCAGCGCCGTGGCCTGCGGGTCGGCGTGGTAAGCCGGGGTTATGGCGCCAAACCACCCCATTTGCCCTGGCGAGTCGAAGCCGGGCAGGGCGCCGACATCGCGGGTGATGAGCCACTGCTGATTGTCCAGCGTAGCGGCGTGCCATTGATGATCGATCCGGATCGCAGCCGGGCGGTCCAGGCGCTGCTGGAGACTCAACCGCTGGACCTGATCCTGTCCGACGACGGCATGCAACATTACCGCCTGGCTCGGGATCTTGAATTGGTGCTGATCGACAACGCCCGCGGCCTGGGCAATCGACGTTGTCTGCCTGCCGGTCCGCTGCGTGAACCCGTGGAGCGTCTGCAATCGGTCGATGCCGTGCTATTCAACGGCGCCAGCGCCGACCGCGAAGACGGCTTTGCCTTCGAGCTGCGACCCACAGCCCTGGTGAACCTGGCCAGCGACGAACGGCGGCCACTGGACCATTTCCCACCCGGCCAGGCCCTGCATGCCGTGGCCGGGATCGGCAATCCCCGGCGTTTCTTCAACACCCTCGAAACGCTACACTGGCGACCTATACCGCACGGGTTTGCCGACCACGCCCAATACAGCGCCCAGGCATTGAATTTCACGCCGTCGTTGCCGGTGGTCATGACGGAAAAGGACGCGGTCAAATGCCGTGCCTTCGCCGAGCCCCACTGGTGGTACCTGGCGGTGGATGCCGCGCCGTCGCCCGCCTTCGCGGACTGGTTCGATACCCAGTTGATGCGCCTGTTGCCGGATCGGCTTTTGCCTTAAACCATTTATCCAGGGAAATGTTCATGGACACCAAACTGCTCGACATTCTGGCCTGCCCGGTCTGCAAAGGCCCCCTCAAGCTCAGCGCCGACAAAACCGAGCTGATCAGCAAAGGCGCCGGCCTGGCCTATCCGATTCGCGATGGCATTCCGGTGATGCTCGAAAGCGAGGCCCGTACCCTGACCACCGACGAGCGCCTGGATAAATGACCGCAGCCTTTACCGTTGTCATTCCGTCGCGCTTTGCCTCGACGCGCCTGCCCGGCAAACCGTTGCTGTTGATCGCCGGCAAGCCGATGATCCAGCACGTATGGGAACAGGCCTGCAAAAGCAGCGCCCAGCGCGTGGTAGTGGCGACCGACGATGCGCGCATCGTGGAGGCCTGCAAGGGCTTTGGCGCCGAAGTGGTGCTGACTCGCGAGGATCACAACTCCGGAACCGATCGTCTGGCGGAAGTCGCCGCCAAGCTGGGCCTGGAACCCGACGCCATCGTGGTCAATGTGCAGGGCGATGAACCGTTGATCCCGTCCAGTGTGATCGATCAGGTTGCAAACAATCTGGCAGCCCATCCCGAAGCGCGCATGGCCACCCTGGCCGAGCCGATCGAGGATGTGCAAACCCTGTTCAACCCCAACGTGGTCAAGGTCGTCAGCGATCTCAATGGCCTGGCGCTGACCTTCAGCCGCGCCACCTTGCCCTGGGCTCGTGATGCATTCGCGCAAAGTCGGGACGTCATGCCTGACGGCGTACCGTACCGCCGCCACATAGGCATCTACGCTTACCGCGCCGGTTTCCTCCAGGATTTCGTCGCCTGGGGCCCGTGCTGGCTGGAAAACACCGAATCCCTGGAGCAACTGCGTGCCTTGTGGCACGGCGTGCGAATCCATGTCGCCGATGCGCTGATTGCTCCGCCGACCGGCGTCGACACCGTGGAAGACCTCGAGCGCGTTCGTCGCCTGCTGGAGGCCTGATGCGGGTTCTGTTTGTCTGTCTCGGCAACATCTGCCGATCACCCACCGCCGAAGGCATCCTGCGGCACAAGCTGCGCGAGGCCGGGCTGGCCGAGCAGGTGGAAGTCGCCTCCGCCGGCACCGGTGACTGGCACGTCGGCAAGGCCCCGGACAAGCGCAGCCAGGCTGCGGCCCTGCGACGCGGCTACGACCTGTCGGCCCAGCGTGCCCGCCAGGTCAGCCGGGCCGATTTCGCCACTTACGACCTGATCCTGGCGATGGACAGCAGCAACCTGCGCAATCTGAAAGCCCTGCAACCGAGCAATGGCAGGGCCGAACTGGATCTGTTCCTGCGTCGCTACGAGGCTGAACTCGATGACGTGCCGGACCCGTACTACGACGGCGAGCAGGGTTTCGAGCAAGTGCTGGACCTGATCGAGCGTGCCACGGACCGCCTGGTGATCGAATTGAAGGGGCGGCTATGAGCTTGCAGGTGCGGGCCGGCGTCAGCCTCAAGCCGTTCAACAGCTTTGGCGTGGACGTCACCGCCCGGTTATTCGCCGAAGCTCACAGCGACGCCGATGTCCGCCAGGCGCTGGCCTATGCCAGCGCCAATGACGTGCCGTTGCTGGTGATCGGTGGCGGCAGCAACCTGCTGCTGACCGGTGATATCGACGCGCTGGTGTTGCGCATGGCCAGCCAAGGGATTCGTCTGCTCAGCGATGATGGCGAGCGGGTGCTGATCGAAGCCGAAGCAGGCGAACCGTGGCACCCCTTCGTCCAGTACACGCTGGCGCAAGGCTGGTCGGGGCTGGAGAACCTCAGCCTGATCCCAGGCACGGTGGGGGCCGCACCGATGCAAAACATCGGTGCCTACGGTGTGGAGATCAAGGATGTGTTCGCCGGCCTGACCGCCCTGGATCGGCAAACCGGCGAGCTGCACGATTTCACCCTGGAAGAATGCCGTTTCGCCTACCGCGACAGCCTGTTCAAGCAGCAAGCGGGTCGTTGGCTGATCCTGCGGGTGCGCTTTGCCCTCAGTCGCGCCGCGCATCTGCATCTGGAGTACGGCCCGGTCCGCCAGCGGTTGACCGAACTGGGCATCGAACAGGCGACTCCCTCGGATGTCAGCCGGGCCATCTGCAGCATCCGCAGTGAAAAGCTCCCTGACCCGGCCGTGCTGGGCAATGCCGGCAGTTTCTTCAAGAACCCGCTGGTGCCGGCTTCGCACGTTGCGCAACTCAAGCTGCAATACCCGGATCTGGTGGCTTATCCACAACCCCAAGGGCAGATGAAAATTGCCGCCGGTTGGTTGATCGAGCGGGCCGGCTGGAAGGGCTTTCGCGAAGGCGACGCCGGGGTGCATAAGTTGCAGGCGTTGGTGCTGGTCAACTACGGCTGCGCCACCGGGCCGCAATTGCTGGATCTGGCCCTGCGTATCCAGAAAGACATTGCCGAGCGTTTTCAGGTCAATCTGGAAATGGAGCCCAATCGGTACTGAACCTGGCTTTCACCGAGCGCCCTGCACAACCTCGCACAAGGATCATTTGTGCAGGATTGTGCAGGGCGTTTTGCTTAATCCTGGGTTAATTTAGTGAGCTAACGATGCGACCATCGCATCATTGAAGGCCCGGTGCAGACGCCTGCGTGTTTGCACAAGAGAGCCCGATTAGCCTGAGTCAGTCTGCGCCAACCGAACCGTTGTCCAAACGGCAGATTGCTCGACCCCATAATTCGATCACCGTGCGGGCGTGCCCATGATTACCTTGAAACTCAATGGAAAAGATCACCAACTGGATGTGACCGAGGACATGCCGCTGCTCTGGGCCATCCGAGATGTGGCCGGTTACAACGGCACCAAATTCGGCTGCGGCATGGGCCTGTGCGGCGCCTGTACCATTCACATCGACGGCGCCCCGGCGCGCAGTTGCATCACCCCGATTGGCTCGGTGAAAGGCCAGAACGTCACCACCATCGATGCCCTTCATGTCGACCCGGTCGGGCAAATTGTCCAGAAGGCCTGGCTCGATACCGCCGTGGCCCAGTGCGGCTACTGTCAGGGTGGGCAGATCATGTCCGCGACCGCCTTGCTCAAGACCAATCCCAACCCGAGCGATGAGCAGATCGAAGAGGCCATGGTCGGCAACATCTGCCGTTGCGGCACTTATAACCGGATCAAGACTGCGATCCGCCAGGCTTCCACCCACCTGAAGGAGGCCAAGGCATGAGCCGCTTGCCCAATGATTTTGTGCTGAGCAACCTCAGCCGCCGTGGTTTCCTCAAAGGCGCGAGCGCCACGGGTGTGTTGGTGCTGGCCGCCAGTTGGGGCCTGCCGGACGCTTTTGCCGAGGACAAGAAGTTCGGCGGTGAGGGCATGCCCAATGGTGTGATCGACGACCCGCAGGTGTACGTGAGCATCGCCACCGATGGCAGCGTGACGGTGATCTGCAACCGTTCGGAAATGGGCCAGGGGGTGCGCACCAGCCTGACCATGGTGGTGGCCGATGAACTGGACGCTGACTGGGCGCAGGTCAAGGTGCGGCAGGCACCGGCGGATGAGGTGCGCTTCGGCAACCAGGACACCGATGGCTCGCGCAGTATGCGCCACTGGTACGAACCAATGCGTCGTTGCGGGGCCGCTGCCCGGACCATGCTGGAGCTGGCCGCCGCTGCCCAGTGGAATGTCCCGGCGAGTGAGTGTCGTGCTCAATTGCACAAAGTCGTGCACCAGCCTTCCGGTCGGGAACTGGGGTATGGCGCGTTGGCCGCCGCGGCCAGTGCCTTGCCAGTTCCCGCCCGTGACAGCCTGCGCCTCAAGCAACCTTCGGAGTTTCGCTACATCGGTAAGGAGTCGAGCCGGGCCATCGATGGCGAAGACGTCGTCAACGGTCGTGCCGTGTTCGGCGCCGATGTACATTTCGATGGCATGCTCTATGCCGTCGTGGCTCGCCCGCCAGTCTATGGTGGCAAGGTCAAGCGCGTGGACAGCAGCGCGGCGCTGAAAGTACCGGGCGTGGTCAAGGTGCTGCAGATCGAAGGACGTCCGTTGCCCTCCGAGTTCCAGCCTCTGGGCGGCGTGGCGGTAGTGGCGAAAAACACCTGGGCGGCGATCAAGGGCCGCGAGGCGCTGAAAATCGAGTGGGATGACGGCCCGAATGCCGGCTATGACTCCGTCGCCTATCGAAAGGAACTGGAAGCCGCGGCCCTCAAGCCCGGGAAAGTCTTGCGCAACACTGGTGATCTGGACGACGCGCTGGCCAAGGCTGATGCAACCCTGGAGGCGTCCTATTACCTGCCGCACCTGTCGCAGTCGCCGATGGAGCCGATGGTCGCCGTCGCCCGGTTCAAGGATGGCCAGTGCGAAGCCTGGGCACCGAGCCAGGCGCCGCAGGTCACCCGTGAACGCGTCGCCGAACGGTTGGGGATCCCTTTCGACAAGGTTACCGTGCACATCACGCTGCTGGGCGGTGGTTTCGGGCGCAAGTCCAAGCCCGATTTCGTCCTCGAGGCGGCCGTGTTGGCCAAGGAGTTTCCAGGCCAGGCGGTGCGGGTGCAATGGACCCGCGAAGATGACATCCATCATTCGTATTTCCACACCGTATCGGCCGAATACCTCAAGGCTGGCCTGAACCAGGACGGGATGCCGTCCGGCTGGCTGCATCGCACCGTAGCCCCGAGCATTACCGCACTGTTTGCACCGGGCATGACCCACGAAGCGCCGTTCGAAGTGGGCATGGGCGTGACCAACATGGCCTACGCAATTCCCAACATGCGCCTGGAGAACCCCGAAGCGGTGGCCCATACGAGGGTTGGCTGGTACCGCTCGGTGTCGAATATTCCCCACGGTTTTGCGATTCAGAGTTTCATCGACGAATTGGCCCACAAGGCCGGCCAGGATCCACTGGCGTATCACGTCAAATTGCTTGGCCCGGACCGTAAGATCGATCCGCGCACCTTGAATGAAGAATGGAACTACGGCGAATCCCCCGAGCGTTATCCCATCGATACGGCGCGGATCCGCACCGTGCTGGAAACCGCCGCCAAGGCCGCCGGGTGGGGCCGCAAACTGCCCAAGGGCCGTGGCCTGGGGCTGGCGGTGCACTACAGCTTCGTCACCTATGTGGCGGCAGCGCTGGAGGTGGAGGTCAAGGACGATGGTACGTTGATCGTGCACAAGGCCGATATTGCCGTGGACTGCGGCCCGCAGATCAACCCCGAGCGTATCCGTTCCCAGTTCGAAGGCGCCTGCGTCATGGGCCTGGGCAATGCGGTGGTGGGGGAGATCAGCTTCAAGGACGGCAAGGTCCAGCAAGACAACTTCCACATGTACGAAGTGGCACGCATGTCCCTGGCTCCCAAGGAGGTCGCGGTGCACTTGGTCACGCCGCCGGGCGAGGTGCCGTTGGGCGGTGTGGGTGAACCGGGTGTGCCGCCGATTGCGCCGGCGCTGTGCAACGCGATTTTCGCCGCCACCGGCAAGCGCATCCGCGAGCTGCCCGTGCGTTATCAGTTGCAGGGCTGGCAGCAGGCCAAAACCTGATGGACAGCGTTGATCTGAACGTCCTGCGTAGCGTGCTTGAGTGGCGCCGCGCCGGGCAGCGGGTGGTGTTGTTCACCGTGGTCCAGACTTGGGGCACGGCGCCGAGGCCGCCGGGGGCGATGCTGGCCCTGCGTGAAGACGGCGTGGTGATTGGCTCGGTATCGGGCGGTTGTGTCGAGGATGACCTGATCGCCCGGCTGCACGACGGGCGTATTCCGGCGGACGGTCCACCCGTGCAGCTCATCACCTATGGCGTGACTCGTGAGGAGGCGGCGCGCTTCGGCCTGCCGTGCGGCGGTACCTTGCGCCTGACCGAAGAACGGGTCGGCGATCCGCAATGGGTCGCGCAGCTGCTGGAGCGCTGCGATGGCCATGAGATTGTCGCCCGTGAGCTGACCGTCGCCACAGGCGAAGTGCTGCTGACGCCGGCCAGCAAAACCGACGCGCTGGTATTCGACGGTCAAGTCCTGCGGGCCATCTACGGCCCGCGCTGGCGGCTGCTGTTGATCGGCGCGGGGCAACTGTCGCGTTATGTGGCAGAAATGGCCCGGTTGCTGGATTTCGAGGTGTTGATCTGCGATCCGCGCAAGGAATTTGTCTACGGTTGGGAAGAGCAGCATGGCCGCTTCGTTTCCGGCATGCCCGACGAAGCGGTGTTGAGCATCCAGACCGACGAGCGCACCGCCATTGTCGCCCTGACCCATGATCCAAGATTGGACGATATGGCGCTGCTCACGGCCCTGGACTCCAAGGCGTTTTATGTCGGGGCCCTGGGCTCTCGGGTGAACAGCCAGAAGCGCCGGGATAACCTGGCTCAGCTAGGCTTGTCTGCACAGGCTATCGAACGGCTGCATGGGCCGATCGGTTTGCACATCGGCAGCCATACGCCGGCGGAAATTGCCTTGTCTTTGCTGGCTGAAATCGTGGCGATCAAGAATGGCGTCGAGTTGCGTCAGAAAAAGCCGCTGTAATCGGCGGGCGAGGAGACGGGATGACTGAATCGATTGGCGTGATCATTCTCGCGGCAGGATCGGGCAGCCGTTTCCGTCAGGTTGCAGGCCAGGACAAAGATAAGCTGCTGGCCGATTGCACGGGGCGTGACGGCGCCGTCCGATCGGTCATCGAGCAGGTGCTGGTGAACTTGCCGCCTTCTCTGGAAAAACGCGTGCTGGTGACCCGTGAGGACCGTCCACAGGCTATTCGCATGGCCCAGGCTTACGGGTGCGATTTTGTACAATTGGACTCGCCTGGCCTGGGTGACAGTATCGCTGCGGGTGTCCAGGCTTGCCCGGACCTGGATGGCTGGTTGATCGTGCTCGGTGATATGCCGTTCATCCTGCCGTCAAGCATCGAGCAGGTAGTGGCGCAGATCAGCGAAGATGGCATCAGTGTGCCGGTCCTGGCGGGTGAGTATGGGCATCCCGTGGGATTTGGTCGTGCGTTTGGCCCGCAATTGATGGCATTGACCGCTGATCGCGGCGCCAAGGGGTTGTTTACCGGGGCGCGGGTGGTCGAGGTGGCAGTGGACGATCCTGGGGTGGTTTGGGATGTGGACGTGCCTGAAGCGCTGATCTTCAAGTAACAGCCGACGCGGATTCCTGTGGGGCAGGCAACATTGATGCAAGCCGGGCCCGCGCTATCGCGAGCAGGCTCGCTCCCACACTGAATTTCGATGGTCGCCAGATTTATGCCCGCCGCCAATCTCCTGTGGGAGCGAGCCTGCTCGCGATAGCGCTGCGTCAGCTTGCATCAAGGGTGGACGCCGGGCCATGTTCGCCAGCAAGCCCGCTCCACACCATCCAGCTTCCAACACTCATGTAACTAAGTCTGAAGACATAAAAAAGCCCCGCCTGGCGTCAACCAGGCGGGGCTTTTTACTGGGCGGTGGAATCAGGCGTGAGGTTTAGGCTCGTGCTCTTTTTCCAGGGCTTCAGTGTGGCGAGGTGCGACTTCTTCAGCGGAGTGCTGAGGTTCGTCGATCACCGGCGCCGATTCAGCGGGAGCGGGTTCGCTGGTGGTTTCAGCGACCGGGGCAGGGGCTGCCTCGATTGCTTGCTCCACGGGTGCTGGCTCAGCGGCAGGCGCTTGAGCAGCGGCAGCGGCAGCTTGTTCGGCTTCCTTCTGCAGACGCTCGGCTTCACGCTTGCGACGACGTACTTCACGCGGATCGTTCGGAGCACGACCGTTGGGGGTCAGGGCGCTGGCAGGGACAGGCGCCTCCACCTCTACCGGGGCTGGAGCTTCGGCAACCACAGGCGCTTGAACCGCTGGAGCTGGCTCGACCACGACCGGCTCGGCTGCTTTCACTGCTTCTGCTGCCGGCTCGGCTTCGACGACGGCTGGCTCGGCGTGCCAGTTGAACGCGGTCTGTTCTTCGCGAACCGGCTCCGGCGCTTTTTCCTCGATCACAGCTTCGATCACAGGTTCAGCGGCAACCACAGGTTGCTCGATGACAGGTGCAGGCTCGGAAACTGCTTCTGCCTGAGGCTCGGCTTCACGAACCGGGGCGAGTTCCACTTCTGGCGAAGCGGTGGTTTCTACCGGGGTAGTGGCTTCGACCACAGGCGCTTCAACCGGTGCGTTTTCCACCACGGCGGTAGCGCGCTCGGCCTGTTCGTGAGCCTCGGCTTCAGCGGGGGCGCTGATCGAGCTGCTTGCAACCGCGGCGGTGACGGCCAGGCCGGCGGCCAGGTCGGCAGCGCTTGGCGCTTCGGCGTTCTCGGCGGCTTCGGAGGCTTCCGAACCTTCGATCACATTGCCGTTGGCGTCACGTTGACGCTCACGACGGTTGCTGCGGCGACGCTGCCCACGGGAGCGGCGGCGTGGACGATCGCCTTCGGCGTTGTCCTGACCGTCTTCCTGCAGTTGCTCTTCGCTGTTCAGTACTTCCTCTTCGCTGGCAGCGGCAGCCTGCTCGGCGCGTGGTTGACGCTCTTCACGTGGCGGACGCGGTGCGCGCTCTTCGCGAGGCTGACGGGCCGGACGCTCTTCAGCGGTGGCGGCAGCAGCGGCGGGAGCGGCATCCAGCGGTTCGCGCAGCTCGCGAACACGTTCTTCACGCTCGCCACGTGGCTTGCGATCTTCACGAGGCGCGCGGGGTTGGCGCTCTTCACGCGGCGGACGCGGCGCGCGTTCTTCGCGGGCTACGGCTGGCACTTCCTCACGGGCTTCGCGAGGCTGGCGTTCTTCACGTGGCTCACGTGGTGCGCGCTCTTCACGCGGTGCACGCTCTTCACGGGGTTTGCGCTCCTCGTCACGACGACCGTTGCGGTTGCGGGTCTGCTGACGACCATTGCGACGTTCTTCGTTGCGGGCTGGACGCTCGGTAGCCGCTGGCTTGGCGACAACGGTCGGCGCAGCCGGCTCTTCCTTGGTGGCGAACAGGCTGACCAGGGATTTCACAAGGCCTTTGAACAGGCTTGGTTCAGGTGCGGCGGCAGGTGCCGGTGCCGGCGCGGCTGCTTCGGTCGGAACCGGTGCATTGGCGCGGGCTGGAGCCGTCTTGACCGCAGCTTCCTGGCGAACCAGGGTGCGAGTGGCAGCAGCCGGCTGCACTTCTTCCACTTCGGCAGCGGCAGCAGCGATTTCGTAGCTGGACTGATTGGTGTGGGCTTCCGGGCTGTCATCACGCAGGCGCTGCACTTCGAAGTGCGGCGTCTCGAGGTGATCGTTCGGCAGGATGACGATACGGGCGCGGGTGCGCAGTTCGATCTTGGTGATCGAGTTGCGTTTTTCGTTGAGCAGGAACGCAGCCACCGGGATCGGCACCTGGGCGCGAACTTCGGCGGTGCGGTCTTTCAGGGCTTCTTCTTCGATCAGGCGCAGGATCGCCAGGGACAGCGACTCGACGTCACGGATGATGCCGGTGCCGTTGCAACGCGGGCAGACGATGCCGCTGCTCTCGCCCAAAGAAGGACGCAGGCGCTGACGGGACATTTCCAGCAGGCCGAAGCGCGAGATGCGACCGACCTGTACGCGGGCGCGGTCGGCTTCCAGGCACTCACGGACCTTCTCTTCCACGGCGCGCTGGTTCTTGGCCGGGGTCATGTCGATGAAGTCGATGACGATCAGGCCGCCGATGTCGCGCAGGCGCAACTGACGGGCGATTTCTTCGGCGGCTTCAAGGTTGGTCTGCAGGGCGGTTTCTTCGATGTCGCTGCCTTTGGTGGCGCGCGCCGAGTTGATGTCGATGGACACCAGGGCTTCGGTCGGATCGATGACGATGGAGCCGCCGGACGGCAGTTCGACGACGCGCTGGAACGCGGTCTCGATCTGGCTTTCGATCTGGAAACGGTTGAACAGCGGAACGCTGTCTTCGTAGAGTTTGATTTTGCTGGCGTACTGCGGCATGACCTGGCGGATGAAGGTCAGGGCTTCGTCCTGGGCTTCAACGCTGTCGATCAACACTTCGCCGATGTCCTGGCGCAGGTAATCGCGGATCGCGCGGATGATGACATTGCTTTCCTGATAGATCAGGAACGGCGCGGAGCGATCCAGCGAGGCTTCCTTGATGGCGGTCCACAGTTGCAGCAGGTAGTCGAGGTCCCACTGCATTTCTTCGCTGCTGCGGCCAAGGCCGGCGGTGCGAACGATCAGGCCCATGTCGGCTGGGGCAACCAGGCCGTTGAGGGCTTCGCGCAGTTCATTGCGCTCTTCGCCTTCGATGCGGCGGGAGATACCACCGGCGCGAGGGTTGTTCGGCATCAGGACCAGGTAACGGCCCGCCAGGCTGATGAAGGTGGTCAGGGCTGCGCCCTTGTTGCCACGCTCTTCTTTTTCGACCTGGACGATGACTTCCTGGCCTTCGCTCAGGACGTCCTTGATGTTGACGCGGCCTTCAGGGGCCTTCTTGAAGTATTCGCGGGAGATTTCTTTGAGGGGCAGGAAGCCGTGGCGCTCGGAGCCGAAATCGACAAAGGCAGCCTCAAGGCTTGGTTCGATGCGAGTAATCCGGCCTTTATAGATGTTGGCCTTCTTCTGCTCGCGTGCACCGGATTCGATATCCAGGTCGTAGAGGCGCTGGCCGTCTACCAGTGCAACACGCAACTCTTCGGGTTGAGTTGCGTTAATCAGCATTCTTTTCATGTAGTACCGTCGGTTTCCGGGCTGCCGGAAACGGCGTTCGGCACACACGACTTCTCACGGTCGGTGTCAGGTGCGTCATGGAAGTGGCCGGGCCATTCCAGTGTCCAGCGAGTTCGACCCAATGATGGCGAAGTCGCGACGGACGCGTCCTGCTTGCTGGCTGTTCAAGCACTCAGTCAGGAGGAGGAATCAACCGGCGCCTGTGGACGAGATGAAGCGTCTAAATATAAGCCTAGTGCTACACAGTCCGACGGTTGTACATCTCCACCCTACACGTATCCCTGATAATCGGGTGCTGCCGCGCGCAGAATCCGCAGCGGGTTGGCATTTACCGTGAGCTCCGAAAGGGGAGGTCACGCATCATGGCTAATTTAGGCGTTGTTTCCGAAGCTCTCGCTCGGGGTCGTCTACCGGTGACTGCACTTTGTGAACTGGCCGTGAATGTGGCGCGCAAGGCGAGTCAAAACTCTGCTTTGCCGCGTATTTCAGGCCTCATGTCACCTGCGCTCGTTACACCTGCAAACTCTGCCGTTATCTAGCAAAAGCCCCGTAGGACGGCCTCTCGTCCTCGTGAATTGCGTTGGTCAGGGCCGGTTTTTGACCGTTAGTCCGCTGTCCGGCCGCTTTTGGCGGCGTTCGCGACTATAGCAGCAATGATTAAGTGCTTCAATTCCATAAAAAATTGTTATCATCGCCGCCATGACGACTACTGCCCCTTCGACCCCTGGCGTTCAACTGCTCGAGGTCTCGCCGGAATATGCCGGCCAACGAATCGATAACTTCCTTCTAGCCCGACTCAAAGGCGTGCCCAAGACCTTGATCTATCGCATTTTGCGCAAGGGTGAAGTGCGGGTGAACAAAGGACGGATCAAGCCCGAATACAAGCTTCAGGCGGGCGATATCGTGCGCGTGCCGCCGGTTCGCGTGCCCGAGCGCGATGAGCCCGTGCCCCTGGCCCAAGGCCTGTTGCAGCGCCTGGAAGCCTCGATCGTCTTCGAAGACAAGGCGCTGATCGTGCTCAACAAGCCTGCGGGCATTGCGGTTCACGGCGGCAGCGGCCTGAATTTCGGCGTGATCGAGGCCTTTCGTCAGTTGCGTCCCGACGCCAAGGAGCTGGAGTTGGTCCATCGCCTGGATCGCGACACCTCCGGCCTGCTGATGATCGCCAAGAAACGCAGCATGTTGCGGCATTTGCATGAGCAATTGCGCGGCGATGGCGTCGACAAGCGCTACATGGCGCTGGTGCGGGGACGTTGGGATACCTCCATCAAGCAAGTTCGGGCGCCGTTGCTCAAGAGCAACCTGCGTTCCGGCGAGCGCATGGTGGAAGTCAACGAAGAAGGCAAGGAGGCCCTGACAGTGTTCAAGGTCCTGCGCCGCTTCGGTGATTTCGCCACCATGGTCGAGGCCAAGCCGGTGACTGGCCGCACCCACCAGATTCGCGTCCATACGCTACATGCCGGGCATTGCATCGCTGGGGACAGCAAGTACGGCGATGACGACTTCACCCGGGAAATCCGTGATCTGGGTGGCAAGCGCCTGTTTCTCCATGCCTACATGTTGACCGTGCCGTTGCCCGATGGTGGTGAGCTGAAATTGCAGGCTCCCGTGGATGAAATGTGGGCCAAGACCGTGGAGCGGTTGAGTGCATCCTGAATACAAGCTGCTGATCTTCGATTGGGATGGCACTCTGGCGAACTCCATCGGTCGGATCGTGGAGGCAATGCATGCCGCCTCTGATCGTGCAGGTTTTGCCAGGTGTGATGATTTTGCCGTGAAGGGCATCATCGGCCTCGGCTTGCCGGAAGCGATCCGCAGTCTGTACCCGGAGATCAGTGACCCTGAGCTGCTGGTTTTTCGCCAGTATTACGCTGATCACTACATTGCGCTGGAGGCTGAGCCTTCGCCGTTGTTTGACGGTGTGGTAGACACTCTTGAAACCTTGAGGGGCGAGGGGTATCGCTTGGCTGTCGCCACCGGCAAGGCGCGTCGCGGGCTGGATCGGGTGCTGAAATCCCATGGCTGGGACGATTATTTCGATATCACCCGGGCTGCGGACGAAACGGCCAGTAAGCCGCATCCGCTGATGCTCGAGCAAATCCTGGCTCACTGCGGCATGCAGCCGGAACAGGCGTTGATGGTGGGGGATTCCTCGTTCGACCTGCAGATGGCGCGCAACGCCGGCATGGGGTCGGTTGCGGTGAGTTACGGCGCGCAGACGATCGCGGCGCTGCAAGCCTTCGAACCGCAGTTGGCGATCGATCATTTTCCTGAGTTGCACGCCTGGCTGAGCCGGCGGGCTAATTAAGTTTTTGCTGGGGATACTTGCATGACCGACGAATGGAAGGCACCGGCCAAGGCGAGCGCCGAGAACGGTGACGACAAAAGCTGGAAGCTGTTGGAGAAGACCTTGCTGGCCGGTGTGCAGGAGCAGCGTCGTTCCCGCCGCTGGGGCATTTTCTTCAAGCTGCTGACGTTCGTTTATCTCTTTGTCGCGCTATTGCTGTTCACGCCCCTGTTCGACATGGAAAAAAGCGCCGTGCGGGGTTCTGCGTACACCGCATTGATCGACATCGAAGGCATGATTGCCCATAAGGAGCCTGCCAGCGCGGACAACATCGTCGGTAGCCTGCGGGCTGCTTTCGAAGATCCCAAGGTCAAGGGTGTGATCTTGCGCATCAACAGTCCGGGTGGCAGCCCTGTGCAGTCGGGTTATGTCTATGACGAGATCGTCCGGTTGCGCGCGTTGCACCCGAACACCAAGGTCTACGCGGTCATTTCCGATCTGGGGGCTTCCGGTGCGTACTATATTGCCAGCGCGGCCGATCAGATCTATGCCGACAAGGCGAGCCTGGTGGGCTCCATTGGCGTGACGGCGGCCGGCTATGGTTTTGTCGGGACGATGGAGAAACTGGGCGTGGAGCGCCGGGTGTACACCTCCGGCGAGCATAAGTCGTTCCTTGATCCGTTCCAGCCGCAAAAACCTGAAGAAACCGCGTTTTGGCAGGGTGTGCTCGACACGACCCATAAGCAATTCATTGCCAGCGTCAAAAAAGGCCGGGGTGAGCGCCTCAAAGACAAGGAGCATCCCGAGCTGTTCTCTGGGCTGGTCTGGTCTGGGGAGCAGGCCTTGCCGCTGGGCTTGATCGATGGCCTGGGCAGCGCCAGTTCGGTGGCGCGGGACGTGATTGGCGAAAAAGAGCTGGTGGATTTCACCATCGAAGAGTCGCCGTTTGATCGCTTCTCGAAGAAGCTGGGAGCGAGCATTGCCGAGCATCTGGCGATGTGGATGGGGTTCCAGGGGCCGGCATTGCGCTAATTCGTTGGTTTGCGCGATCCCCTTTGGCTTGGCTGTGGGGGCAAAGTTTGCTCGCGATGAGCGATAACCCGGCTGGTCTGCATCATCGCAGCGCCTGCATCGCCGCGGGCAAGCCTTGCTCCCACAAATAAATGCCCTCGCTACACGTTGTATGTTGGCTTAGGGAACCTGCACGCCCTCGGCCAGCAACATATCCACAAGGCGAATCAGTGGCAGGCCAACCAGGCTGGTGGCGTCTGGCCCTTCCGTGCTCTGGAACAGGCTCACGCCAAGCCCTTCGGCCTTGAAGCTGCCCGCGCAGTCATAAGGTTGCTCGGCCAGCAGGTAGCGTTCGATGCGTGCAGGGTCCAGCGTGCGCATGTGGACGGTAAACGGAACGCAATCGACCTGGCAGGCGCCGGTCTGGCTGTTAAGTACCGCCAGGCCGGTCAGAAAGCTGATCCGGGCGCCGCTGGCGGCCAGCAGTTGTTCGCGGGCGTTCTCGAATGTATGGGGCTTGCCCAGGATGCGCTCGCCGAGCACGGCCACCTGGTCCGAACCGATGATCAGATGCGCCGGATGGCTGCTCGCCAGGGCCTGGGCTTTTTCCCGGGCCAGGCGTTTTACCAGGTCGAGTGCTGGCTCGTCAGGTCGACGGCTTTCGTCGATGTCCGGTGAGCTGCAGACGAACGGTAGCCCCAGACGGGCAAGCAATTGCCGGCGATACACTGAGCTTGAGGCGAGTAATAAAGGCAGCATGGGCATCTCCAAAAGGCAGGGGCGAATTCTAGCGAGGCGCGCAAGTGACGGACAGGGCTGAATTTCCTTTGACATGGCCGGGGGCATCCCTATAATGCTGCGCCTATGTTGAATGACCCGATTCCACCTCACGTTGACCCGCGCAAATTGGCTGACCGTGGCACCACCCTTCAAGGTGAACTGCTGCTGGCCGATTTGAAGAGACTCTGCGACCCGCTTTCCGACGATGTCGGTACGGTCCAGGCCAAATTCGTTTTTGAACGAGATGAACGTAAATCTGTGGTAATCCACAGCTTTATCGACACTGAAGTCAAAATGGTTTGCCAGCGTTGTCTTGAGCTGGTCACCCTGCCGATCCACAGCGAATGCAGTTACGCCGTGGTGAAGGAGGGTGCGAATACCCAGTCGTTACCGAAAGGTTATGACGTGCTGGAACTGGGCGAAGATCCATTGGATCTGCAGTCACTGATCGAGGAGGAGCTTCTGCTCGCCTTGCCCATTGTGCCTGCTCATCATCCGGAAGAATGCCAGCAGCCGGCGGGAGCAGATGAGCCCGAACCGAGCGAGGACGAGGTAACGCGGTCCAACCCGTTCAGTGTATTGGCGCAGTTAAAGCGTGACCCAAACGTTTAGGAGTTAATCAATTATGGCTGTTCAGCAGAACAAAAAATCCCGCTCTGCCCGTGACATGCGCCGTTCGCACGACGCTCTCGAGGCTAGCACCCTGTCTGTAGAAAAAACCACCGGTGAAGTTCACCTGCGTCACCACGTATCGCCAGAAGGCGTATACCGTGGTCGTAAAGTGATCGACAAGGGCGCTGACGAGTAATCCTTGTCCGCTCAAGTCATCGCGATTGACGCAATGGGCGGGGACTTCGGTCCCCGCAGCATTGTTCAGGCCAGCCTTGCTTGTCTGAATGCTACACCCTCGTTGCACCTGACCCTCGTCGGTCAACCCTCCCTTCTAGAAGAAATGCTCAACGGCCAATCGGCTGTGGATCGTTCGCGCCTGACGATCGCACCTGCGTCCGAAGTCATCACCATGGACGAAAAACCTGCCCAGGTCCTGCGTGGCAAGCCTGACGCCTCGATGCGTGTAGCCCTTGAGCTGCTGCGCGATGGCAAGGTCCAGGCGTGTGTCAGTGCAGGCAATACCGGTGCACTGATGGCGCTGTCGCGTTACGTGCTCAAGACCTTGCCGGGCATCGACCGGCCGGCGATGGTCGCGGCCATCCCCACCCAGCGTGGTTTTTGCCAGCTCCTTGATCTGGGCGCCAACGTCGATTGCAGTGCCGAGCATCTACTGCAATTTGCAGTGATGGGCTCGGTAGCGGCTGAAACCCTGGGTATCGTGCGCCCTCGTGTGGCGCTGCTGAACATCGGTACCGAAGACATCAAGGGTAACCAGCAAGTCAAGCTGGCAGCCACGTTGTTGCAGGCTGCGCGAGGTATCAATTACATCGGCTTCGTTGAGGGCGACGGGTTGTACCGGGGTGAGGCGGACGTGGTGGTGTGTGACGGTTTTGTCGGCAATATTTTGCTCAAGTCCAGCGAAGGCCTGGCGACCATGATCGGGGCGCGTATCGAGAAGCTGTTCAGGCAGAACCTGGCCTCGCGGATGGTCGGTGCCCTGGCGTTGCCGTTGATGCGTCGGCTGCAGGCGGACCTGGCGCCGGCGCGGCATAACGGTGCAAGTTTTCTTGGGCTGCAGGGCATTGTGATCAAGAGTCATGGTTCGGCGGGCGTGCAGGGGTTTCAAAGTGCGATCAATCGCGCGCTGATCGAAATCCAGGAAAACCTGCCGGAGCGTCTTCATGGGCGCCTCGAAGATTTGTTAACTTAGGCGTTTTCGTCTGACAATGCTTAAATGTGACCGGTCGGTTCAAGCCGCCATCCAACTGTCAGTTTCCTAGCGCCCCCTGGGGCGTCAATTTTTGACGACAAGATCATTAGGGGCTTTGTTTTCATGTCTGCTTCTCTCGCATTCGTCTTTCCTGGGCAGGGTTCGCAGTCCCTCGGCATGCTTTCCGAGCTGGGCGCGCAATACCCGTTGATCCTCGAAACATTCAAAGAAGCTTCCGATGCTCTGGGCTATGACCTGTGGGCACTGACCCAGCAAGGGCCGGAAGAGCAACTCAATCAAACCGACAAAACCCAGCCAGCCATCCTGACCGCCTCGATCGCACTCTGGCGCCTCTGGCTGGCCGAGGGCGGTGCGCGTCCGGCGTTCGTTGCCGGACACAGCCTGGGCGAATACAGCGCTCTGGTGGCTGCTGGCAGTCTGAGCCTGGGTGACGCGGTGAAGCTCGTGGAGCGTCGTGGCCAGTTGATGCAGGAGGCCGTTCCGGCCGGGCAGGGCGGCATGGCTGCGATTCTCGGCCTGGAAGATGCCGATGTGCTGGCAGCCTGCGCCGAAGCCGCGCAAGGCGAAGTGGTCAGCGCTGTGAACTTCAATTCACCTGGCCAGGTGGTGATTGCCGGTGCCAAGGCTGCTGTAGAACGCGCCATTGAAGGGTGCAAGAGCCGTGGTGCCAAGCGTGCCATGCCGTTGCCCGTCAGCGTGCCGTCGCACTGCGAACTGATGCGTCCGGCCGCTGAGCGTTTTGCCGAGTCTATCGCTGCCATTGACTGGCAGGCGCCACAGATTCCAGTGGTACAGAACGTCAGCGCCGATGTGGCTGCGGATCTTGAGACCCTCAAGCGCGATCTGCTGGAGCAACTCTACAAACCGGTTCGCTGGGTCGAATCGGTGCAGACCCTGGCGGCCAAGGGCGCGACCGAACTGGTCGAGTGCGGTCCTGGTAAAGTGCTGGCCGGTCTGAACAAACGCTGCGCCGAAGGCGTATCGACTTCCAATCTCAATACCCCAGATGCTTTCGCTGCCGCCCGTGCAGCGCAGGCCTGAACAGGAGAAGCTTGCATGAGTCTGCAAGGTAAAGTTGCACTGGTGACCGGTGCAAGCCGTGGCATCGGCCAGGCCATTGCCCTGGAACTGGGTCGTCAAGGCGCCATCGTTGTTGGTACCGCGACTTCCGCTTCGGGCGCCGAGCGCATCGCCGCTACCCTGAAGGAAAACGACATCCAAGGCACCGGTCTTGAACTGAACGTCACCAGCGATGAATCCGTTGCGGCGGTGCTGGCAAGCATTCAGGAACAGTTCGGTGCGCCGGCAATCCTGGTCAATAATGCCGGCATCACCCGCGATAACCTGATGATGCGCATGAAAGATGACGAATGGTTCGACGTGATCGATACCAACCTGAACAGCCTGTACCGGCTGTCCAAGGGCGTTCTGCGTGGCATGACCAAGGCTCGCTGGGGTCGAATTATCAGTATCGGTTCGGTTGTGGGTGCCATGGGCAACGCAGGCCAAGTAAACTATGCTGCGGCCAAAGCCGGTCTGGAAGGTTTCAGTCGTGCGCTGGCGCGTGAAGTGGGTTCGCGTTCGATTACGGTAAACTCGGTAGCCCCGGGTTTCATCGATACCGACATGACCCGTGAACTGCCGCAAGCGCAACGTGAAGCCTTGTTGACACAAATTCCGCTGGGTCGTCTGGGGCAAGCTCAAGAAATCGCGTGCGTGGTCGCTTTTCTTGCGTCGGATGGTGCGGCATACGTGACTGGGGCTACAATCCCGGTAAACGGCGGGATGTACATGAGTTAAATGTGACGGATTGCTTCAAAAAAATGTCATACGAGCTGTCTAAAATCCGTTATAAAGCTGCAATCTATTTATAGGCGGCGGGCTGCTGGGTTTGAGGAGTGAAGCTTTCGGTTGAAAAACCGAAAAGTCTTTCTATACACTTACCCACCGGCCAGCTGCCTGAATTTGTCCATTAGGAGTGAAAACAAGGTATGAGCACCATCGAAGAGCGCGTCAAGAAAATCGTTGCCGAGCAACTGGGCGTCAAAGAAGAAGAAGTGAAGAACGAAGCTGCCTTCGTTGAAGACCTGGGTGCCGACTCCCTTGACACCGTTGAGCTGGTGATGGCTCTGGAAGAGGAATTTGAGACCGAAATCCCTGACGAAGAAGCTGAAAAAATCACTACTGTTCAGCTGGCTATCGACTACATCAATAAGCATCAGGCTTAATTATTTTTAGTCGTCGCTAGCTGTCATGGAAAAACCGCACTGCCATCATGGCGTGCGGTTTTTTCTTTAGGCCTGATGCAAAGTCGTCATTAGAATAAAGGAGAGTGCTGTGTCGCGTAGACGCGTCGTAGTCACCGGTATGGGTATGTTGTCGCCACTGGGCACGGATGTGCCGAGCAGTTGGCAGGGCATTCTGGCTGGCCGTAGTGGCATTGGTCTGATCGAACACACCGACCTTTCTGCCTATTCCACCCGTTTTGGCGGCTCGGTAAAGGGTTTCAATGTCGAGGAGTACCTGTCGGTCAAAGAGGCCCGCAAGCTCGACCTGTTCATTCAATACGGCCTGGCAGCCGGATTCCAGGCCGTACGTAATGCCGGTCTTGAAGTCACCGATGCCAACCGTGAACGTATCGGCGTGGCCATGGGGTCGGGTATTGGCGGCTTGACCAATATCGAAGAAACCAGCCGTACGCTGCACGAGTCGGGGCCGCGACGGATTTCTCCGTTCTTTGTGCCGGGCTCGATCATCAATATGATTTCCGGTTTCCTGTCCATCCACCTGGGTGTGCAGGGGCCTAACTACGCTATTGCTACGGCGTGTACCACGGGCACCCACTGCATTGGCATGGCCGCGCGCAACATCATGTACGACGAGGCCGACGTGATGATTGCCGGCGGCGCCGAGATGGCGGCCTGCGGGCTGGGCATGGGTGGCTTCGGCGCATCCCGTGCGCTGTCGACCCGCAACGACGAACCGAGCCGCGCCAGTCGGCCGTGGGACAAGGGCCGAGACGGCTTTGTATTGTCCGACGGTTCCGGCGCGCTGGTACTCGAAGAGCTGGAGCATGCCAAGGCGCGCGGCGCGACCATTTATGCCGAGCTGATTGGCTTTGGCACCAGTGGCGATGCCTACCACATGACCTCGCCACCCGCCGACGGTGCCGGTGCTGCCCGCTGCATCACCAACGCACTGCGTGACGCGAAGGTCAACGCCGAGCAGGTGCAGTACATCAATGCCCATGGCACTTCGACCCCGGCGGGCGATCTTGCCGAGGCCCAGGCCATCAAGACCGTGTTCGGTGAGCACGCCTACAAACTGGCGGTCAGCTCGACCAAGTCCATGACCGGCCACCTGCTGGGTGCCGCGGGCGCGGTGGAAGCGATCTTCAGCGTACTGGCGATCAACAGCCAGGTCGCGCCACCGACCATCAACCTTGACGAGCCGGACGAAGGCTGCGATCTGGACTTCGTGCCACACACGGCGCGTGGCATGGACATCGATGTAGTGCTGTCCAACTCCTTCGGCTTTGGCGGTACCAACGGCTCGCTGGTGTTCCGCCGGTTCGCTGGTTGATGGAAAGCTGGGTCGACGGTCAGCCTGCCGACGTTCTGTCGCTCAAGGACCGCGGCCTGGCTTACGGCGATGGGTTGTTTGAAACCATCGCTGTGCGCAATGGCAAACCGGTGTTGCCTGAGCGTCACCTGCAGCGTCTGGCGCTAGGTTGTCAGCGGTTGACGCTCCAGGTTGACATGGGGGCGTTGGAGGCTGAGTTGCGCGCCTACGCGCAATGCCTGGGTGACGGCGTACTTAAGTTGATCGTGACCCGCGGTGATGGTCTTCGCGGTTATGGCGCTGATCCCTCGGCGCCGTCCCGGCGCATCCTGCAGGGCAGTCCGCCGGCCGCCTATCCTCCAGTGCATGCCGAGCAGGGCGTTCGCCTGTTTCCCTGTGCCACCCGTCTGTCCGAGCAACCCTTGCTGGCCGGTCTCAAGCACCTCAATCGTCTTGAACAAGTGATGGCCCGCGCCGAATGGCGCGATGCCGAGCACGCCGAAGGCTTGATGCTGGACACGTCCGGGCGAGTGATCGAAGGCGTCTTCAGTAACCTCTTTCTGGTGCGCGATGGTGAATTGGTCACGGCGGACCTGAGCCGTTGTGGCGTGGCTGGCGTGATGCGGGCCGAATTATTGTATCAAGCCGAGTCTCAAGGCATCGCCACGCACATCACCGACATCCGCCTCGAACAGCTGCACCAGGCCGACGAAGTCTTCGTCTGCAATAGCGTTTATGGCGTATGGCCGGTACGTGCATGCGGTTCGGCGCGCTGGTCGACCGGGCCGCTCACCCGTAAACTGCAGACCCTTGCCCGCACGCTATTGGATGTTTGATTCGTGAGACGTAAATTCTTGCTTCTGCTGGAAACCGGACTGGTTCTGGCGGTGCTGCTGTTGGGCACTTGCGCCTGGAAAATTCATTCGGCGTTGCAACAACCGCTGAACATCACCCAGGAAGAACTGCTGGACGTCCCCAACGGGACCACCCCCACCGGAACCCTCAAGCGCCTCGAAGCGGACGGCCTGATCAAGGACGCTTTCTGGTTGCGCGTCTATTGGCGCTTCAATCTGGCCGGCCAACCGTTGCATTCCGGTGAGTACCGGATGGTGCCGGGCATGACAATGGAAAGCCTGATCGAGGTCTGGAAGCGCGGGGAAGTGGTGCAGTACAGCGTCACCCTGGTGGAGGGGTGGAATTTTCGCCAAGTTCGCGCGGCGCTGGCCAAGGATGAAAAACTCCAGCAGACCCTCGCCGGTCTGAGTGACAGCGAAGTGATGGACCGCCTGGGTCATTCCGGGATATTCCCCGAGGGACGGTTCTTCCCGGACACCTATCGCTTCGTGCGTGGCACATCGGACGCTGACCTGCTGAAAATTGCCTACGACCGGCTCGAAGACGTGCTTGCCAAAGAGTGGGCGCAACGCGCCGCCGATTTACCTTACTCCCAGCCCTATCAGGCGCTGATCATGGCATCCCTGGTGGAAAAGGAAACCGGCGTGCCTGAGGAGCGTGGGCAGATCGCCGGTGTGTTCGTGCGCCGTATGCGCCTGGGCATGCTGTTGCAAACCGACCCTACCGTGATCTACGGGCTGGGCGAGCGCTACAACGGCAAACTCACCCGTGCTCACTTGCGGGAAGAAAACCCCTACAACACCTATCTGATTCCTGGCCTGCCGCCGACACCGATTGCGATGGTGGGGCGCGAGGCGATTCACGCCGCGTTGAACCCAGTTGCCGGCAACAGCCTTTACTTCGTCGCCCGTGGTGATGGTAGCCACGTGTTCTCCGATGACCTGGATGCGCACAATAACGCCGTGCGCGAATATCAGCTCAAGCGCCGAGCCGATTATCGCTCCAGTCCGGCCCCGACTGTGCCGGATGAGGAGCCTATCGACGAACCGAATGCCAGCGAGCCGCCGCGCTCGCAATGACTTTGTTTAAGGATCGCCCGTGACTGGCTTGTTTATAACGCTGGAAGGCCCTGAAGGCGCCGGCAAGAGCACCAACCGCGAATACCTGGCCGAACGCCTGCGAGCCGCCGGCATCGAGGTGGTGTTGACCCGCGAGCCCGGAGGTACGCCGCTGGCCGAGCGGATTCGCGAGGTGCTGCTGGCACCGATCGAAGAAGTCATGAACCCTGACACCGAGCTGTTGCTGGTGTTCGCCGCCCGGGCACAACACTTGGCCGAAGTGATTCGCCCGGCGCTGGCCCGTGGCGCGGTGGTGCTCTGCGATCGTTTTACCGATTCGACCTATGCCTATCAGGGCGGTGGAAGGGGCTTGTCCCTGGAGCGCATCGCCGCGCTGGAAACCTTCGTCCAGGGTGACCTGCGGCCGGACCTGACCCTGGTGTTCGATCTACCGGTGGAAATCGGCCTGGCCCGCGCCAGCGCCCGGGGCCGGCTGGATCGTTTCGAACTGGAAGGCCAGGCGTTCTTCAACGCGGTGCGCAATGCCTTTTTGAGTCGAGCCAAGGCCGATCCGGCGCGTTATCTGTTGATTGATGCCGCTCAGCCGTTGGCGCAAGTCCAGCAGGCGCTGGACGGTTTGTTGCCGCGTTTGCTGGAGCGTGCCCGTGGCTGAAGCCTATCCCTGGCAGGACGGACTCTGGCAGCAACTGGCCGGAAGGGCACAGCATGCCCATGCCTATCTGCTGCACGGCCCGGTCGGTATCGGTAAGCGGGCGTTGGCCGAGCGTCTGATGGCCAGCCTGCTTTGCCAGCGCCCGGGTGTCTCGAACGCGTGCGGTGAGTGCAAGTCCTGCCTGTTGCTCAAGGCTGGCAGTCATCCTGACAATTACGTGTTGGAACCGGAGGAGGCGGACAAGGCGATCAAGGTCGACCAGGTCCGGGATCTGGTCAGCTTCGTGGTCCAGACCTCGCAGATGGGCGGGCGCAAGGTGGTGCTGATCGAGCCGGTGGAATCGATGAACATCAATGCCGCCAACGCCTTGCTCAAGAGCCTTGAAGAGCCTTCCGGCGATACCGTGCTATTGCTGGTCAGTCACCAGCCGAGCCGCTTGCTGGCAACCATCAAAAGCCGTTGCGTACAGCAGGCCTGTCCGTTGCCCAGTGAGGCGATGAGCTTGAAGTGGTTGGCCGAGGCCTTGCCTGACAGCAGCGACGAAGAACGCGTCGAGTTGCTGACCCTTGCCGCCGGCTCGCCGTTGGCGGCCGTCAGCCTTCAGGCCCAGGGTGTGCGTGAACAACGGGCGCTGGTGGTGGATGGGGTGAAGAAGCTGCTCAAGCAGCAACAGTCTCCCACGCAACTGGCAGAAGGCTGGAACGCCATCCCGCTGCTTCTGCTGTTCGACTGGTTCTGTGACTGGTCGAGTCTGATCCTGCGCTACCAGCTCACCGAGGACGAAACCGGCCTGGGACTGGCGGACATGCGCAAGGTGATTCAGTACCTGGCGCAAAAAAGCAGCCAGGATAAAATCTTGAACATTCAGGACTGGATTCTTGCCCAACGTCAGAAGGTGCTGAGCAAGGCGAACCTCAATCGGGTGCTGTTGCTCGAGGCGCTGTTGGTGCAATGGGCGAGTTTGCCTGGTCGAAACTGACAGACACTGCCTAAACTCAGCTCAATCGCAGCGGAGATCAGCATGAACGAACCTGTCAGTCCCGGGCCACGCAACGGCATCCTGTCCCTGACCATCAAGGACAAGTCAGTGCTCTACGCCGCCTACATGCCCTTCATCAAGAACGGCGGCCTGTTCATCCCCACCAACAAGAATTATCGCTTGGGCGATGAGGTGTTCATGCTCTTGAGCTTGATGGACGAAGCGGAGAAGATCCCGGTCGCCGGCAAGGTGATCTGGATGACGCCCAAAGGCGCCCAGGGTAACCGGGCTGCCGGTGTTGGTGTGCAGTTCAACGACGGCGACCACTCAGCCCGTAATCAGATCGAAACCCACCTGGCCGGAACCCTGAAATCCGACCGTCCCACCCATACGATGTAGCCCGGCCCTTTATGCTTGTAGATTCCCATTGTCACCTTGATCGTCTCGACCTCGCCGCCCACGACGGCTCCCTGGATGCTGCACTGGATGCCGCCCGCCAGCGCGGTGTCGGTCACTTCCTGTGCATCGGCGTCAGCGCCGACAATGCCGCCGACGTCAAAGCCCTGGCCGAACGCTATGCAGATGTCGATTGTTCAGTCGGCATCCATCCTCTGGACGTCCAGCCCGACGCTACGCCTGCCCTGGATTGGCTGTTGCGCGAGCTCGACCATCCACGGGTGGTCGCCATTGGCGAAACCGGCCTGGACTATCACTACGAACCGCAAGCCGCCGAGGTCCAGCAGGCTTCGTTCCGGCTGCATCTGGAGGCCGCGCAACAGACTGGCAAACCGGTGATCATCCACACCCGCGGCGCCCGGGCCGACACCCTGGCCTTGTTGCGTGACGCCTCGTTGCCCCAGGCGGGTGTGCTGCATTGCTTCACCGAGGACTGGGACATGGCCAAGGCCGCGCTGGACATGGGCTATTACATTTCCTTGTCCGGCATTGTCACGTTTCGCAATGCCGATGCACTGCGGGATGTGGCCAGCAAAGTGCCGGCAGATCGCCTGTTGGTGGAAACCGATTCACCGTACCTTGCGCCGATTCCGTATCGTGGCAAGCCGAACCTTCCGCAATACGTGCGGGAAGTGGCGGAGTTCCTGGCGATGTTGCGGGGCGAGTCCTACGAGCGATTTGCCGAACAGACTACAGAGAACTTCAAGCGGCTGTTTCCGCTGGCCCATGTCCGCGCGGCGTCTGCCTGAGTTTCAGGCAAAAAAAACCCGGGTTCTGGGGGGTGAATCCGGGTTAAGACCATTAGGAGTAAAACAAAGGCACGCGGTCCGTTGGTACCTTTACCGGCGCGTCACTTGGGGGAGATGTCGCGCCGACAGTTCAAGTATTGATCAGTATGCTGACGCGTCCAGTTTAGCCGGGCTGGTTTTTAAACAAATTTGGAATACGCTCGCTTCGGATAAGTTCTCACTGCCGTCAAAGCCAGTCGTTACGGTGCGGCGAAGCGAATGACAGGAAGCTGGAGCTGCACGGTTTTGTGAAGAACTGTGGTTGGGAACGGATGATCCGTGCATTTTTGCGTAAGTTAGGCATAATACTCGGCTTCGAATTTTGACCCTTCAGACCTTTTTCTTATGCACAAAGAACCCCGTAAGGTCCGTGAGTTTCGTCGCCGCGAGCAGGAAATTCTCGACACCGCGCTCAAGTTGTTCCTCGACCAGGGTGAAGACAGCGTCACCGTCGAGATGATTGCGGATGCCGTGGGTATCGGCAAAGGCACGATTTATAAACATTTCAAATCCAAGGCGGAGATCTACCTGCGCCTGATGCTTGATTACGAGCGCGATTTGAATGAGCTGCTGCATTCGGCCGATGTGGACAAGGACAAGGAGGCCCTGTCCCGGGCCTACTTCGAATTCCGCATGCGCGATCCGCAGCGTTATCGCTTGTTCGACCGCCTGGAAGAGAAGGTGGTCAAGGGCAACCAAGTGCCGGAGATGGTCGAGGAACTGCACAAGATCCGCGCCTCGAACTTCGAGCGCCTGACCCTGCTGATCAAAGGCCGGATCAGTGAAGGCAAGCTCGAAGACGTGCCGCCCTATTTCCACTACTGCGCCGCCTGGGCGTTGGTGCACGGTGCGGTGGCGCTGTATCACTCGCCGTTCTGGAGCAACGTGCTGGAAGACCAGGAAGGCTTCTTCCAGTTCCTGATGGACATAGGCGTTCGCATGGGCAACAAGCGCAAGCGTGACACCGACGTTCCGAGCAGCTAAGTCATTCAGCTGCCTGATTGCGCCATGTCCGCTTACATGGCGCAGTGTCCCAGGAATATACTCAGGCTTGGGCCTTGCGAAAACTTGAGTTCTGGGTCAAGTTTCGTAAGTCCGATTCTTCTTTCGCCGGAGTGATCCATGATCGTTGACCGTCAAGGCAGGCGTTTCCGCAATTTGCGAATCAGCCTGACTTCAGCCTGCAATTACGCCTGTACCTACTGCGTGCCCAACGGCAAGCGGCTGGTGGCTGCGCAGGATGAACTGTCGGCCGAGGCCATGGCGCGCGGTGTGGCCTACCTGATCGAAGCTGCCGGTATCGAGCGGCTGCGCATCACCGGCGGCGAGCCGCTGGTCAGCCCCAAGCTTGAAAGCTTCATGATGGCGGTGGGGCAGATGGGCCTGGAGGACATCAGCCTGACCACCAATGGTCAGTTACTGGCCAAAAAGCTGCCTTTGCTGGTAGATGCCGGCATCCGCCGCATCAACGTTTCCCTCGATACCCTGGACCCAGGGGCGTTTCGCAGTATCGCCCGCGGTGGCGATCTGGCAACCGTGCTCGACGGGATGGATCAGGCCCGTGCTGCGGGAATGAAGATCAAGGTCAACATGGTGCCGTTGCGCGGGCAGAACCTGGATCAGGTGATGCCACTGCTCGAGTACTGCCTGGAGCGCGGCTATGAGCTGCGCTTCATCGAGCTGATGCGCATGGGGCACCTGGCCAGCGACTCCAACGCGTTCCTGCAGCAATTCGTCAGCCTTCAGCAGTTGCTGAGCCTGATCGGCGACCAGTACGAGTACCTGCAAGCCGACGCTCCAGTGGATGCCACCGCAGTGCGCTATGAAATTCCGGGGCTAGGGCATTTTGGCGTGATCGCTAACGAAAGCGTGCCGTTCTGCCGTACCTGCTCACGGTTGCGGCTGTCCTCCACGGGTTGGCTGCATGGCTGCCTGTCGTCGAGCAACCGGCACTTTGTCGGCGATCTTCTGGACAAACCCCGGCATCAGGCCTTGCCGGCTCTGCAGCGCTTGCTGGTCAAGGCGTTGGGGGATAAGCAGGAAGTGGCGTTCTCTGGCGGCGCAACCATCATGAAAATCATCGGCGGTTGACGAATGCTATCGCGGGCAAGCTTTGCTCCCAGGTGAACACCGTACCTGTGGGAGCAAGGCTTGCCCGCGATAGCAATTTCCCCTTCACTTGGATGTGTCTGACACCCCCATTTCGATGAGCTGGCGCAAAAGCTGCATCCAATGGCCATTCGCCGGTTTTCCGTCACCGGTTTTTGGAGGGTAGGATGCGTAGCCTGGTTTTGCTGCTGGCCGTTTTGGCGCTCGGTGGCTGCATGAATGTCAGCGACATGGGGGAGGGCGTTCGCTATCACATGAGCGACGCCGGTTTGCTGGACCACAGCGACAGCCGGCGTGTGAATAACCTGCGCATCCAGCCGGATTCGTTCATCTACATTGCCCAGGGTGCCTTCGCGCCTCCCGGCAGTGCCTACCCACGGCCCAATGTCGTCGCTGAAGAGGCCTTCAACGGTTTCATCGAGTATTTCCCCATGGTGCGTCGTGCCCGGGTTCCTGAGGGCCTGGACCAAGCCATGGGCGAAGCCCGAGCCGCCGGTGCTCACTACTTGCTGTATACGCGGTTCGCCAAGGCCGACAACCGTATCGGCAACACCGACGAATGGCTGGATGAAGAGGCCGTGGACCGTTTGGGTGTCGACACCAGCGTCATTCAAATCATGTTGATCGAGACCAGTACCCAGTATTTGATTGATACTGCACGCATCAAGAGTCGTGGCGGTTTACTGACGTTGCACGACAAACAGCCAGAAGACCTGATCGCTCCCCCTTTGCGCGAGTATGCCCGCAGCCTGTTGGGAGTGAGCGACCAGTAACATTCAAGGAGTCACCATGAGCGGACCGCAAAAAGCCAATGACCTGCTGGGGCAGATCCCCAAGACCAAAGGTTTGCCGCCAGTCCACTTGTGGAATCCTGACTTCTGCGGCGATATCGACATGCGCATCGCCCGTGATGGCACCTGGTATTACCTGGGTACGCCAATCGGGCGCAAGCCAATGGTCAAGCTGTTCTCCACTATCATCCGCCGCGACGGCGATGATTACTTCCTGATCACTCCTGTGGAAAAAGTTGGCATCAAGGTCGACGATGCACCGTTTGTGGCGGTGACCCTGGAGGTTGAAGGGCAGGGTGAGCAGCAGCGACTGCGCTTCACCACCAACGTAGAGGAAACCACTGAGGCCGGCGGCGAACATCCGATGCGGGTGGTGATCGATCCGCAAACCCAGGAACCCGCGCCCTACGTGCACGTACGCAGCAACCTCGAAGCGCTGATCCATCGCAATGTGTTCTACCAGTTGGTGGAGCTGGCGGTCAGTCGCGAGATCGACGGGCAGAGGTGGTTGGGGGTATGGAGTGGTGGGGTATTTTTCCCGATAGGCCTGGAACCCTGATCCCTGTGGGGCGAGCCTGCTCGCAGCATGGCCGACTTGTCTTAACTGATCCACCGCTATCGCGAGCAGGCTCGCTCCCACCCGGGTGAAGCCGTAAAATTCAAATTGACACCCAATCATATGATGATTAGTTTGGGCCTCTATAGAAAGTGGCCCCGGGGTGTTCATGTCCAGCAGTTTTCACGCATCGACCGTCGATTGGCTGGGGGGCTGGATAGCTGCCGGTCAGGTCAAGCCTGGGCAGACCATCAAGGTTGAGGCCGACCTCGGCCAGCAACTGGGCGTCAGCCGCACGGTGATCCGCGAAGCGATCAAGACCCTGGTGGCCAAAGGCATGCTTGAAGTCGGCCCGAAAGTCGGGACACGGGTGCTGCCGGTGCGTCGCTGGAATCTGTTTGACCCGCAGGTGGTCGGTTGGCTGTCGCGCAGCGGGCTGCCGGAAAATTTTGTCGATGACCTGCTGGACCTGCGGCGTACCATCGAACCGATGGCGGTGCGCTGGGCGTGTGAGCGAGCGACGGCTGATCAGGTGCAGGCGATCCGCCTGGCCTACCATGCCCTGGAGCGGGCGGTGGACAGCGGGGCCGATTACAACCGTGCCGACCAGTTCTTCCATGAGTGCATCCTCGCTGCCAGCCACAATCAATTTATTGAGCAAATGGTCCCGGCCCTGGGCGCGCTGCTGGCGGTGTCGTTCGAGGTGTCCGCCGCCGACCCGGATGAGCTGCGCCGCACGTTGCCGATCCACAAGGATATTGCCGAAGCCATCGCTGCCCGTGACGCGGCGCGGGGCGTCTGGGCCTGCATGACCTTGATCGATAACGCTGACCTGGCGATCAAGCGTTTTTACCCTAACGTCATGGCCGGGCGGACAGAGATCGCCGGGCAAGCGGGAAACAGGAGTGTTCAATGATGTGGACGGCTGTGACGGAACACCGGGCGATATTGGGGGAGGGCCCCTTCTGGGACGAGCCGACCCAAGCACTGTATTGGGTCGACATTGCCGGTAAACAGGCGCTGCGGCTGATCGGCGCGAATGTGCAAATCTGGCAGATGCCCGAGCATGTGTCCGCTTTCATTCCGACACAAAGCGGCGACGCCTTGGTGACCCTGAGCAGCGGTGTCTATCGACTGGATCTGGATTCGCCGGGACTGGAACCGAGCCTGAAATTGCTGTGCATGGCCGATCCCCGGCCAGGGAATCGCGCCAACGAGGCCCGTTGCGATGCCCTGGGCCAGCTCTGGCTCGGCACCATGCAGAACAACATCGGCGAAAACGCAGAAGACCTGCCCATTGAAGGACGATTCGGGGGCCTGTTTCGCATTGGCGCCGATGGCCGGGTCATGCCGCTTCTGCGCGATCGGGGCATTCCCAACACGCTGTTATGGAGTCCTGACGGCACTACGGTGTATTTCGGCGAAAGTCTCGACGGCACGCTTTACCGACATTTCATTTATCCCGACGGCAGCCTGGCCCCCGCCGAGGTCTGGTTTGGCCCTCACCCGCGTGGCGGCCCCGACGGCTCGGCAATGGATGCCAGGGGCTATGTCTGGAATGCTCGCTGGGACGGTAGCTGCCTGCTGCGACTGGACCCGCAAGGTCAGGTTGATCGGGTGATCGAGCTGCCCGTCAGTCGTCCCACCAGCTGTGTGTTTGGTGGTGAGGACCTCAAGACACTGTACATCACCAGTGCGGCGAGCCCACTTAACCATCCACTCGACGGCGCGGTGTTGTCGATGCGAGTCGATGTACCCGGTGTGGCTTGTACGCGGTTTGCGGGTTAGATCCCAAAATATGGGATGTAAATATATATATTGAGATTATTTGGCGAGCGGGTTTATAGTCGGTCCCATCAGCGACACGCACTCACACTAAAAAAACAAGACAGGTGAAGTGATGCAACGATCTTCCTCCGTACCGCCCGACGGCGTACGCGATTCCAAAAGCCTTTCGACCGGTCATCTCTGGATGTCCGGTTTTTGTCGTGCTTGCGGACAGGAGTCTTGAGTCATGGCCCACACCCTGTCCTTGTTACCGATGCCCGAACCCCCGAAAGGCGAACGCCTGAAAAACAAAGTTGTGCTGCTGACCGGGGCTGCCCAAGGCATTGGCGAGGCGATCGTCGCCGCGTTCGCCTCGCAGCAGGCACGCTTGGTCATCAGTGATATCCAGGCCGAGAAGGTTGAGACAGTCGCAGCCCTCTGGCGTGAACGCGGGGCGGATGTGCAGGCACTCAAAGCCGATATATCCAACCAGCAGGACCTGCATGCCATGGCCCGTCGTGCCGTCGAACTGCACGGTCGCATCGACGTTCTGGTGAACTGCGCGGGCGTGAACGTATTTCGTGACCCGCTGGAAATGACCGAGCAAGATTGGCGGCGTTGTTTCGCCATCGACCTGGATGGTGCCTGGTACGGCTGCAAGGCTGTGTTGCCGCAGATGCTTGAGCAGGGCGGGGGCAGCATCATCAATATCGCCTCGACTCATTCATCCCACATCATTCCCGGCTGTTTCCCTTACCCGGTGGCCAAGCACGGACTGCTCGGCCTGACCCGCGCATTGGGTATCGAATACGCGCCCAAAGGTGTGCGGGTGAATGCCATTGCGCCGGGTTACATCGAAACCCAATTGAATATCGACTACTGGAACGGCTTCGCCGATCCACATGCCGAACGCCAGCGTGCGCTGGATCTGCACCCGCCACGCCGAATCGGCCAGCCGATCGAAGTGGCAATGACGGCGGTGTTCCTGGCCAGCGATGAAGCACCTTTCATCAACGCCTCGTGCATCACCATCGATGGTGGACGTTCGGTCATGTACCACGACTGAATATTTCGGGATTTCAGTCGGAAACTTCGCCTGTAATCCAATCATCATACGATATGACTATTTGGACCTATGCTGTACAGCAACATGTTTGACCGCCCAGCCTGCGCATTTCCACTGATGTTGGAGCAGGGCCCTGGACGTTTTGGCTTTCAATAAAAAAAACAAGGAGACAGCTATGAATCATCGTCGTGGGATCCGTTCCCTGTGCCGTGCCGCCCTGGCGGTTACTGCCGTCAGCCTCAGCAGCACCTTGCTGGCGGCCGAAGAAGTGAAGATCGGTTTTCTGGTCAAGCAGGCCGAAGAACCCTGGTTCCAGACCGAATGGGCGTTCGCCGAAAAGGCTGGTAAGGACCGGGGCTTCACGGTGATCAAGATCGCCGTGCCCGACGGCGAGAAGACCCTCTCGGCCATCGACAGCCTCGCCGCTAATGGCGCCAAGGGCTTCGTGATCTGCCCACCGGACGTGGCTCTCGGCCCGGCCATCGTGGCCAAGGCCAAACTCAATGACATGAAAGTGATTGCTGTGGATGACCGTTTCGTCGGCTCCGATGGCAAGTTCATGGAAGACGTGCCGTACCTGGGCATGGCCGCGTTCGAAGTGGGCCAGAAGCAAGGCGACGCGATGGCCGCTGAGGCGAAAAAGCGCGGTTGGGACTGGAAAGACACCTATGCCGTGATCAACACCTACAACGAGCTGGATACGGGCAAGAAACGTACCGACGGTTCGGTCGACGCCCTGAAGAAGGCCGGCTTTCCAGACGATCACATCCTTTATACCGCGCTGAAAACCCTCGACGTGCCGGGCAGCATGGACGCCACCAACTCGGCCCTGGTGAAACTGCCCAGCGGGGCGAAAAACCTGATCATCGGCGGCATGAACGACAACACAGTGCTGGGCGGCGTGCGCGCCACCGAAAGCGCCGGGTTCAACGCGGCCAATGTGATCGGGATCGGCATCAACGGCACCGACGCCATCGGCGAACTGAAAAAACCCAACAGCGGTTTCTTCGGTTCGATGCTGCCAAGCCCGCACATCGAAGGCTACAAGACCGCCGAAATGATGTACGAGTGGATCACCACCGGCAAAGAGCCACCGAAGTACACCGCCATGGACGAGGTGACGCTGATCACTCGGGAGAACTTCAAGCAAGAACTGGAGAAGATCGGCCTGTGGAACTGATGGTCGGTTGATTCAAAAGCGGCCCTGGCCTGACGAGTGCCGGGGTCGCTTGATCTCTGTGAGTTCGAGGTGGTTATGCAAGCGCAAACAGCGACACAGCAACACAACATGGGCGGCAGCTTGCGGTTCAACGGGATTGGTAAATCCTTTCCCGGCGTGCAGGCGCTGGCCAATATCAGTTTCGTTGCTCATCCGGGACAGGTCCATGCTTTGATGGGCGAGAACGGCGCGGGCAAGTCCACGTTGCTGAAGATCCTCGGCGGTGCCTACATCCCCAGCAGCGGCGACCTGCAGATCGGCGAGCAGACGATGGCTTTCAAAGGTACCGCCGACAGCATTGCCAGCGGCGTGGCGGTGATCCACCAGGAGCTGCACCTGGTGCCGGAAATGACCGTTGCCGAAAATCTGTTCCTGGGGCATTTGCCGGCCCGTTTCGGCCTGGTCAATCGTGGGCAATTGCGCCAGCAGGCGTTGGCGTTGCTCAAAGGCCTGGCCGACGAAATCGACCCCCAGGAAAAAGTCGGTCGCCTGTCCCTCGGCCAGCGCCAACTGGTGGAAATCGCCAAGGCCTTGTCCCGTGGCGCCCATGTCATTGCCTTCGATGAACCCACCAGCAGCCTCTCGGCGCGGGAAATCGACCGCCTGATGGCGATCATCACCCGCCTGCGGGACGAGGGCAAAGTGGTGCTGTATGTCAGCCACCGCATGGAAGAGGTGTTCCGCATCTGTAACGCGGTCACGGTGTTCAAGGACGGCCGTTATGTGCATACCTTCGAGAACATGAGCGAGCTGACCCACGATCAGTTGGTCACCTGCATGGTCGGTCGCGACATCCAGGACATCTACGATTACCGTCCCCGCGAGCGCGGCGATGTGGCGTTGCAGGTCGAGGGGCTGCTCGGCCCGGGCCTGCGTGAGCCGGTGAGTTTCCAGGTGCATAAAGGTGAAATCCTCGGCTTGTTTGGGCTGGTGGGTGCCGGCCGTACCGAGTTGCTGCGGTTGCTCAGTGGGCTGGAACGCCAAACTGACGGGCGGCTGGTTCTGCATGACCAGCAGTTGAAACTGCGTTCACCCCGGGATGCCATTGCCGCGGGCGTGTTGCTCTGCCCGGAGGATCGCAAGAAGGAAGGCATCATCCCGTTGGGCAGCGTGGGCGAGAACATCAACATCAGCGCTCGCGGCGCCCATTCCTCCCTGGGGTGTCTGTTGCGGGGCGACTGGGAACGGGGTAACGCCGACAAGCAGATCAAGGCGCTGAAAGTGAAGACGCCATCGGCGGGTCAGAAAATCATGTACCTGTCTGGCGGCAATCAGCAGAAAGCGATTCTTGGTCGCTGGCTGTCGATGCCGATGAAAGTCTTGTTGCTGGACGAGCCCACGCGCGGTATCGACATCGGCGCCAAGGCCGAGATTTATCAGATCATCCACAACCTGGCGGCCGATGGCATTGCGGTGATTGTGGTGTCCAGCGATCTGATGGAAGTGATGGGCATATCCGACCGAATCCTGGTGCTCTGCGAAGGGGTTATGCGCGGCGAGCTGCCGCGTGACCAGGCCAACGAATCCAACCTGCTGCAACTGGCGCTGCCACGCCAACGCGTTGCCGACGCGGCGAACTGAGAGGTAAACATGACCATTCAAAACAATGCACTGCCAACGGCACGCAAACCCCTGGATCTGCGGCGCTTCCTGGACGACTGGGTCATGCTGCTGGCGGCTGTCGCAATCTTTGTGCTCTGCACCCTGATGATCGACAACTTCCTGTCACCCCTGAACATGCGAGGCCTGGGCCTGGCGATTTCCACCACGGGCATCGCGGCCTGCACCATGTTGTATTGCCTGGCTTCCGGGCACTTCGACTTGTCGGTGGGCTCGGTGATTGCCTGTGCCGGTGTGGTCGCGGCGGTGGTGATGCGTGACACCAACAGCGTGTTCCTCGGCGTCAGCGCAGCGCTGGTGATGGGGCTGATCGTCGGGCTGATCAATGGCATCGTCATTGCCAAGCTACGGGTCAATGCGTTGATCACGACGCTGGCGACCATGCAGATCGTCCGGGGCCTGGCCTACATCTTTGCCAATGGCAAGGCGGTGGGCGTGTCCCAGGAATCGTTCTTCGTGTTCGGTAACGGCCAGATGTTCGGCGTGCCGGTGCCGATCCTGATCACCATTGTCTGCTTTCTGTTTTTCGGCTGGTTGTTGAACTACACCACCTACGGGCGCAACACCATGGCCATTGGTGGCAACCAGGAGGCGGCGTTGTTGGCAGGGGTGAACGTTGATCGGACCAAGATCATCATCTTCGCCGTGCATGGTGTGATCGGTGCCTTGGCGGGTGTGATCCTGGCCTCACGCATGACCTCGGGCCAACCGATGATCGGCCAGGGCTTTGAACTGACCGTGATCTCGGCTTGCGTGTTGGGCGGGGTGTCGTTGAGCGGCGGTATCGGCATGATTCGCCATGTCATCGCCGGGGTGCTGATTCTGGCGATTATTGAAAACGCGATGAACCTGAAGAACATCGACACCTTCTACCAGTACGTCATCCGTGGCTCGATCCTGTTGCTGGCGGTGGTGATCGATCGAATGAAACAACGCTGAAATCTGCCCCGACCGGGCTGGACCCAATCGCGAGCAGGCTCGCTCCCACAGGATCTGTGCCGGATTCCGAACCCGAGCACGGCGCAGATCCCCCTGTGGGAGGTTCCGAACTCCGGCACAGCGCAGAACCCTGTGGGAGCGAGCCCGCTCGCGATGGCGTCATTCCTGACGCCCGCGATCAACCGACCTTGCGCAGCGCTTCAACCAATTCCTGCTTACGCATTTTCGAACGTCCGGGAATGTTCTTCGCCCGGGCCTCTTTCATCAGGTTATCCACAGTCTGGGTCGCGCGGGAGGCCTTGCTGGTGCGCGGCTGACCTTCGCGGGTCTTGGCTGCGCGACGGGCCGATTCCTTGCGGTCGGTTTTCTTTTCTGCTGCCGGTTTTGTCTTCCCCGACCCACCGGAGCGTTCGCCACCGCCAGACTGCTTGTTGACCGTCGCCCAAGCACGAGCCTCGGCCTTGTCCTCGGATAACCCCTTTTTCTCGTAACTTGCTTCAATGTGTTCGGCTTTGCGCTTTTGCTCGGCTGTGTACTTTTCTTTGCTTCCACGAGGCATGGGAATCTCTCCTCAAGTGTGTGAGCAGAGCCACCCGCCAGGAGCGCGTCGCTCGCTCCCTGGGGGGTTACTGGCTGGCGCCGCCCTCGGAACCCGACCCGCCGGTGGTGGTTTTCGAGCCCGTGCCGGTTTCGGCGTTATCGGGGGTATTGGAGTCCGGCGTATTCATGCCGCCCTGACGACCCGCATCATTGCCCTGCACCCGCGGATCGGTGCCGTTGGCGGGAGGCTGACCATTGTTCAGGCCGCCACCGGTGCCATCGGTGTTCAGCTTGGGCATGCCTTCGGTTGCGGGGGAATTGGGCGCCTGTACCGGATCGGTCGGACCGGTGCCGTCGGTGGTGGCTGCGAAAGCCGCCGAAGACAGCAGCGTGGCGAATGTGAATGCAGTCAGCCTTGATGAGATCATGGTGTCGCCTCCATTTTTTAGAATGCTTGCCTGATTTTGGGCTGTCCTGAATCCGGGTTGGTGCCTGACAGGCGACGAATGGTGCCGTAGGGACCGTCACTCAAAATTTGTCTTCGAGGTGTGACGAGCGCAGCGTGGCGGCTTAGTATGGCGCTTTCAATTGGCTACAAGGCCCGTTCATGTCGATCCAGATTCGTCCTGCGCAACCCAGCGATGCGCCTCAAATCCTTGCCTTCATCACTGAACTTGCCGATTACGAAAAGGCCCGCCACGAAGTCATCGCCAGCGTGACGGACATTCAGCGCAGCCTGTTCAGCGAGGGCTCCACTGCCCATGGACTGATCTGTCTGCGTGATGGCGTGCCCATCGGTTATGCGGTGTTTTTCTTCAGTTATTCCACGTGGCTGGGCAGCAACTGCCTGTACCTCGAAGACCTGTACATCACGCCTGACCAGCGCGGCGGCGGGGCAGGGAAGACGCTGCTGCGTCACCTGGCGAAAATTGCCTGCGACAACGACTGCGGTCGCTTCGAGTGGAGCGTGCTGGACTGGAACACGCCGGCGATCGAGTTCTACAAGTCCCTCGGCGCGCAACCCCAGGAAGAGTGGGTGCGCTACCGGATGGACGGCAAGGTGCTACGGGATTTCGCTAACGGCAATTGAGCACTTCATGAGTGGGCGTCGGATGCCCACTCGGCAAACCCCGGTCGTGGTTCGAGTCGTTTGCAATATGCGGCCACGGCCGGGTAGTCCGGGCGTTCCATGGGCGTCTGGCGCCAGCGATGCACCGACAGACCGATGAGCACATCCGCGAGGGAAAAATCCGCACCGGCCACGTAGGCGCCAGTGCGGCTCAACTGATCCTCCAGCAACCCCATCTTTTCGTTCCAGCCTTTGACCCCGGCGGCGATGCGTTGTGGGTCCTGAAACTCCGGGTTCTTGCGCACCAATGCATGAAACGCATAGCCCCATGACGGGTTGAGTTCGGTCGCTTGCCAGTCCATCCACTGTTCGATTCGGGCGCGCGCGGCCGGTTCGACGGGCAGTAGATCGTTGCCTCCATACTTGCCTACAAGGTAGCGACAAATGGTGTTGGACTCCCACAGCACACCGTTTTCATCAATGATCACCGGCACTTGGGCGTTGGGGTTGAGCGCCAGGAACTCCGGATCTTGGGTGGAGGCAAAGCCGATGCCCCAGTCTTCGCGCTCGTAGGCGATCTCCAGCTCCTGACAGGTCCACAACACTTTTCTGACGTTGATCGAAGAAGTGCGGCCGAGGATTTTCAACTGTTGTCCCATCCCTTTTTCCCTGAGTTGTTTGGCGTCCGATCAGAAACGTAGCAGGGTCTTGGGCGAATGGCGATTGGCTTTGTCGTCGATGTATTTAATCCCAATATATGGGAGTGATATTTATATATTGAGATTTTGTTGCACCCAGGTTTATAGTCCGTGCACTCACTGCCAAAAAACAAAACAGGTGAAACGGATGCAGGCGCAATTGATTGCGCTCGATTGGGGGACCACCTCATTACGGGCTTACAAACTCGCCGCCGGGGGCGAGGTGCTCGAACAGCGTTCGCTGGCGTCGGGGATCATGCAGTTGCCCTCCGGGCCGCGAACGGTGGCCGGTCAGGTGTGCATCGACGGTTTTGAACTGGCCTTCGACGAGGCGTGCGGCGATTGGCTCGACGCCCAGCCAGGCCTGCCCGTGATCGCCTGCGGCATGGTCGGCAGCGCCCAGGGCTGGCGCGAAGCGCCTTACTGCGACACACCCGCCAACGTCGCCAATCTCGGACATTCCCTACAAATCATTCGTAGTCTTCGCGGTGTCGATGTGCACATCGTGCCGGGGGTGATCCAGCGTTCGCGGTTACCCAATGTCATGCGCGGCGAAGAAACCCAAGTGCTTGGCGCCTTGCACAGCCTGCCGGATGAAGCGGTACTGATCGGCTTGCCCGGCAGTCATTCGAAATGGGTGGAAGTGGCCGATGGCTGCATCGTGCATTTCGATACGTTCATGACCGGCGAGATCTTCGCCGTGCTCAGTGACCACAGCATTCTGGGCCGCACCCAGCAACGTGGCACGGCGTTCGATAGCCTGGCTTTTGATCGCGGCGTGCAGGTGGCGTTGTCGGTGGACGGCCAGATCGGCCCGTTGTCCACCGTGTTCAGTGCCCGCAGTCTGGGCTTGACTGGCGAACTCAGTGCCAGCGCCCAGGCGGATTACCTTTCCGGCCTCCTGATCGGTCATGAGCTGACAGCCCTGGCCTCCGTGCAACGCCAACGGCGCGACAGCCGCCATCTGCCGACGGTGGTGCTGATCGGCAATTCTCAACTCTGTGCCCGTTATCAACGGGCCCTCGACGCCTGCGGTTTTGCCCGGGTGACCCTGGCCGAACAGGCCACCGAACGTGGTTTGTGGCAACTGGCTGTGGCGGCCGGGCTGCTCGCTTCCACCGCCCCCTGAACCTGACTGGAGGTCTGACATGCTCACACAAGCACTGGCGCACAACGGGCTGATCGCAATTTTGCGCGGTCTGCGGCCGGAAGAGGCCGCCGCTATCGGCGAAGTCCTTTATGGCGCCGGATTTCGCGTCATCGAAGTACCGCTCAATTCCCCCGAACCGTACGAAAGTATCCGCATCCTGCGCAGTACCTTACCCGCCGATTGCCTGATCGGGGCCGGCACGGTGCTCACGCCGGAACAGGTCGAGCAAGTGAAAGCCGCCGGCGGTCAAGTCATCGTTATGCCCCATAGCGATCCTAAGGTGTTGCGGGCGGCGAAAGCGGCAGGGCTGTACTTGTCGCCCGGTGTTGCCACGCCCACCGAAGCCTTTGCCGCACTGGCCGAAGGTGCCCATGTGTTGAAGATGTTTCCGGTCGAGCAAATGGGCCCGGCGGTGGTCAAGGCCTGGCTCGCGGTATTGCCGGCCGGAACCGTGCTGGTGCCGGTGGGCGGGATCACGCCGGACAACATGGCGGTGTTCGTCGAAGCCGGCGTCAAGGGCTTCGGCCTCGGTTCTGGGCTGTTCAAGCCGGGCCTGACAGCGGACGAAGTGGCGGTGCGCGCCAAGGCCTACGTGGCCGCGTGGAATGCCTTGAACTGAAGACTTTTCCAGCGCCCCGCGCGCTGCATCTGATAAGAGAGACAACAAGATGAAAATCACCAAACTGACCACGTTTATCGTTCCGCCGCGCTGGTGCTTCCTCAAGGTCGAAACCGACGAAGGCGTCACTGGTTGGGGCGAACCCGTGGTTGAAGGCCGCGCCCACACGGTGGCGGCCGCCGTTGAGGAATTGTCCGACTACCTGATCGGCAAAGACCCACGCAATATCGAAGACATCTGGACCGTGCTGTATCGCGGCGGCTTCTACCGCGGCGGCGCGATTCATATGAGCGCCCTGGCCGGTATCGACCAGGCGTTGTGGGACATCAAGGGCAAGGCCCTGGGCGTGTCAGTCAGCGATTTGCTTGGCGGGCAGGTACGCGACAAGATCCGCGTGTATTCGTGGATCGGCGGGGACCGTCCGGCGGACACCGCCCGAGCGGCGAAAGAAGCTGTGGCGCGGGGTTTCACGGCGGTGAAGATGAACGGCACCGAAGAGCTGCAGTTTCTCGACACCTTCGAAAAAGTCGACCTGGCCCTGGCCAACGTCGCGGCGGTGCGCGACGCGGTGGGGCCGAACGTCGGCATTGGCGTGGACTTCCACGGCCGTGTGCACAAACCGATGGCCAAGGTGCTGATGAAGGAGCTCGACCCTTACAAGCTGATGTTCATCGAAGAGCCGGTGCTCAGCGAAAACTACGAAGCCCTCAAGGAACTGGCGCCGCTGACCAGCACCCCGATCGCCCTGGGCGAGCGGTTGTTCTCGCGTTGGGATTTCAAGCGTGTACTCAGCGAAGGCTACGTGGACATCATCCAACCGGATGCGTCCCACGCCGGCGGTATCACCGAAACCCGCAAGATCGCCAACATGGCCGAGGCCTACGACGTGGCGCTGGCGCTGCACTGCCCGCTGGGCCCCATCGCCCTGGCGGCGTGCCTGCAACTGGATGCGGTCTGCTACAACGCGTTCATCCAGGAGCAGAGCCTGGGCATCCATTACAACGAGAGCAACGACCTGCTGGATTACATCAAGGATCCGCGGGTGTTCGACTATGACAAGGGTTTCGTGAAAATCCCTAACGGTCCAGGCCTGGGCATCGAGATCAATGAGGAGTACGTCATCGAACGCGCCGCCATCGGCCACCGCTGGCGCAACCCGATCTGGCGCCATGCCGATGGCAGTTTTGCTGAGTGGTGAGTGGGTTCTGATTTCACCCGATCCCCTTGTGGGAGCGAGCCTGCTCGCGATGGCGATTTGTCCGCTGCACATGAGTCAACTGACACACCGTCATCGCGAGCAGGCTCGCTCCCACATTTGATCTCCCATGCTGGGAGATCCGCTCAACGTCCCCGATTCCTCAATAAACATAAAAAGAGGCACCTCACATGCAAGCGCACACCCTGAGCGCGCAAGCGTCGTTGGTGACGCCCAGCCGCAAGCGTTTTTTCATCATGGTCCTGCTGTTCATCACCGTGGTGATCAACTACCTGGACCGCAGCAACCTTTCGATCGCCGCCCCCGCGCTGACCAGTGAGCTGGGCATCGATCCGATCCACGTCGGGCTGATTTTCTCGGCGTTCGGCTGGACCTACGCCGCCATGCAGATCCCCGGCGGCTGGCTGGTGGATCGGGTGCCCCCGCGTATTCTGTATAGCGTTGCACTGTTGCTGTGGTCGGTGGCCACGGTGATGCTCGGTTTTGCCGCCAGCTTCATCGCGTTGTTCGTCCTGCGCATGGCGGTTGGCGCCCTGGAGGCACCGGCCTACCCGATCAATAGCCGCGTGGTGACCACCTGGTTTCCTGAGCGCGAACGGGCCACGGCCATTGGTTTCTACACCTCGGGGCAGTTCGTCGGGCTGGCCTTCCTGACGCCGGTATTAGCGTGGCTGCAACACGCCTTCGGTTGGCACATGGTATTTGTCGCCACGGGCGCGGTGGGCATCATCTGGGCGGTGATCTGGTACGCGGTGTATCGCGAACCGCGGGATTTCAAAGGGGTCAACGCCGCCGAGATCGAACTGATCCGCGAAGGCGGCGGGTTGGTGGATATCCAGGCCGATACAGCCAAGGCCAAGGCCAAGTTCAGTTGGGCGGACCTGGGGATCGTCCTGACCCAGCGCAAGCTGTGGGGCATTTACCTGGGCCAGTTCTGCCTGAATTCCACACTGTGGTTTTTTCTGACCTGGTTCCCGACCTACCTGGTGAAATATCGCGGCATGGACTTCATCAAGTCCGGCCTGCTGGCGTCGTTGCCGTTCCTCGCCGCGTTCGTCGGTGTGTTGTGTTCCGGGTTCTTCTCCGACTGGTTGATCCGTCGTGGTTCCACGGTGGGGTTCGCCCGCAAACTACCGATCATCGGCGGGCTGCTGATCTCTACGGCGATCATCGGCGCCAACTTCGTTGAGTCGACACCGTTGGTGATCGCTTTCCTGGCCCTGGCGTTCTTCGGCAATGGCCTGGCGTCGATCACCTGGTCGCTGGTCTCGACCCTGGCGCCCGCGCGGTTGCTTGGCTTGACGGGCGGGGTGTTCAATTTCATCGGTAACCTGGCGGCCATCGCCACGCCCATCGTCATCGGTTTCCTCGCCAGCGGCGATTCGTTTGCCCCGGCCATCACCTATATCGCCGTGCTGGCGTTGATTGGCGCGCTGTCCTACATCCTGCTGGTAGGGAAGGTCGAGCGCATCGAGTTGTAGTCCGACGGGGCGGGCGACCATAATGCCGCCCGTTCCCCGCTCACTGTTGAAGGCCGGATATGCAGCAAGACGATCCAAAAATCACCAAGGACGCGGCGCCCACAGGCACCCAGACGCTGCTGCGTGGTCTGGGTGTGGTCCAGGCGGTCGCCAGCGGCGCCCGTGACCTGAAGGAAATCGCCCGGTTGATCGGCACCACCCGTAGCACCACCCATCGCCTGGCCAGTTGCCTGGTGGATGAGCGTTACCTGCGGGTGGTGCCGCAAGTGGGGTATCTGTTGGGGCCGAAGCTGATCGAGCTGGGTTTTCAGGCCCGGGAAGAGTTGCCGCTGGTGAGCCTGGCGGGGCCGTACCTGGACGAGTTGTCGGCGCTCACCGGTGACACCGTTCACCTGGCGATTCGCGAGGGCGACGAGGTGTTGTACCTGCTGAAAAATCCAGGGCGCAATGGCCCGGAAATGCGCTCGCGCGTGGGCCATCGCATGCCGCTGGCGCGTACCGGGATCGGTAAGGCGCTGATGCTCGATGATTCTCAGGAACAATGGAAAAGGCTGTATGAAATCAGCTTGCCGGCGGGAGGGAAGAATCAGTTCTGGCCCCAGCATCAGGAGCAATCCTGGGAGCAGTTCCAGCAGCGGATGGTGGAGTATGTAGCGGGTGGTTATGCCTTCGATCTGGAAGACAACGAGCCGTCGATTCGTTGTGTGGCGGCGCCGATCCGCGACGCCGGCAAGCGCATCGTCGCCGGTATCAGCATCGCCAGCACCGTACCGTATATGCCGCTGGAAAAAATGGCCGAGCTGATTCCCCTGGTCAAAGGGGTCACAGCCCGGCTGTCGGCGGAACTAGGCGCGAAGGTCTGACGAACGTCAGGCTTTGAGCGTCGCCATGTCGATGACGAAGCGGTACTTCACGTCGCCTGCGATCATGCGGCTGTAGGCCTCGTTGATCTGGCGGATGTCGAGCATTTCAATGTCGCAGCTGATGTTGTGTTCGGCGCAGAAATCCAGCACTTCCTGGGTTTCGGCAACACCGCCGATCAGCGAGCCGGCCAGGACCCGACGGCCCATGATCAGTTTGGCCGCGTGTACCGGCGGATCGATCGGCTCGACCAGACCCACCAGGATATGCACGCCGTCGAAACGCAAGGTGTCGAGGTAGGGATTGAGGTCGTGCTGCACCGGAATGGTGTCCAGCAGGAAGTTGAAGCGCCCGGCGGCAGCAGCCATCTGCGCGGCGTCGGTGGACACGATCACGTGGTCCGCACCTTGGCGACGGGCTTCTTCAGCCTTGCTCGCCGAGCGGGTGAACAGCGTCACTTCCGCGCCCATGGCCTTGGCGAACTTGATGCCCATGTGGCCGAGGCCGCCCATGCCCAGCACGCCGACCTTGTCACCGGCTTTCACGCCATAGTGCTTGAGGGGCGAGTAGGTGGTGATGCCAGCGCAGAGAATCGGCGCGGCGCCGGCCGGGTCGAGGGTTTCCGGGATGCGCAGCACAAAGTGTTCGCTGACCACGATGCTGTTGGAGTACCCGCCCATGGTGTGGCCGCCGCTGATACGGTCCGGGCTGGCGTAGGTCTGCGTCATGCCTTGGTAGCAGTATTGTTCCAGGTCAGCGCGACAGGCTTCGCACTCGCGGCAGGAGTCGACCATGCAGCCAACGCCCACCAGGTCGCCAATCTTATAGCGGGTGACATTCGCACCAACGGCGGTGACTTTTCCGACGATCTCATGGCCGGGCATCAACGGGTAAACGGCAATGCCCCATTCATTGCGGGCCTGGTGGATGTCGGAATGGCATACGCCACAGTAGAGAATGTCGATCGCCACATCGTCGGCTCGCGGGCTGCGGCGTTCGAACTTCATTGGGGCGAGGGGAGTGGTGGCCGATTGGGCGGCATATCCGATAGCAGTGTACATAATGGACCTCGCTAAGCAGTGAACGGTGAGGTGGACCATTGTGGGAGTCATGTCGCTTCGCGGCGATGGCGATTCCTACGCGTGTCGTGCCTATTCCTCCGACATTGGCTATGGTTTGATCCTACGAAGCATTAGACCTGCGATGATGCTTTCATCCCTTTTTTCGTGAAGTTTTTCCCATGTTGTTGACCCGTCATCTTGATGCCAATGCCCCTTTGGTCTCGCTGATTGAACCCCTGGCGACCCGCGACGGATTCGTGCCCACGCAGTTGCCGGGCGTACAGGTGCTCAGGGCCAGCCAGGACGTTGCCCGTGGTCCACAGCTCTACGAGCCGAGTCTGGTGATCATTGTCCAGGGCAGCAAACTGGCGTTCCTGGGGCCACGCACACTGGAGTACGGTGCGGGGCATTATTTGATCCAGGCGCTGCCGGTGCCGTTCGAATGCGAAACCTACGCCATGCCCAATGCTCCGTTGCTGGGGGTTTCCGTGGCAATCGATCGGGCGATACTGGGGGAGCTGGTGCTGGCCATGGGACTGGTGCCGGGGCGCAGCCTTGCGCCGCAGACCCCGGAGTCGATGACGTGTGCGGTGCTCGATGACGCCATGCGTGGATGTGTCGAGCGCTTGTTGCACTGCCTGCACGATCCGTTGGAATGCCAGGTCATGGGGCAGGCGCGGCTGCGGGAGCTGCTGTTTGTCGCCTTGCGCGGGCCCCAGGCCGACGTACTGCGCGCGCTGGTGGAGCAGCAAGGACAGTTTGCCCGGATTGCCGCTGCCCTGAGCCATCTGCACGCGCATTTCACCGAGCCGTTGAATGTCGAGACGCTGGCCAGTTGCGCGAACATGAGTGCTTCGACCTTCCATGAACATTTCAAACGCAGCACGCTGTTGTCGCCGGTGCAGTACCTCAAACGACTGCGTCTGCTCAAGGCTCAGCGGTTGCTGCTGATCGAGGGCATGGGCGTGGCCCAGGTTGCGCATCAGGTGGGGTATCAGAGTTCGTCGCAGTTCAGCCGGGAGTACAAGCGTTACTTCGAGCGCAGTCCCGGGGAAGAGCGCGTCGCTTGATCACTCAGGATTCCTTGTGGGAGCGAGCCTGCTCGCGATAGCGCCTTGTCATTCAAGATGAATGTCGACTGACGCGCCGCTATCGCGAGCAGGCTCGCTCCCACATGGGTTCGGTGTGGTTGACAGAATCGCAGGCAACAAAAAGGCCCCCATGTCGGGAGCCTTGATGTTCAGCGAATCGGCTTACATATTCGGGTAAGTCGGCCCGCCGGCGCCTTCCGGCGAAACCCAGGTGATGTTCTGTGCAGGGTCCTTAATGTCGCAGGTCTTGCAGTGAACGCAATTCTGGGCGTTGATCTGGAAGCGCTTCTCGCCGTCTTCCTGGGTCACCACTTCGTACACCCCGGCCGGGCAATAGCGTTGGGCCGGTTCGTCATACAGCGGCAGGTTCTTGCTGATCGGGATGCTCGGATCGGTCAGCTTCAGGTGGCAGGGCTGTTCTTCTTCATGGTTGGTACCGGAGATGAACACCGAGCTGAGTTTGTCGAAGCTGATCTTTCCGTCCGGTTTCGGGTAGTCGATCTTCTTGCAGTCAGCCGCCAGTTTCAGGCAGGCGTAGTCCGGTTTGGTGTCATGCAGGGTGAACGGCAGCTTGCCGGCGAAGATGTTCTGGTCGAGCCAGTTGAAGCCGCCGCCGATGATAGCGCCGTACTTGTGAATCGCTGGGCCGAAGTTACGACTGGCGAACAGCTCTTCGTACAGCCAGCTGTTCTTGAAACTGTCGACGTAGGCGGTCAGTTCATCGCCGCCTTCGGATTCGGCGAACAGGCGATCGGCCACCGCTTCGGCGGCGAGCATGCCGGACTTCATGGCGGTGTGGCTGCCTTTGATCTTGGCGAAGTTCAGGGTGCCGAGGTCGCATCCGATCAGCGCGCCGCCCTTGAAGACCATTTTCGGCAGCGAATTCAGGCCGCCCTTGCAGATGGCACGCGCACCGTAGCTGACGCGCTTGCCGCCTTCCAGGTACTGCTTGAGCACCGGGTGATGCTTGAGGCGCTGGAACTCGTCGAACGGTGACAGGAAAGTGTTGCTGTAGGACAGATCGACGATCAGGCCGACGACCACCTGGTTGTTTTCCAGGTGATAAAGGAAAGAGCCCCCGGTATTTTCGGTGCCCATGATGTCCAGCGGCCAGCCGGCGGTGTGCACCACCAGGCCCGGTTGATGCTTGGCCGGGTCGATTTCCCAGATTTCCTTCAGGCCGATGCCGTAGTGCTGGGCGTCGGCGTCGCTGTCCAGGTTGAAGCGCTTGATCAGTTGCTTGCCGATATGACCACGGCAGCCTTCGGCGAACAGCGTGTATTTGCCACGCAGTTCCATGCCAGGGGTGTAGAGGCCTTCTTTCGGCTTGCCTTCACGGTCGACACCGAGGTCGCCGGTAATGATCCCGCGTACGACGCCGTTCTCGTCGAACAGCGCTTCCTGGGCGGCGAAGCCCGGGTAGATTTCCACGCCCAGGTTCTCGGCCTGCTGGGCCAGCCAGCGGCACAGGTTGCCCAGGGAAATAATATAGTTGCCTTCGTTGTGCATGGTCTTGGGCACAAAGAAGTCAGGGATTTTGCTCGCGGTCTCGGCGTTTCTCAGGACAAAAATGTCATCGCGCACGACGGGCGTGTTCAACGGTGCGCCGAGTTCTTTCCAGTCCGGGAACAATTCGTTCAGGGCGCGGGGTTCGAATACCGCACCGGAGAGAATGTGCGCACCGACTTCGGAGCCTTTTTCGACCACGCAGACGCTGATTTCCTTACCGGCTTCGGCGGCCTTCTGTTTCAGTCGGCAAGCGGCAGACAGGCCAGCGGGGCCGGCACCGACGATGACCACGTCGAATTCCATGTATTCGCGTTCCACAGGCTATCTCCTACTCAAGGCTCAACAGTTTTTTTCTAATTGGAGGTTTGGCGTTGCATCCACGATCTGCTTCGCGAAATCGACGAAAGCGGCAATGAATGACCCGCGGTTCTCTCTTAAGCGGCGCATTATATCTACACCACTCTCAGGGTCCAATACAAACGTTTGTTTGAAATAGCCGCAGGCCAGATAAATCACTGACGTACGGCTTATGACTGACCATTTTGCCGTATTGACCGGAATGGGCGTTCCGGTCAAGATACGGGCGGTTTTGCGCTCGCCGTAGGCTGACTGTTGGTTCCAAGAGCACCTCTAAAGACAGGGCGAAGGCAGCACAAAGTGACGTATTGCGTGGTTCGGACGCGCAGTTTACACGCCGCGATAATGAATGACTCGTCGGTCATCACTGACGAACGGTCTTCACTCCCGTGAGCAAGGTCATGTGTGGTTCATGCCGGCGTTTTTAGAGGTGCCCTTGCGCCCATGAGCATCAACCGCCAGGTTCGCCTAGGCGACTTTCTTTTCACCGGAGAGTAACGAGGAATCCATGAAGGTTCTTGTAGCTGTCAAACGAGTGGTCGACTATAACGTCAAGGTTCGCGTCAAGGCGGACAACTCCGGCGTCGACCTCGCCAACGTCAAGATGTCGATGAACCCTTTCTGCGAAATCGCCGTAGAAGAAGCCGTACGCCTGAAAGAAAAAGGCGTGGCGACTGAGATCGTCGTCGTCTCCATCGGCCCGACCACTGCCCAGGAGCAACTGCGTACCGCGCTGGCGCTGGGTGCTGATCGCGCCATCCTCGTCGAATCCGTCGAAGACCTGACTTCCCTGGCCGTGGCCAAGCTGCTCAAGGCCGTTGTCGACAAGGAACAGCCACAGCTGGTGATCCTCGGCAAGCAGGCCATCGACAGCGACAACAACCAGACCGGCCAGATGCTCGCGGCATTGAGCGGCTACGGTCAGGGCACGTTCGCGTCCAAGGTTGAAGTGTCCGGCGACAGCGTTGCCGTGACTCGCGAAATCGACGGCGGCGCGCAGACTGTTTCCCTGAAACTGCCGGCCATCGTCACCACCGACCTGCGTTTGAACGAGCCGCGCTACGCGTCCCTGCCAAACATCATGAAAGCCAAGAAGAAGCCGCTTGAAGTGCTGACTCCGGACGCTTTGGGCGTTTCCACCGCCTCCACCAACAAGACCCTGAAAGTCGAAGCGCCGGCTGCACGCAGCGCGGGTATCAAGGTCAAGTCGGTGGCTGAACTGGTCGAGAAACTGAAAAACGAAGCGAAGGTAATCTGACATGACTATCTTGGTAATCGCCGAACACGATAACAAGGCGCTGGCTCCGGCCACGCTGAACACCGTTGCTGCCGCTGCGAAAATCGGTGGTGATGTCCACGTTCTGGTGGCCGGTCAAGGCGTTGGCGCCGTGGCTGAAGCCGCTGCGAAAATCGCGGGTGTGGCAAAAGTGTTGTCGGCCGACAACGCTGCCTATGCGCACCAGTTGCCGGAAAACGTTGCACCGCTGGTGGCCGAGCTGGGCAAGGGCTACAGCCACATCCTGGCTGCCGCCACGTCCAACGGCAAAAACATCCTGCCGCGCGTTGCAGCTGCGCTGGACGTCGACCAGATCTCCGAGATCATCTCGGTGGAAAGTGCCGACACCTTCAAGCGCCCGATCTATGCCGGTAACGCCATTGCTACCGTGCAGTCCAATGCTGCGGTCAAGGTCATCACCGTACGTGCTACCGGTTTCGACCCGGTTGCCGCCGAAGGTGGCTCCGCTGCTGTTGAAGCGGTGGCTGCTGCTCACGACGCCGGTATCTCCAGCTTCGTCAACGAAGAACTGGCCAAGTCCGATCGTCCGGAACTGACCGCTGCCAAGATCGTCGTTTCCGGCGGGCGTGGCATGCAGAACGGCGACAACTTCAAACACCTGTACGCCCTGGCCGACAAGCTGGGTGCTGCCGTCGGTGCTTCCCGCGCCGCGGTCGACGCAGGTTTTGTACCTAACGACATGCAGGTCGGCCAGACCGGCAAGATCGTTGCGCCACAGCTTTACATCGCCGTCGGTATCTCCGGCGCGATCCAGCACCTGGCCGGCATGAAAGACTCCAAGGTGATCGTCGCGATCAACAAGGACGAAGAAGCGCCGATCTTCCAGGTGGCTGACTATGGCCTGGTAGCGGACTTGTTCGAAGCCATCCCTGAGCTGGAGAAGCTGGTCTAATCCGGCGTCTTCACTTATAAAGAGCCCGGCCCTTTGGCCGGGTTTTTTATTATCTGCACGTTGTTGTCACTGCAAGGGGAGCATATCGCCATGGATCTTCGCCGTTTGGCTGGCGTGTCGTTGCTGTGGGCGCTGGCCGTCGTGCCAGGTCTGTCTGTCGCCGCCGGCAAGTGTGAACGTCTGATCGCCACCGGTAGCCCGGATGCGCCGCCCTACCTGTGGCAAGACCCCCAGGATCCCAAACACCTGATCGGCGCCAGCGCCGACCTGCTGGCGCAAGTGGCGACGGAGCTGGGGATCAAGATCGAATTGCTCTATGCCGGCAAGCGTGCTCAGGCCCTGGACGAAGTGCGCAGCGGACGCATGGACCTGCTCGTCGACGCCGCGCTGACCATCAGCGAGCTTGAAACCCTGGACTATGTTCATCCGCCCTTGCTGAATAACGATTACCTGGTGTGGACCCGCAAGGATTCGACATTGGTGATCGCTCAGCCCGAGGACCTTCATGGTCATCCCGGGGCATTGTCGCAAAAGGCGCGAATGACCCAGGCATTTGGCGTATTTGCCGAGCAGCAATTGTCCCTGACCCGTACCCCCAACCTGACTGAAGCCTTTCAAAAACTGCTGCTGGGGGAGGTGGAGTATGTCCTGGCAGGGCGTTACTCGGGTCTGGCGATGGCCCAGACATTGGGCATGGCCAATGACCTGCAGGCCGCGCCGCAACCAGTGGATACCCCGGGGCTGTTCCTCGCGGTTTCCCATAACTCCGCCTGCAATGACCCATGGTTGCGCGGACAGCTGGCGCAAAAGATGACAGAATTGGCCGCGTCCGGCCTGACGGAGGCTGTGTTGCAGCGCAATATCGAGCGTTGGAAAACACAGTTGCAGCCACCTGTTGGTGCCCCAAAACAGTAGGAAACATTAGTGACTATTCGACCTCTTTTCGCTGCCCTGGCCGTACTGGCTCTGGCGGGTTGCGCAGCCGATCCGGCGCCGAATGAACAGATTCGCCTGACCGAACAGGCGCTGGAGCAAGCCCGCGCCGTGGGCGCCACCTCCGAAGAAGTGCCCGAGTTGAAACTCGCCGAAGAAAAGTTCGCCCGCGCCAAGTCCAACATGGCCGATGAGTCGTTCAAGAAGGCCCGCATGCGCGCTGAACAAGCCGAACTGGATGCACGCCTGGCCGAAGCGAAGGTGCTGACCCTCAAGGGCGAGGAACACCTGAACGTGCTTAACACCCGCATCGAGCGCTTGCGCAAACAGTTGAGAGATGATGCCCAATGAAGCAGTCCCAAGTATTTGGCGGCCTGATTCTCGCGGGCCTGGCCAGCTTGTACGGTTGCGCGGGTCAGCGCAGCGAAGTGGCGCTGGAAAAGGCAGGTGCCGACTTCCAGAAGGTCAAGGAAGACTCCAACGTATTGCGAGCTGCGCCCAAGGACGTCATCCGCGCCGGCGAATCCCTGGCCCGGGCCGATCGCTTGTCCAGCTACTGGGGCAGCAGCGAGGATGTGCTGCATTACGCCTATCTGAGCCAGCGTTACAGTGAGATTGCCCGTGAGCACAGCAATCAGGTGCTCAATGAAGAGCGCGCGGCGAAGCTCGAACTGGAGCGCCAGCGCCTGCAATTGGCCCTGCGCGAGTCCAAGTTGCTGAGTGTCCAGCAACAGGGCAAGTGGCTTGAAGAGCAGATCATGGCGATGGCGACCACCCAGACCGATCGCGGCCTGGTGATGACGCTCGGTGACGTGCTGTTCGACACCGGCCAGGCGCAGTTGAAGAACTCGGCAAACCGGGTGGTGCTCAAGATCGTGCAATTCTTGCAGCTCAACCCCAAGCGTGTGGTGCGTATCGAAGGTTACACCGACAGCACCGGCGGCAAGCAGGAAAACCTCAAGCTGTCCCGTAACCGGGCCCAGGCGGTGGCGGACGTGCTGGTGGACCTGGGGATCGACGAAAAGCGCATTCAGGTCGAAGGCTACGGTGATGAGTTCCCGGTCGACGTCAACGCTTCCGAGCGTGGTCGGGCACAGAACCGTCGGGTTGAAATTGTGTTCTCCGACGAGAAAGGCCAGCTCGGCGCCGCCCGCTAAGGGCTGCGTTGCTGGAAAACCCGGCCCCTTCAGAGGCGCCGGGTTTTTTTGGGCCTGCGAATCAGTGATTCATGAGTACAGTTGGGGGCTGTCACTGCCCTCTAGGGTCGGGTAATCTGGCAACTGTCCCAGTACACTTCTAAACTGTTCCGGTACTATCTCTCACAAAAATAAAATGCCCGTGAAATCGAGTGCTGCGTCATGACCAACCTCTTGCTCTATCAACGTATTGCCCAACAACTGGCTGAAGACATCCGGCGCGGTGTGTATCAGCCCGGCGAACGTGTGCCTTCGGTGCGCAAGATGAGCTCGCAGCTCAACGTCAGCCATGCGACGGTGCTGCAGGCCTACGCCAACCTTGAAGATCAGGGGCTGATCCGTGCGCGGCCGCAGTCCGGTTACTACGTGCATCAAACCCCGGCCCTGACGGCGCCGACGCCGGACATCGCGCGGGTCGAGCGTCCGGGGCTGGTCACGCGCAGCAGCATCATCCAGCAAGTGTTGGTTGAGTCGCGCCGCGAAGGGGTATTTCCCCTGGGCGCGGCGGTGCCGAGCGTCGACTACCTGCCTGTACGAGCGCTGCACCAGCAACTGGCCAAGGTCACGCGCTTCCACAGCCCGCGGGCGTTCAGCTACATGTTCAGCCCGGGCTTCGAACCCTTGCGCCGCCAAGTGGCGATTCGCATGCGCGATGCCGGGGTCGTGGTGGATCCCTCCGAGGTGGTGATCACTCACGGTTGCGTGGATGCGCTGCAAATGTCCTTGCGGGTGCTGACCCGGCCAGGAGACCTGATCGCCGCCGAGTCGCCGACCTACTACGGCTTGCTGCAACTGGCGGATCTGCTGGGCCTCAAGGTCATCGAGATCCCCAGCGACCCGGTCACCGGCATGAGCCTGGAAGCCCTGCAACTGGCGGCCAATCAGTGGTCGATCAAGGCGCTGGTGCTGACCACGCGCTTGAGCAATCCCCTCGGTGGGACGATGCCCGAGGAGCGGCAAAAGCAACTGTTGCGCCTGGCCTCGGATTTTGACATCCAGATCGTTGAAGACGATATTTATGGCGAGTTGATGTTCGAGCAGGGACGCACCAAGGCGCTCAAGGCCTATGACCGGTTGGACCGAGTCATTTACTGTTCGAGTTTTTCCAAGACGTTGTCACCGGGCGTGCGCATTGGTTGGATGATTGCCGGTAAATTCCAGCAGGAAATCCAACGGCTCCAGACCTTCAGCACGCATTCGGCATGCAGCGTCACGCAGATGGGCATCGCGGCGTACCTGGAAAATGGCGGCTATGATCGGCACTTGCGTTATATCCGCCAGGAGTACCGCAAAAACCTCAGTGCCTTTCAGTTGGCAGTGCAGCAATACTTTCCCGAAGGTACGCAAATGAGCCGGCCTAATGGAGGCTTCATTCTGTGGGTCAGTCTGCCGGGGCGGGTCAACACCCAGGAGTTGCATGTACGGGCGTTGCAGCAAGGTATCAGCATTGCACCAGGGCTGATTTTCAGTAACACCGAACAGTTCAACCATTGCATCCGCCTCAATTGCGGCACGCCTTGGAACCGCGAGGCTGAACGGGCCTTGATGACGCTAGGCCTGCTGGCCACCCAACTGTGCCAGGAGACCGCCAGCGGTTTTTGATAGAAACTGGCGGCTCCTGCCTGATGTGCTTGTCAGCGGCTGAGTAACAGGCGAGCATGGGGATCTCTGCCGTAAGTGCCGTAGTGTCTATGAAAGCCATTGCTCCTGCCGCCTGGGTTTTGATCGGCCTGTTGACTGCCTTCCATTCGGAAGGTGTCGTGGCTGCGTCGGCGCAGGAGAAACCGGCCGCCAGTGCCACTAAAAGCGCCTCGAAGAAAAAACCGGCAGTTGTTAAAAAAGCGCCGGCTAAAAAAGCTGCGGTAGCGAAGAAAAAACGGGCCCCTGTCGCCTCCAAGAGTCAATCTGCCCGCGAGGTCGCCAAAACCCGGTTACCGCCGGCCAAGCTGGATTTGAGCCTGCCTCAAGACATGGTCGAGGATCTGCAGCCTCCGGGGGCGGTGCCGTTACCCAAGCGTGAGCCTTTGTTGCCCTCCATGTTTGGGGAAAAACCGGGCCCGTTCCAACTCAATGGCCGTTTGCTGAGCAATGAAATGCAATTGCCGTTGCGCAATCAGGAGCGCAATGAAGTCGAAGGCGCGGCGCTGGATTTCGAATTCAAGCAGTAATCCTCCCATCTCGCCGCTGACTGTAAGGTCATCCTGGCGTACAAGAAAAAACACACGGACGGTAATTTAAAACGAGTGTTTTAGCCGTTACTCTGTGTTCTGTTACCAATCATTACTTGTCGTGAGGATGTTGTCGTCATGAAATGCCGCGAAGGCTGTGGCGCCTGCTGCATCGCCCCCTCCATCAGTTCGCCGATTCCTGGCATGCCCGACGGCAAGCCGGCGGGCGAACGTTGCGTGCAGCTGTCAGTCGATAACCTGTGCCAGATATTCGGCCAGCCGGAGCGACCGAGGGTGTGCTCGGCGTTCGAGGCCGACATCGAGGTCTGCGGCAACAGCTCTGAAGATGCCATCCGGCTGATCGGTTGGTGGGAGCAAATCACGGCAGCGTAATGGGCCAGTTCGGAACTTCGATAACAAGGAAAAAACTATGGGTTCGCTGCATCGTATGGCTGTGTTGTGTGGTTTGACCGTGCTGCTGGCAACGGCTACCGCCCAGGCAGAAGACTGGAAAGTCGCCAAGGAAGAGGATGGCATCAAGGTTTCCCTCAGTGAAGTGGCCGGTTCCAAGTACAAGGCCTACCAAGGCGTGACCGTCATGAAAACCACCATGGCCAAGCTGCAAGCGCTTCAGGAAGACGTTTCGGCTGCCTGTGCCTGGATTCACGAATGCAAGAGCCAGGAGCTGCTCAAGCATGAAGGGGACCAGAGCTGGACCTACACCCAGTTCAACACGCCCTGGCCGGTTACCCCGCGGGACTCGGTGTTGCAAGTGACCACCGTCAAAGGTGCCGATGGCAGCCTGACCCGCAACCTCAAGGGCGTGCCAACCTACCGGCCTGAAAAAAAGGGTTTTGTGCGGGTCACTCAAGTTGAAGGCTTCTGGAAATTCACGCCCAAGGACGCCGGTCAGGTCGAAGTAATCTATCAGGTCCACACCGAACCAGGTGGCGATGTTCCTTCCTGGCTGGCCAACAAGTTCGTGGTGGATGCGCCGTTCAATACGTTGAAAGCCTTGAAAGCACGTGCCGAGAAATAATCGCCGACGCTGCATGAAAAACCGCCCGTGAGGCGGTTTTTTTTATGGCAGCCGTCCAACGACTGAGCGGAACGATTGTTCAGCCCTGAATGTCGAGATAGAGGTAAGCCAGGCCCTGAATTGATCGAGGAGACACCGATGCAAAAGTGGGAAATCACTTTCGTTGATGATCACGGCGAAGCCATCGCCGAGCGGTTCGACTATGAACAGGAGCCCACGATGGAGCAGGCTGCGCAGTTGATTCGCCAAAAGCTGCTCCCCGTACCCGCCAAGCTTGATCTCAATGACCTGGAGGGCCGCACCGCAGACCCTACGGTCAAGAATCTCAAATCCCAGCACAGTATCGAAATCATCAGCATTACACCGATTTCATGAAGTCACTGCCTGGCCCCGCTTGGCAGTGACCACTACTTGCAGCTACTCTGCAATTGAGATCAGCGAAAGGATCGCTTAGGTCCGGTCTTGTCAGCTACATGCTTGTGTCCCGACGGTAATTTGATGCCGTATCGCTGTAACCCAAGGGTTGCCCGCACGGGAAGACGGAAAGTCTATCCATCGGTTTGAGGAGGACGTTTCATGAGCACAGCCTATCAAGAAGACATCAGCACCAGTGTGCTTCGCCGCATGAAAGAAGGCGGTTTCGATTTCTCACAATTCCATCCCATCGAGTTCTACGCCATTTTCCCGGATGAGGAGCGGGCGCGCAGGGCGGCAGGTCAATTTCGGGGTGAGTCATTGAATGCACAGATCAGCGCACGGGATGACGGCGCCTGGTCATTGGAGTTGAGCCGGGTGATGTACGCCACCTACGATGACATTGGAGACTTCGAACAAAACTTCGAGGCGGTGGTGGAGCCTTTGGGTGGCATCATCGAGGGTTGGGGTGTCAAACAGGAAATACGGCGCCTGCACGCCTGACCGTTCATTCACGCAACCCGAGCAACGGCTGACCCATGTGTCGGCCGTTTTCATAGGTGTGCTCCCACCAGATTACTTCAGGCACAAAACCGACTTCATGGGGCCAACGGCTGTTTACGCCCCGCCATGTGCTTGAGATACCCCACCAGCAGATCCAGCTCCGCATCCGGCAGCACCGTGGCCGAGAACGCCGGCATCTTCCCTTGGGGCCAGCGACGCAGGCTTTGTGGGTCGCGGATATAGCGCTTGAGGAAATCCCCGGAAAAGTACTCGGTAGGATTGAAGGGGATGTTCAGGTCCGGGCCAAACTGCGCGTCGCCTGCGCCGTTGAGCCGATGGCAAGCCAGGCAGTTTTTCTGGAACAGTTCAAAGCCCTTATAGACCGGGTCAGCCTGAGTCACCGTGGGCGCTGGCAGCAGGGCAGGGAAGCGCTCGGCTACCGCTGACAGGCGCTTGATCGTCGCCACCGCGTAAGGCCATTGTTCGGGGCTGATGTGGCCTGCCTGGGGGTTGGTCCAGACCAGATAGAAGGGCCCGGCGCTGCCCTTGCCTTCACCCAGTGGGGGCCAGGGGTGGGCCGGGTCTTCGATCGCCAGCCAGGCTCGCGCGCCGTTTGTGTTGAGTAACGGTGCCGCGGGCAATTCGGCGGCAAATCCGTCCAGCGCCACGGCCTGGAGATGGTCGTCGGGCTCGACGCCAGTCAACAGCGCTGTCAGCGGCACGGCGCGATAATTCATCGGTTTTTTGTAGGAAACGTCTTCAGCGATCTGGATCGTTCGGGTTTCAGGATGCTGGAGCAGTTCTTCGGTCTGCCAGGTGCGGGCAGTCGTGCCCAGCTCCAGCACCAGCTGCGCGGCAAACAAGGGCGTGCTGAGCAGCAGCGCGCCGAACACAATGAGAGCTTTCACGAGGGTCGTCTTCCATGTCGAGGGAGTGCCGCAAAGGTTGGCACAGCCACCGCGACTCGAACAACGAACTCGTCACATTTTTTGATGATACAAGCGCTACCGCTTGCCGATGGTACAGGCACCCGCGCGCCGGATTCAGCCGATCACCTTGGTGATATTCGGCACAATCAACAGCAGCGTCGTGGCGAAGAGAATGAGTCCGGCTTGGCGAACTTTCGAATGTTTGAACATGGCTGACCCGCCTTTTTTGTTATTTCCTGAGGCCAGCCTGCATATCTCCTGACGGCTGGCGTTGCACTTCCTGTCTGACAAGCGCCTCGGCAAAACCCGACGACTATCTTGTACAAGGATTACATTAGGGGCCGCAGCCGCCTTGGCTTAGATCCAATTCGTATTAGTTTGCTGCCGTCCGCTCTTAAAGTGATATGAGGCCTAGTGCCACCTTCGTGAAGGCCCTTTTGCTAGACACTTTGCTCACCTGAATCGGTTAACCCGATAGCATGCTACCGTTCGTCTGAGCGTGGCCGTCAACGTCGTTGAGCACTGCGGTCATTGAATCTCGGGCCGCTGGGCTTATGGTTGGAGCCATTGCATTGTCCCAGTGGTTTGAGGATGTCATGACCGAAGCTTTGATTTTTGACGCATTACGTACCCCTCGTGGCAAGGGCAAGGCCGATGGCGCTTTGTACAGCGTCAAGCCGGTGAACCTGGTGGGCGGCCTGCTCACCGCCCTGCAGCAGCGCATGGGCCTGGACACCAGTCAGGTTGACGATATCGTGCTCGGTTGCGTGACGCCGATAGGTGATCAGGGCGCCGACATCGCCAAGACCGCCGCGCTGATCGCCGATTGGGATGTCAGCGTGGCAGGTGTGCAGCTCAACCGGTTCTGCGCCTCGGGCCTGGAAGCGGTAAACCTGGCGGCGATGAAAGTGCGCTCCGGGTTCGAGGATCTGGTGGTGGCCGGAGGTGTCGAATCCATGTCTCGCGTGCCCATGGGCAGCGACGGCGGCGCTTGGGCGCTGGATCCTCAATCCAACCTGCAGGGCCACTTCACACCTCAGGGCATCGGTGCTGACCTGATCGCAACCCTGGAGGGCTTCAGCCGCGAGGACGTCGATGCTTTCGCGCTGCACTCCCAGCAAAAGGCCGCCCGGGCCCGGGCCGACGGTTCGTTCAACAAATCCCTGGTGGCGGTGCGGGACCAGAATGGCATCGTGCTGCTGGATCACGACGAATTCATCCGTGCGGACTCGACTCTGGAGGGCCTGGGCAAGCTCAAGCCGAGTTTCGCAGCCATGGGCCAGATGGGCTTCGACGCTACGGCCCTGCGGGTCTACAGCCATGTGGAACGGATCAATCATGTCCACACGCCGGGCAACAGTTCCGGCATCGTTGATGGGGCGGCGCTGATGCTGATCGGTTCCGAAGCCAAGGGGCAGGCGCTGGGGCTGCAACCGCGGGCGCGGATCGTCGCCACGGCTGTCACCAGCACCGATCCGACCATCATGCTCACCGGCCCGGCGCCGGCTACCCGCAAGGCTCTGGTCAAGGCTGGGCTGCGGGTGGAGGACATCGACCTGTTCGAAGTCAACGAAGCGTTCGCCTCAGTGGTGCTCAAGTTCATCAAGGACATGGCCATCGACCCCGCCAAGGTCAACGTCAACGGCGGCTCCATCGCCATGGGGCATCCCTTGGGGGCTACAGGCTGCGCAATTCTCGGCACCTTGCTCGATGAGTTAGAGGCGCGTCACCTGCGCTATGGCCTGGCGACGCTGTGTGTCGGCGGCGGCATGGGCATTGCCACCGTTATTGAACGTCTCTGAGCCCCGATTTCAAGGAATACTTTTCATGAGCGATGCCATCCGTTACGAAACCGGCCAGGACCGGATCGTCGTCCTGACCCTGGACATGCCAGGCCAGAGCGCCAACACCATGAATGCGACGTACCGCGAGGCCATGGCTGCCTGCGTCGCTCGGTTGACCGCCGAAAAAGACTCGATTGCCGGGGTGATCATTACCTCGGCCAAGAAGACCTTCTTCGCTGGCGGTGACCTCAACGAACTGGTCAAGGTCGGTAAACCCCAAGCCAAGGCATTCTATGAAATGGTGCTCGGGCTCAAGGCGCAACTGCGTGCCCTGGAAACCCTGGGAAAACCGGTGGTGGCGGCCATCAATGGCGCGGCCCTGGGCGGCGGCTGGGAAATCTGCCTGGCTTGCCATCATCGTGTGGCGCTGGATCACCCGTCGGTGCAGATTGGCTTGCCGGAAGTCACCCTGGGCCTGTTGCCAGGTGGCGGCGGGGTGGTGCGGATGGTGCGGTTGCTTGGCTTGGAGAAAGCCTTGCCGTATTTGCTTGAGGGCAAGAAGGTGCGCCCGCAACAGGCACTGCAGGCCGGTCTGATCGATGAGCTGGCGGTGGATCGCGAGGACCTGCTGAGCAAGTCCAGGGCCTGGATTCTCGCCAACCCCAGCGTGGTCCAACCTTGGGATGCGAAAGGCTATCAGATCCCGGGTGGCACGCCGTCTCACCCGAAAGTCGCGCAAATGCTGGCGATAGCACCTTCCATCCTGCGCAACAAAACCCAGGGTTGCCTGCCCGCGCCGGAGAAAATTCTCTGCGCGGCAGTGGAAGGTGCCCAGGTGGATTTCGACACCGCCCACGTGATCGAAACCCGCTACTTCACTGAGCTGACCACTGGCCAGGTGGCCAAGAACCTGATCGGCACTTTCTGGTTCCAGCTCAACGAAATCAAGGCCGGCGGTTCGCGCCCGCAGGGCTTTGCACCTTATCTGACCCAACAAGTCGGAGTACTCGGTGCCGGCATGATGGGGGCAGGTATCGCCTACGTCAGCGCCATGGCCGGGATTGCGGTGGTGCTCAAGGACGTCAGCCTTGCCGCCGCCGAGAAAGGCAAGGCCCGCACGGCGGCGCTGCTGGATAAGAAGATCGCCCGCGGGCAGCTCACCGTCGAGCAGCGCGAAGCCACGCTGGCGCGGATTCAAACCACTGACAGCGACGCGGACCTGGCCGGTTGCGATCTGGTCATTGAGGCGGTGTTTGAGGATCGCGCCCTGAAAGCCAGCGTCACAGCCGCTGCCCAAGCGGTTGTTGGGGCGGACGCGGTGCTCGCCTCCAACACCTCGACCCTGCCCATCACCGGCCTGGCGACGGCTGTACCGGATCAGACGAAGTTCATCGGCCTGCATTTCTTCAGCCCGGTGGAGAAAATGCCTCTGGTGGAAATCATCAGGGGCGCCCGCACCAGCGACGAGACCCTGGCACGAGCTTTCGATTTCGTTCTGCAAATCAACAAGACGCCGATCGTGGTCAACGACAGTCGTGGTTTCTTCACCTCCCGGGTATTCGGCACCTTTACCAACGAAGGCATCGCCATGCTGGGTGAGGGCGTGAGCGCGCCGATGATCGAGACTGAGGCGCGCAAGGCCGGGATGCCGGTAGGGCCTCTGGCGATCTCTGACGAAGTTTCCCTCAGCCTGATGAGTCATATCCGCGCGCAAACCGCCAAAGACCTGCAAGCGGAAGGGCAAACGCCGATCGAGCACCCGGCGTTCGCCGTGATTGACCTGCTGCTCAACGAATACAAGCGGCCAGGCAAAGCCGCCGGGGCCGGTTTCTACGAGTATCCGGCCGACGGGCAGAAACACCTGTGGCCGGAGCTCAAGCATCGTTTCGAGAAAGCCGACGGGCAGATCTCGCCACAGGACATCCGCGATCGCCTGCTGTTCATCCAGGCTCTGGAAACCGTGCGCTGCGTAGAGGAGGGCGTGCTCACCTCCACGGCGGACGCCAACGTCGGCTCGATCTTCGGTATCGGTTTCGCCGCCTGGACCGGCGGTGCGTTGCAGTTCATCAACCAGTACGGCCTGCGGGATTTTGTCGCCCGCGCTCAGTATCTGGCCGAGCAGTATGGCGAGCGATTTTCACCACCGGCCTTGTTGCTGGAGAAAGCCGCCAGGCAAGAACTGTTCTGACTGACAGGGGAAGGGGCTTGCCTTGGGACGGTATTTCAAGGCACGCTCAGGGGGTGTGCAATATTCCCATCATCGTGTCAGGTATTTTTTATGTCGCTGCGCATCTGCATTTTGGAAACCGATACCCTGCGTCCGGAACTGATCGACCAATATCAGGGTTACGGGCAGATGTTCCAGCGCCTGTTTTCACAACAGCCCGTCGCGGCTGAGTTCATTGTGTACAACGTGATGCAGGGGCAATACCCCAACGATGATGAACCGTTCGACGCTTACCTGGTAACCGGCAGCAAAGCCGACTCCTTCGGCACCGACCCCTGGATTCAAACCCTCAAGACCTTCTTGCTGGATCGCTACCAGCGAGGCGACAAGTTGCTGGGCGTGTGCTTCGGTCATCAACTGCTGGCGCTGTTGCTGGGCGGCAAGGCCGAGCGCGCCACTCAAGGCTGGGGCGTGGGCACCCACCGCTACAAGCTCGCGGCCAAGGCGCCATGGATGAGCCCGGTGATGGAAGAGCTGACCCTGCTGATCAGTCACCAGGACCAGGTCACCGAGCTGCCGGAAAACGCCACGGTGATCGCGTCCAGCGATTTTTGCCCGTTCGCCGCCTACCACATCAACGATCAGGTGCTGTGCTTCCAGGGCCACCCGGAATTCATCCACGATTACTCCCGGGCGCTGCTGGAGATCCGCCAGCAACACCTTGGCGAGCAGATCTACCGCCAAGGCATGGCCAGTCTTGAACAGGCGCATCACGGCACGACAGTGGCTGAGTGGATGATGCGTTTCGTCGCGCACAAGCCTGAAACCGCAGCGGCCCAAGACTAAAACACCATCGCCCCCACACTTGATAGACAGGTAATCAAGTGTGGGAGCGAGCCTGCTCGCGATGAATGTCACGCCAGCCTCAACCGCCTACAAGCGCGCTTACAACCACCCCGAGCGCTTGAAGCTCCCCCACAACGCGGTACAGCCCACCGCGATAAACCCCAGCACCAGAAAGTACCCGTAGTGCCAGGTCAACTCCGGCATGTTCTCGAAGTTCATCCCATAGATTCCGGCTACCGCCGTGGGGAACGCCAGGATCGCCGCCCACGCCGCGAACTTGCGCTGCACTACGCTCTGGCGCGACGCTTCGAGCAGCACGCCGACTTCAATGGTCTGGCTGGCGATGTCCGCCAAAGTCGCCAGGTCTTCCATCTGCCGCGTGACATGAATCTGCACATCGCGGAAGTACGGGCTCATGTTTTTGTCGATGAAGGGAAAGTCCAGTCTTTGCAGTTCTTCGCTGATTTCCACCATCGGTGCTGCATAACGGCGCAGGCGTAATACGTCACGGCGCAAGCTGTGCAAGTTCTGAATATCCCGCTCGTTCAGGGAGCTGCACAGTACGTTGCGCTCCAGTTCATCGATCTCGGCGTGAATGGCTTCACCCACCGGCTGGTAGTTTTCAATGACGAAATCCAGGATGGCATAGAGAACGAAATCTTCCCCGTGCTCCAGCAGAATAGGCCGCGCCTCACAGCGTTGTCGCACGTGGGCGTAGGACGCCGAGTGGCCATTGCGGGCGGTGATGATGTAGCCGTTGCCGGCGAAGATATGAGTCTCGATGAACTGCAGCTTGCCGTCCTTGCGCACCGGCGAATACGTGACGATAAACAGTGCATCGCCAAAGGTCTCCAACTTGGGGCGACTGTGCTTCTCCATCGCGTCTTCAATCGCCAATTCATGCAGGTTGAATTGACGTTGCAGGTTGGTCAGTTCCTGGGCACTGGGCTCTTCCAGGCCGATCCATACAAAGTGGCCCGGTTTGGCTGCCCAGGCGCTGCCTTCGTCGAGGGTGATGTTGGTGACTTTCTTACCGGCGCTGTAAACCGCAGCAGCAACGACTCTACCCATGATGGTGGTTCACTTCTTCTTGGAAAATGGCAGTGGCAGGCAATCTGTAGCTTAGTGTGCCCTGCTGCTTGAGAGTCAGCAAAATCCACCGAGTTCGCCGGTGGAGTCAAATGCCCTACAGGTGGAATCAGAATCGTGCGGGTTTTTGTGGTGAGGGGATAAACCCCCTCGCCACAGGGTTATGTGCCCGGCTGGCTATTGTTTAACAGGCTCGTTAAACAGCCTGCACCTGCCGGTCCATCACCGCGATGCACTCGCGCATTTGCTCACGGCACTGGGCGATGAGCTGGGGCATGTCATCCAGGCTCAACCCAGCCGTGGGAATGGCCGGTAGCGAGCGTATGAGGATGTCGCCGCCTCGCCAGCGATTGAGGCGCATGTGCTTTATGTAGCTGCTGACGCACACCGGAACAATCGGCACCCCGGCGGCGATCGCCATCTGGAACGCGCCTTTCTTGAAGGGCAGCAGATCCTCGCCAAGATTGCGCGTGCCTTCCGGGAATACCCAGATCGATGTGTCCTCGTGCTGCAACGTGTGAGTGGTGGTCAACATCGACTGGCGCGCCTTGATCGCGTTACCCCGGTCAATCAGCACATTGCCCGCCAGCCAGAACAATTGCCCGAACAACGGCACCCACTTCAGGCTCTTCTTACCGATGCACACGGTGCGGTAGGGCACCACGTTACCGAACACGAACAGGTCATAGTTGGACTGGTGGTTGGCAATGATCACGCAGCTCTGGGACTTGTTTACCAGCGTGTCGACCTCGGCCTTCACCCGCAGACGCAAAATGCACATAGCGGGCCACGCATACAATCTGGCGCATAAACGGCTGTTGTCTGGATTGAACGGCCGACACAACCCCAGGATCACCCCGAGCACACCCGCCAGCACAAAATGCACACCCATCAACAACATACGCAATAAAAACAGCATCTACAGGCCCCGTCGGGACAAAAGGTGGCGCAGTGTACGGATGTGCACTGTTTTCGGCAATTGCCGCTATAGAGGTAGGAGATGGGCGATGTTTGAGCGCATGTTTCCGATTAACGTGTCAGAAGCAGGCTAGAGCGGTTGTCGGTTTTTAAACGGAGCATGTAAGAAAAAGCCCGACACAGCGGTCGGGCTTTTCGTTTTGCGCTGAGGCAAGTTAACCCATGTGCTCCTGATCCAGCAGAATTGCACTGTCCAGCGTCTCCAGCAGGGCCTTGCGCACTTTCAGCTTGGTGTTCTTGTGGGCGGTCATGTTGATTTTCTTCAACTGACGCGCGGCCTCCAGCGCCGCACCCTGCAGCTCATCGGTCGACACCACCTTGTCGAGGAAGCCGGCGTCCACCGCGCTCTGCGGGTTGAACATCTCGCCATTGATCACCGAGCGATGAAACGCGGATTTGCGCAGGCGATCGCGGGCCAGCTCGATACCGGCGTGGTGCATGGTCATGCCGATCTGCACTTCGTTCAGGCCAATGCTGAACGGTCCATCGACACCGATGCGATAATCCGCCGACAGCAGCAGGAACGCTCCCTTGGCCACCGCATGCCCTGGGCACGCGACAACGACGGGGAAGGGGTGCGACAACAGGCGACGGGCCAGGGTCGAGCCGGCCGTGACCAGACTCACCGCTTCCTTGGGACCGGCGGTCATCACCTTCAAATCATAACCACCGGACAGAATCCCCGGTTGCCCGGTAATGATCACCACCGCCCGATCCGTCACAGCCTGATCCAGCGCAGTGTTGAACGCGGCAATCACATCCGGCGAGATGGCATTGACCTTGCCGTTGTTCAAGGTCAGGGTCGCGATACCGTCTTCGAGATGGTAGGCAATCAGGTCGCTCATGGCGCTATTCCTTGTAAGAGAAGTGACGCAGACGTTACCCACCGCCGCAGGCCAGGTAAAGCGCTGTGACTGACTCACCGGTCAGCCCCCAGCCCCGACAAACCGCCTGACCGCCCCATCGCCCGCGCCTTGCTCCATGGAACACTGCACACACAAACCCGAAGATTGGCCGGTTTGCCATGCCCGGACGCGTTTGAAATGCCCGACCACCTTAACCGCATGAAAATTCTGAAAAAAACCTTTGCCATCGGAAAAGCTTTCGACTACATTAGCGCGCCTCGACAGACTGAACAGTTTGCCGAGACACGGTGAAGTGTCCGAGTGGCTTAAGGAGCACGCCTGGAAAGTGTGTATACAGGAAACTGTATCGAGAGTTCGAATCTCTCCTTCACCGCCACATTCTGCAAACACAAACCCCTGATTTTCCTAGAGAAAGTCGGGGGTTTGTGGTTTTTGGCGTCTGGAAAAAGGCGATATGGGGCCGGCGGGCGACTTCCCGCGTGCTGGCGGCAACCACGCATAGGAGCCAGGCTCAGGTGCCCACGCCGTTCCACCAAACAGCATCGGGCAATCTCACAGCAGTATCGAGCAAAAGCTTCCGAGCCCATGCCGTTAAGGTTCCTCTTGAAGAGGTTCCTATCAACGTATTGTTGTGAGAGAAAGATCATGACCCCATGGATGAGTTTGGCTGTGCGCCTTCAGGCTGTCGCGCTGTGTTTGGTGCTTTCAACGAACACGGTTTCAGCGTCGCAAGCCGCTGACCAAAACATCAATACCGACCTGGTGCGCCAAGCATTTACCAACTGGCAACAAGGCCAAGGCACGGTTTTCGATCTGCTGGCGCCCGACGCAACGTGGACCGTATCTGGATCAAGCCCGGTTTCTGGTGTGTATAACAGCAAGACGGATTTAATCGAACGAGCCGTACGACCGATCACCGCTCGGCTGGCAACGCCCATTTCCCCTACCGTGCAAAGCATTGTGGCTGAGGGCGATGTCGTAGTGGTTCTCTGGAAGGGAGAGGCCATGGCCCTTGACCGCAAGCCCTACAACAACACTTACCTGTGGCACATGACACTCAAGGATGGCCAGATCACAGAGGTAACAGCCTTTCTGGACACCTACGTGTTGAATGACCTTATGCGTCGGGTTGATCCTGTTCGGTAATAGCCCGCAAAAAGACGGCTCGTTGAATAAACGAGCCGTTTTTTATGCCGGTGTTATCAAGGCAAGGGGCTGGCTATCAAAGATGATCCGCATCAATCACAGCCTTGGCAAACGCTTGCGGATCTTCCTGCGGCAAGTTGTGGCCGATGCCGCCGCTGATCAACCGGAATTCGTATTTGCCGGTGAAGCGCTTGGCGTAATCCTCGGGGGCTGGGTGCGGCGCGCCGTTGGCATCGCCTTCAAGGGTGATGGTCGGCACGCTGATGGGAGGCGCCGTCGCCAGTTTCTGTTCCAGGGCGTCGTACCGGGTCTCGCCCTGGACCAGACCGAGGCGCCAACGGTAGTTGAATACGGTGATCTCGACGTGGTCGGGGTTTTCCAGCGCCTTGGCGCTGCGGTCGAAGGTGGCGTCATCGAATGCCCATTTTGGCGACGCCAGTTGCCAGATCAACTTGGCGAAGTCGTGGGTATTTTTCTCGTACCCGGCGCGGCCACGGTCGGTGGCGAAATAAAACTGATACCACCACTGCAACTCGGCCTTGGGTGGCAGCGGGTTCTGACCGGCGGCCTGGTTGCCGATCAGATAGCCGCTGACCGCGACCAGCGCCTTGACGCGCTCCGGCCACAGGGCCGCGACGATGTCCGCCGAACGTGCGCCCCAATCGTAGCCACCGAGCACGGCTTGCTTGATTTTCAGCGCATCCATGAAGTCGATCACGTCACTGGCCAGCGCGGCTGGTTGACCGTTGCGAAGCGTTTTTTCGGACAGGAAATGCGTATCGCCGTAGCCCCGGGCATAGGGCATCAGCACGCGGTATCCCTTCGCTGCCAGCAAGGGCGCGACTTCGTCATAGCTATGAATGTCGTACGGCCAGCCGTGCAACAGAATCACCACCGGCCCATCGGCGGGGCCGGTTTCGGCGTACGCCACGTCCAGCAGACCGGCCTTGATATGCTTCAGCGCACCGAATGGGGAGGGCGTTGTATGCGTGACGCCGGACTTGTTCGCGGTTGGCTGCGCGGCGCTGGTGGATTGCCCGTGGGCTACCCCGAGCGCGCCGAACAGACTGAGAGCGAGGATGGATGAGCCGAGCAGGCGGCGATGGGTTTTACCGGTTTTGCTGTGCTGCAGTGCCGTTTTCATGGTGATGCCTCCATTGCGAGCCATGGGTCAGGGGCTCTGGTTGATGCCCTTGAAACCTTGGGTGCATTTGAACGGGGCAACGTATCCGGGCTGTGTCGAATGGGAGGTAAAAGTGCAAGGTTATGTAGCGATGTATCCTCGGGATACACGAGGATACATCGCAGCAAGATTGCCGGCGGCTAACGATTTTGGCCAGCTGCAGGACCATTCTGTCGCAGATAATAATTGTCGAACTCGCCGCTTTCGATGAGTTGGAAACCGTGGCGAATGTAGAAGCTATTCGACGCGCTTTCTTTGAGAGCGCCCACTCGTAATGGCAGCGCAGCGGCATCCGCCTCTTTGAATATTTGGCTGAGAACAGCAGAGCCTATTCCTGATCCCTGCGCGTCAGGGCGCACGTACAAGTGGTCAAGCAAGAGTTCATTGTCGTGACGTTTGATGACTACGAACCCCACTCTCTGTCCTGTTACCACGATGTGGCGTGTGCAGTCTGGTTCAAAACCGCCTAGAAATCGCTCGCGTGCGCGCACGGGATCAAATCGCCCGACACGCTCAAGACTTTCGCGCATGGCTTCGATTCTGACGGCTACCAGATCGTCCAGGTCGCTGTTTTGAGCGGGGACCAAGGTGACAAGCGAATGGGGTGTGAGGGGCATTATTTCGTGCTCTATCATTTTGCCGAAAGACGTTGATCAGTGTGAGATTGTTGCCTGACGAGTGCGGCATCCTGGGCGCGCGAGGGGCCGGATAAAAACCGGGATCAGGCATATCCCGGTGGAAGCCGGGTCGCCACATGGTTCCAACATCTGGCGATCTCCGCAGCAATGCTGCCGCCGCGTTTTCGGACCTCAAGTTGATCATTTATCGTGAGATGCTCCAGCAGCCACTCATCCGTCCATCCCGCCCATTCGCCTGCGACGGACCTGAGGTTGGCTTCCAGGACCGGGAACACTTCATTCCATAGGATGCTGTGGATTACCTTAGGTGAATAGCCGGTTTCAAGGATCACGCGAGCGATGTAGTCGTAGGTTAATTCGTCGATCTCGGTGTCGAGAAAAAGTGATGAAAGGGCTTGCCAGATTTTCAGGCGGTTGGGGTCAGCGGCTTTCATGCTTTGTCCTCTGCGGGTTTGGGAAAAAGCGGTCTGGACGACATGGGGCAAGGGCAGAAGAGGTCTTCTTATCGATTATCTCCTCGCAGACAAGACGACCCACTATCGCTGCCAAGGTGACTCCCGGATGCATCGCGCAAACATACATGCCGCCGATATCGGGTAGATAGCCGATGATCGGGATACCGTCGATAGGAATGGGTCTGAGTCCGATACAGGCCGACTCTGGTCGAATGGAAATAACCCCGTGTAATTCGTTCTGAATGACCCTGGCGGTCCTAAGCGCCATTTCCCCTGGCTGGTTTTCCAGAGCGTCGTCCAAGTAGTCTTCTGCTGCGACTAACGTACCGTTTGCGCTTTGTCGGGCTTCCATTTCAGGGCTTGAGATGATGGTGTGCACGAGGTTGGGTTGTGATGTGTAACGGATGAATATTGCAGGGGATGCCTCTATTGGAAGGGACACTTTTAGCGTCTCTGTCAGCTTCGCGATACCCGTCCCAGCTGCCAGTACAACTATGTCGGCATCGATGATGCCCCGTGTGGTTTCTACGCCCGTTACCTTTGTCTTCTGAGTTGTAAAGCCAATGACCCGAGTCTGAGTCAGAACTTTCGCTCCATGAGCCTGAGAGCCTGCGATCAACGCATGGGTTGCTTGCACTGCGTCCAAAGCGCCTTCTTCAGCGTTATACAAGGCCTGTTGAGGGGGATTTTTGAGATTTGGCTCAAGGTCGAGAATTTGCGAACGGGATACCAAGGTGGCCGAAGCTCGATTCGCTGAGGCTTGCCGCACTCCATCCGGGCTCGTGCCATAGGCCAGAGAGCCAGTCCATTGCACCTTCAGGTCCGGCAGCTCCGTTTCGAGTCGGCGGTACTCCGTGATGGCTGCACCTCGCAATTGCGCGACTGGGTCGTGCCCGCTGTGTGAGGTGTTGATCCATGCGAATGAGCTTCCAGTCACTCCAGACGCTATATCTTGAGCTTCGAGCAGGGTGACATTCGCACCTTTGCCCGCCAGATGATATGCCAGGGATGCGCCCACGATGCCCGCGCCAATGACAACAACTCGTGTATCTACAGCAATGGCCATATCAACTTCCTCCCTGTCGACCGCACGATGGTACAACAGCTGCATTGATCGCTGATCACTCGGAGCAAGAACTCAAGATGCAAGCCCACATTCGTCTCGCAACCCCTGAGGATGCAGAATCGATAAGCAACGTAGTGATCAGCGCCCTGCGTCAATCCAACGCCAACGATTACCCACCCGAGGTAATCGCCCAGGTTGAGCGCAGCTTCTCTGTTCAGGCAGTTCAGCTATTGATGGAGCAACGTCGGGTTTATGTGGCGTCTGTCGATCAATGTGTCGTCGCGACGGCCAGCCTCGACGGAGGTGTCGTCAGAAGTGTTTTTGTCGAACCGCGGTGCCAGGGAGAAGGCATTGGCAAGCAACTAATGTCCGTCATTTGTTCGGCCGCTCTCAACAGGGATCTGGACGTTTTGCTCGTGCCTTCCTCCATCACGGCAGAGGGCTTTTACGCAGCGCTGGGATTTCAGAAAGTACGTGATGAACTTCACGGCGCCGAGCGCACGATTATCATGCGCAAATTGTTGTTGAAGTAGTGCCTGCTCAATCCCTGACTCGGTTGGAACAGCCCATCGCTTTTCAATACATCGGTGATCAGTGCTACAACATGTTCAGCTTTGTCCCTAAGGCAGGATGGTTTCGGGACGCCATAACATTTGAAAAGGAACTTCACTATGGAAACCATCCCCACGATTCAGACCCGCCGTCTTATCCTCACGCCTTTACAACTGGCCGATGCACCGGCTATCCAACAGCTGTTTCCTCATTGGGAAGTGGTGCGTTATCTCGACAATCGCGTGCCATGGCCCTATCCGGAAGACGGCGCGCTGACGTACGTTCGCGACCATGCGCTTCCCGCCATTGCGGCCGGGCGCGAGTGGCATTGGATGATCCGCACTTGCGAAGATCCGGCACATTGCATCGGCAGCATCAGCCTGTACGATCAACCGGGCAACAACCGAGGCTTTTGGCTGGCGCCTCAATGGCAGGGAAAGGGCTACATGCGCGAGGCCTGTGAGGTTATCAACGCCTATTGGTTTGAAACCCTGGGGCGTCCCGTCATGCAAGTCCCCAAGGCGGTGGGCAATCATGCTTCGCGTAAAGTTTCGGAACACGAAGGCATGCGCATGATTGCAACGCGGCAGGGTGATTTTGTCTGTGGGTCGTTGCTAAAGGAAGTTTGGGAAATGACGCGGGAGGCATGGCTTGAGAAAAAAGCGGCTTTGGGGCCATTGAGCAGGGAGCAATGAGTCTGGTCGCTTTTGACGATCATTAATTACAGTCGCCGGACCTGAATATGCCTACAGGGTAAAGGAGTGAAAAAAATGGATATTCCACAGGATTTCAAACCGTTATTTCGGAGCAGTCCTTTTCTTGATCTACTGGGCCCTTTCTACTATCGGGAAAACGCCGAAGGATTCACCGTTGGGATTCGGGTCGAGGAGAAACACACCAATGCGCGTGGACTCGCTCACGGAGGGTTGTTCATGGCGCTGGCTGACATTGCTTTGGGCTACAGCGCTGCCTTCTCGAAAGATCCGCCCCTCAAGCTCGTGACGACCACAATGACCACTGATTTCGCAGGCTCCGCTAAGGTCGGTGATTGGTTGGAGGCGGCTGTCGATATTCAAAAGTCCGGTAGCCGACTGGTTTTCGCCAATACCTATATAAGCGCTGGGGAGGAGCGCGTGGTACGAGCCAGTGCGTCTTTTCTTGTGGTTGGTTGAAAGCATCTGGAGACGCACTACAAACGTCGAGCTTTGCATCCAAGCCCCGCTGCGATGATGCACAGCGTGCTTAGTTTCACCGTCAGCAGTGATCAAGGAAGAACACATGGAACCGACACTTAATCGAATCATGCTGTACGTACGGAACGTCCCGGCAACCTGCGCTTTTTATGAGCAACATTTCGGCTTTTTCAGTGAAAAGCATGCCGATGATCGCGTCACGGAATTGAAGCCTGCAAACGGTGGCGCGATTCTGATGGTTCATGCGGCAGGGAAGAGCGTTAAAACGGGACAAGTCACAGTCAAGCTGGTTTTTGATACCCGGGATGTTGAGGGCTTCAAGGAGAAGTGCATGGCCCAAGGCTTGAAGTTTGGCGCCACCCACAAGGCCGACGGCTATTCATTCGCCAATGCCAAAGACCCTGATGGCAACACCATCTCTATTTCCAGTAGAGCGTTTGCATGCCGCTGAACTTTCACAAAATGCACGCCAACGGCGATGATTTTGTTGTCGTGGACGCGCGAAACTCAGCAAATCTCCACCTGATAGCGAAAAGTGTCGGCTGCGCCGCGCGACAGTCGGTATTCCAGGGGTTGACGGTCGTAGCCCAGGGCCACCCGTTCAACTACCACCACTGGGCTGCCGGCGGTGACTCCCAGCGTGGCGGCCAGTGGCTCATCGGCCGAGGTGACGGTGAGGGTTTCCCGGGCTGATGCGACGCGCATGCCGCAGCGTTCTTCGTAGAAGGGGTAGAGCAGGGTGCCGAAGTCGTTCAGGTCGGTGTCGAGCAGGGCGCCGAATTGAGCGGCCGGTAGCCAGATCTGCTCGTGGAACAGCGGCCGGCCGTTCATGAGGCGCAGGCGCTCCAGGCGGATGGTGGCGTCGTGCTCGGTCAGATTCAGCGCCTGGCGCACGTGGGTGTCCGGGGTTTCCTGGGTGCGACTCAGGATGCGGCTTTGCGGCACTTGCGATTGACCGCTGGCATCGACCTGTCGAAAGAAACGAAACAGTGAACCGTCGAAGTTGGGCCGGCGCACGAACGTGCCACGGCCCTGGACGCGCAGCAGCAACCCTTCCCCGACCAGCGTTTCCACCGCTTTGCGTACCGTGCCTACCGCAACGCCATAGTGGCGGGTCAGTTCTGCCTCGGTGGGAATGGCTTCACCGGGCAGCCATTCGCCTGCGGCGATTTTCGCCAGCATCTCTTCACGCAGTTGTTGATAGAGCGGCAGTCGCTCGTCATGTCCAAGGTGTGTAAGGGCCATACCGTCAATCCAAATCCAAGCAATGCGCCACTTTACCTCACTGGGCGCGTTGACAGGGATGGTTGTTTATAGATATGGTCATCCAGTCATCTATATGAATTTCAGGTCTGTAATCACCTTACATGCCTGGCGGGCTCCCACAAAAAATCAACAAAGGCAGCTTCCTGATGTCCCTGTCGTTCGAAGGCATAGATACTCACGCCCACATATTCCGACATGACTTGCCCATGGCGAGTGATCGGCGCTACAGCCCTGATTACGACGCCTTGGCCGAGCACTATCTGGGGCATCTGGATCGCTGCAACCTTGCCCAGGGCGTGCTCATCCAGCCGAGCTTCCTGGGAACCGACAACCGTTTCATGGTCGAGGCCCTGCAACGTTATCCGCAACGTTTGCGAGGCATCGCGGTGGTCGAACCGGACATCGAGGATGCACAGCTCCAAGCTTTGGCCAAGGCTGGCGTGGTAGGCATTCGCTTGAATCTGATCGGCAAGGCGCCGCAGGACTACATCGATGCACGCTGGCAGACGTTTTACCAGCGACTGGCCCGACTTGGCTGGCAGGTTGAAATCCAGTGCGGCTTCGACGCCTTGGTCCTGGTTGTACCGTTCGTTCTGGCGAGCGGTGTCACGGTGGTCGTGGACCACTTCGGTCTTCCGTCCAACGGTATCGACCCGAGTAACCTCGCCCATCAGGGCTTTCTGGCCTTGCTCGGCGAGGACCGGCTGTGGGTCAAGTTGTCTGCCGCCTATCGCAGTCAGTCAGACCTGCCCCGCGCGGCTTGCGTGTTGGCGCAATTGCGCCAGGCGTGTGGCGGTATCGATCGTTTTGTCTGGGGCAGCGATTGGCCCCATACCCAGTTCGAGTCGCGCACCGGCTATGACGCGCAATTGGCCTTTGTGCATGCCTTGTTTCCCGACCCGGTGGAGCGCCGGCAGGTGTTGGTGGATAACCCCACAACCCTGTTCGGCTTTGCTGCGTCGACGCGTTGAACTCCCCATAACAAAATAATACGGAACACACATCATGATGAGCCTGTACGTCGTCGCCGCGATCGTTCTTGCTGTCGCGCTGGGATACACCACCAAAATCAACATCGGCCTGTTCGCCATCGCCTTTGCCTATCTACTGGGCTGTTTCGGCATGGGCTTGAGTCCTTCCGAAATCATCGCCATGTGGCCGCTGAAGATTTTCTTCATCATCTTCTCGGTCTGCCTGTTCTACAGCTTCGCCATCGTCAACGGCACGCTGGAGAAACTGGCCGAACACCTGCTCTATCTCTGTCGTAACGTGCCGCACCTGCTGCCTTATGCGGTGTTCCTGACCGCTTGCCTGATTGCCGGGCTCGGCGCGGGTTACTACACGGTGCTGGCTTTCATGGCCCCGCTGACGCTGCTGCTGTGCCAGCGCACGGGCATGAGCCTGATACTCGGTGGCATGGCGGTGAACTACGGGGCCCTGGGCGGTGCCAATTTCGTGTCCAGCCAGAGCGGTATCATTTTCCGAGGCCTGATGACCGGCCTGGGTGTTCCTGAAAGTGAAGCCTTCATCAATGGCCTGGCGATCTTTGCCAGCACCATGGTCATTCCGCTGGTGGTCATCACCGCGTTCGTATTCTTCGCCGGCCACGGCCGAGCGCTGAAGAATGCGGCGGTCGCGATCGAGACGCCGAGCCCGCTCAACCGTGAGCAGAAAATCACCTTGTGGCTGACCTTGCTGATGATGCTGATCGTGTTGGCCGGTCCCATCGCGCACATCCTGTTCCCGGACAATGCGACGGTGACGTTCGTCAACTCGAAGGTGGACATCGGCCTGATCGCCAGCGTGTTCTCGGTGATTGCGCTGATGCTCAAGCTGGGCGACGAGCGCAAAGCCATCGCCTCGCTGCCTTGGGGCACGCTGATCATGATTTGTGGCGTGGGCATGCTGATCTCAGTGGCAATCAAGGCCGGCGCCATCGACGCTTTGGCATCGTGGATTGGCGGCAATATCCCACCGGTGCTGGTAGCCTTGGTGTTCGGTGTCGTCGCTGCGCTGATGTCGATTTTCGCCAGCACCTTGGGAGTGGTTACACCCGCACTGTTCCCCATGGTGCCGCCGCTGGCCGCCGCCATGTCGATCGACCCCATGGTGCTGTTCATCAGCATCGTGGTTGGCGCCCAAGCCACCTCCATCTCGCCGTTCTCCTCCGGCGGCAGCCTGATCCTGAGCTCCTGCGCCGATGAGCAGAGCCGAACCCGGCTGTTTCCCCAATTGCTGCTGCGTGCCGCGCCCATCGGCTTCGTCGCGGCGATGCTGTTTAACCTTGCGCTGACTTTTATCTGAAGAGTTCGCTTTGGTAGGTCTGGGAAGTTGATCGTTCCCACGCTCTGCGTGGGAATGCATCCCGTGACGCTCTGCGTCATCTTCCAGAAGCGGAACGCGGAGCGTCCCTGGCGACATTCCCACGCAGGAGCGTGGGAACGATCGAGGTGCGATTCACTCAAGACCTGCCTGAACCACTGTGGCGAGGGAGCTTGCTCCCGCTGGGCTGCGCAGCAGCCCCACTTTCACCGCCATTGCTGATGCGACTGGCGCTTAAGATCGAAGACTCAGCTCTCAGGGGTTATGACTGAATCCGGAGCGGGTTCGGCAGCCAGCTTCAATCGGTCAGCCTTGCTGATGTATTTGGATTTCTTCGGCGGGGCCAGTTTGGCACTCGCCTTTTTTGCGTGAGCTTTCAGTAACTGATTTATTTTTTTACGACGATTCATACTTTTCTACTCGGTTTGCAAAGTCTTGGATGATGGTGAAAGTCTGGTGTGAAGCCAGGCATTGATTTTGCGCTTCCCAGCCGGCCCCGCTACCCAGAAACCTACCCCCAACCCTCAAGCCGCATGGTTGCACGTACCAGGCGTTGCTCTTCCTGTTCGATTTCCTTGAGGTTGTCGCGGATGCTGTGGATGTGTTCGCGCGCAGCGCGCTGAGCTTGTTCTGGCAGGCGCTCGATGACGGCGTGATAGAGCCGGGTGTGCTGGCGGTCGATCTGGCGCTTTTGCATCGGGCGATGGTAGAGGTTGTTGACCGAGGCGAACACCGTACTGAGCATCAAATCGGTCAACGACTGCAGGGTGTGCAGCAACACCGGGTTGTGCGAGGCCTCGCAGATCGCCAGGTGGAAGGCGTGGTCGAGGCGGGCATGTTCGCGCGGCTCGGCAGGTACGGGTTGGCTGTGGGCGGCGAGCATTTCTTCGTAGCGCCGGGTGAGCAGGACAAAGTCTGCATCGGTGCCGCGCAAGGCGGCCAGGCGTGCTGATTCGGCTTCCAGCAGTGCGCGCACTTCCAGAAGATCAAACAGGGTGCGCGGCTGCGAATTGAACAGGTGCATCAGTGGGCTGGCATCGCGGTTCCCGTTCAGCGTGGCCACCCGTGAGTCACGGCCTTGGGCGGTCTCGATAATGCCGCGCCCGCGTAGCACTTTCAGCCCTTCACGCAGGGCCGAGCGGGATATTCCCAGTTTCTCGCACAGGCGGCGCTCCGAGGGCAGCGCCTGGCCCACCTTGAGCACGCCATCGACGATCAATCGTTCGATCCGCTCGGCGACCACATCACTGACCTGGCGGCGAACGGCGGATGTTTCTTCGAGCATGTCAGGGGCCTCGGCTAACTGGTAGTACCAGTTTTATATGGTCATTTACGCTACGCCCAATATAGCCACTAACCCCTTTATAAGTAAGGCCCTTGGCAAAGACGGGTTAGAGGCGGGCTTGAATAAACTGGTCATACCAGTTCATCCGGTGATAGACGACCACCCTGCAAGGCTCTACATATAGCGCATAACAAGCAGCCCGGCTCGCTACCGGCGCGGCACAAAAGAACAATAAAGCGAGAAAGCCTGCCATGAGTATTTTGTACGACGAGCGCGTTGATGGGGCGCTGCCTGAAGTGGACAAGTCAGCGCTGCTGGCGGAACTGCGCCAGCAGCTTCCTGACCTGGAAGTGCTGCACACCCAGGAAGACCTCAAACCCTACGAGTGCGACGGCCTCTCTGCCTACACCACCACGCCGATGCTGGTGGTATTGCCGGAGCGCATCGAACAAGTCGAACGCCTGCTCAAACTCTGTTATCAACGCCGTGTGCCCGTGGTGGCACGCGGGGCAGGGACGGGCTTGTCCGGTGGTGCACTGCCATTGGTCCAGGGGATTTTGCTGGTGATGGCGCGCTTCAAGCACATCCTTGAAGTCAATCCAGAAGGGCGCTTCGCTCGTGTTCAACCGGGCGTTCGTAACCTGGCCATCTCCCAGGCGGCCGCCCCTTACGACCTGTATTACGCACCGGACCCATCCTCGCAGATCGCCTGTTCGATTGGCGGTAACGTCGCCGAGAACGCCGGAGGCGTGCACTGCCTCAAATATGGCCTGACCGTGCACAACCTGCTCAAGGTGGAAATCCTCACAGTTGAAGGCGAGCGCATGACCTTGGGCAGCGAGGCCCTGGATTCGCCCGGCTTCGACCTGCTCGCCTTGTTCACCGGCTCCGAAGGCATGCTGGGGATCATCACTGAAGTCACGGTCAAGCTGCTGCCCAAGCCGCAGGTGGCCAAGGTGTTGCTGGCCAGCTTTGATTCGGTGGAGAAAGCCGGGCGCGCGGTGGGTGAAATCATTGCGGCCGGCATCATCCCCGGCGGCCTGGAGATGATGGACAACCTGGCCATTCGCGCCGCCGAGGACTTTATACACGCCGGTTATCCGGTGGACGCCGAGGCCATCCTGCTGTGCGAACTGGACGGTGTGGAGGCCGACGTGCACGACGACTGCGAGCGTGTCCGCTCGGTGCTGGGCGAGGCCGGCGCCACCGAAGTGCGCATGGCCCGCGATGAGGTTGAACGGGTCAAGTTTTGGGCCGGGCGCAAGAATGCCTTCCCGGCCGTCGGGCGTATCTCGCCGGACTATTACTGCATGGACGGCACCATTCCACGTCGCGAACTGCCCGGGGTGCTCAAGGGCATCAGTGAGCTGTCCGAGGCGTTCGGCCTGCGTGTGGCCAACGTGTTCCATGCCGGTGACGGCAATATGCACCCCTTGATTCTGTTTGATGCCAACCAACCCGGCGAGCTGGAGCGGGCAGAGTCCCTGGGCGGCAAGATTCTCGAACTCTGCGTCAAGGTGGGCGGCAGCATTACCGGCGAACATGGTGTGGGGCGCGAGAAGATCAATCAGATGTGCGTTCAGTTCAACAGTGACGAACTGACCCTGTTTCACGCGGTGAAAGCAGCTTTCGACCCGCGCGGCCTGCTCAACCCCGGCAAGAACATTCCGACCCTGCACCGCTGCGCCGAATTCGGCGCCATGCACGTGCACCACGGCCAACTGCCCTTTCCTGAACTGGAGCGCTTCTGATGGTGATGCAGCACGACTGCGACGCCAGCGAGGCGTTGCTGGAACAAGTCAATCACGCCCTCAACAGTGCTACGGCGTTGCGCATTCAGGGGGGTAACAGCAAGGCGTTTCTCGGTCGCAAGGCCGAAGGCGAAGTGCTCGATACCCGTGCCCACCGCGGCATCGTCAGCTACGACCCGACCGAGTTGGTGATCACCGCCCGCGCCGGTACGCCGCTGGTTGAGCTGGAGGCGGCGCTGGACGCGGCCGGGCAGATGCTCACCTGCGAGCCTGCGCAATTTGGTGGCGCCGCGACCCTCGGCGGGATGGTTGCGGCAGGTCTGTCGGGCCCGCGCCGGCCCTGGTCAGGCGCGGTTCGTGACCTGGTTTTGGGCACCCGCTTGATCACCGGAACGGGCAAACACCTGCGCTTTGGCGGTGAGGTGATGAAGAACGTCGCCGGCTACGACCTGTCGCGGCTGCTGGCCGGTAGCTTTGGCTGCCTGGGGGTGATTACCGAGGTGTCGCTCAAAGTGCTGCCCAAGCCGCGTCAGTGCCTGAGTCTGCGGCTGGAGATGGATGCCGCCCTGGCCTTGCGCAAGCTGGCCGAGTGGGGTCAGCAACCCATTTCGCTGAGCGCCGCCAGCCATGATGGTCAGGCTTTGCACCTGCGCCTGGAAGGTGGTGAAGGCTCGGTCGCAGCGGCCCGCGAGCGTCTCGGCGGTGAGCTGCTTGAGAGCTCGTACTGGGTTGACCTGCGCGAGCAACGCCTGGATTTCTTCGCAGACCCGCGCCCGCTCTGGCGATTGTCGGTGCCGACCAACACCGACGTGTTGGCGCTGCCCGGTGAGCAACTGATCGACTGGGGAGGCGCCCAACGCTGGCTCAAGTCCGATGCCGATGTCGCGCTGATCCGCCAGATCGCCGCCCAAGCCGGTGGCCACGCCACCTGTTTCACCGCCGGCCACTGCGACAGTCCATTCCATCCGCTGGCCACCCCGTTGCTGCGCTACCACCAACAGCTCAAAACCCAGCTTGACCCCCAGGGCATTTTCAACCCTGGCCGAATGTATCGCGAGGTGTAGTTGTGCAGACCCATCTGAGTGAACAGGCCAAGCACCTGCCGCGCGCCGAGGAAGCCGAACGCGTCCTGCGCAGCTGTGTGCATTGCGGCTTTTGCAACGCCACCTGCCCGACCTACCAGCTTATCGGTGATGAGCTGGACGGCCCGCGCGGGCGCATTTACCTGATCAAGCAAGTGCTGGAAGGCAACGAAGTCACGGCCAAGACCCAACTGCACCTGGATCGCTGTCTGAGCTGTCGCAACTGTGAGACCACCTGCCCGTCGGGCGTGCAGTACCACAATCTGCTGGATATCGGCCGCGCGGTAGTCGATGCCGCCGTTCCGCGCCCGCTGGCTCAGCGCGTATTGCGTCAAAGCCTGCGTGCCGTGGTGCCTCATGCGCGGCTGTTCAAAGGGTTGATTGAGGTTGGCCAGGTTTTCCGTCCGCTGTTGCCGGCCAGCCTCAAGGCCAAATTGCCGCGTACTGCCAGTGCCGCCAAACCCCGCCCCGAGCCACGCCATGCACGCCGTGTGCTGATGCTTGAGGGCTGTGTGCAGCCTGGCCTGGCACCTAACACCAATGCCGCCACGGCGCGGGTGCTCGATCGCCTCGGCATCAGCGTCACGCCGATCAATGAAGCCGGTTGCTGCGGCGCAGTGGACTACCACCTCGACGCCCAAGAGCAAGGCTTGCAGCGTGCGCGGCGCAACATCGATGCCTGGTGGCCCGCCATCGAGCAGGGCGCCGAGGCCATTGTGCAGACCGCCAGCGGCTGCGGCGCCTTCGTCAAGGATTACGGCCATCTGTTGGCGCAGGACCCGGCCTACGCCGAGAAAGCCAGGCGCGTCAGTACGCTGGCCAAAGACCTGGTTGAAGTGCTCAGCGTCGAACCTCTGGAGCAACTGGGTGTGCATGCCGACAAGCGCGTGGCTTTCCATTGCCCCTGCACTCTGCAGCATGCGCAGAAGCTGGGGGGCGCCGTGGAAAGCGTGCTCGCTCGCCTCGGGTTCGGTTTGACGGCTGTGCCCGACAGTCACCTGTGTTGCGGCTCCGCCGGGACCTATTCGTTAACCCAGCCGCAGCTGTCCAGGCAGTTGCGCGACAACAAACTCAATGCCCTGGAAAGCGGTAAGCCGCAGGCGATTGTCACCGCCAACATCGGCTGCCAGACCCACCTCGACGGCGCCGGTCGCACCCCTGTGCGGCATTGGATCGAACTGGTCGAAGAAGCCCTGAATTAACCGGAGAACAGCATGCTTAGCAAAGCCGTATTGAGCCAGACCGAAGTCAGCAAAATCCTCGCCGCTGCCCGCAGTGAAGCGGAGAAAAACCACTGGGCCGTGAGCATCAGCGTGGTCGACGACGGCGGGCATCCGCTGGCCCTGGAGCGCCTGGATGGCTGCTCACCGATCGCCGCCTACATCGCCGCCGAGAAGGCCCGCAGCGCCGCCATCGGGCGTCGTGAAACCAAAGGTTATGAAGACATGGTCAATGGCGGGCGTAGCGCGTTCCTGTCCGCGCCGCTGCTGACTTCGCTGGAAGGTGGTGTGCCGGTGATTGTCGACGGCCAGGTGATTGGCGCGGTGGGCGTTTCCGGGGTCAAGGCCGATCAGGACGCCCAAGTGGCCAAAGCCGGTATCGCCGCATTGGGCTGATTACAAGGGCTAGGCGCCTGTTCAGTGAGCCGCGCTGACACCTGACGTCGGCCACCTACTGTTTTTTTGGAGAGTGAAAATGACTGATCGCGTGAACTGCCAGCGCCTGCAAGTGGCCGTCAACCTGCAACGTTTTGTCGACGAGCAAGTGCTGCCCGGCACCGGGATTGAACGCGAGGCGTTCTGGGCCGGCTTCGACGCCCTGGTGCATGACCTGGCGCCGCACAATCGTGCGCTGCTGGCCGAGCGCGATGCGCTGCAGGCGAAGCTGGACAGCTGGCACCGCGCGCACCCAGGCCCGATCAGCGACATGCCGGCCTATCGCGATTTTCTCGAGTCCATCGGCTACCTGTTGCCGCAGCCAGACACGGTACGGGTCAGCACCGCCAACGTTGACAGCGAGATCACCCACCAGGCCGGTCCACAGCTGGTGGTGCCGATGATGAATGCCCGCTACGCGTTGAACGCCGCCAATGCGCGCTGGGGCTCTTTGTACGATGCGTTGTACGGCACCGATGCCATCGCTGAAGACGGTGGTGCTCAAAAGGGCCCGGGTTACAACCAGGTGCGTGGTGACAAAGTCATCGCCTTCGCCCGTGCGTTTCTCGATCAGGCCGCGCCTTTACGCATGGGCTCGCATGCCGACTCGGTCAATTACCGGGTCAGTGAGGGGCAACTGCAGGTGGCCCTGGCTGACGGCACCCAGACCGGTTTGGCCCAGGCCGACAAGTTCGTCGGTTATCAGGGCCAGGCCAGCGCGCCGACAGCGGTGCTGCTGAAAAACAACGGTCTGCACGTGGAAATCCAGATCGATGCCGGCAGCTCGATCGGCGCCAGCGATAGCGCAGGGGTCAAGGATCTGCTGGTGGAGTCCGCGCTGTCGACCATTCTCGACTGCGAAGACTCCGTCGCAGCGGTCGATGCCGCCGATAAAGTGCTGATCTACCGCAACTGGCTCGGCCTGATGAAAGGCGACCTCAGCGAAGCGCTGGAAAAGGGCGGCAAGTCTATCGTGCGCCGTCTCAACCCGGACCGCGAGTACACCGCTGCCGCTGGCGGTGCGTTGAAGCTGCACGGCCGTTCGTTGCTGTTTGTGCGCAACGTCGGGCACCTGATGAGCAACCCGGCGATCCTCGACGGCGAAGGCCTCGAGATCCCCGAAGGCATCCTCGACGGGGTGATGACCAGCTTGATCGCCCTGCATGACCTCCAGCGCCACGGTAACTCGCGTACCGGTAGCATCTATATCGTCAAGCCGAAGATGCACGGCCCGGCTGAAGTGGCCTTTGCCGATCAGTTGTTCACGCGCATCGAAGACCTGCTGCACTTGCCCCGGCACACCCTGAAGATGGGGATCATGGACGAAGAGCGCCGCACCAGCATCAACCTCAAGGCGTGTATCGCCAGCGCGGCGGCGCGGGTGGCCTTCATCAACACCGGCTTCCTCGACCGCACCGGTGATGAGATGCACACCGCCATGGAGGCCGGCGCGATGCTGCGCAAGGGCGACATGAAGAGCAGCGCCTGGATCCAGGCCTACGAGCGCAACAACGTGCTGGTTGGCTTGAGCTGCGGTCTGCGTGGTCGGGCGCAGATTGGCAAGGGGATGTGGGCCATGCCGGACCTGATGGCCGCCATGCTCGAGCAGAAGATCGCCCATCCCCAGGCCGGCGCCAACACGGCCTGGGTCCCGTCGCCGACCGCCGCCACCTTGCATGCCTTGCACTACCACCAAGTGGATGTGCAGGCGGTGCAGCGCGAGCTGGAAGCCATCGACCTCAACAGTCAGCGCGACGACCTGCTCAATGGCCTGCTCAGCGTGCCGGTGGTGGCCGAGCCTGACTGGAACGCCAGCCAGATCCAGCAAGAGCTGGACAACAACTGCCAGGGCATCCTCGGTTATGTGGTGCGCTGGGTCGAGCAGGGCGTGGGTTGCTCCAAGGTGCCGGATATCCACAACGTCGGCCTGATGGAAGACCGCGCCACCCTGCGTATTTCCAGCCAACACATTGCTAACTGGCTGCACCACAACGTCGTTAGCCAGACTCAGGTGCGCGCAAGCCTTGAGCGCATGGCCAAGGTGGTCGATCAGCAGAACGCTGGCGATCCGCTGTATCGCCCCATGGCCGATGACTATGCGGCCTCGATGGCGTTCCAGGCCGCCTGCGACCTGGTGTTCAAGGGCCGCGAGCAACCCAGCGGCTACACCGAACCGCTGCTGCACGCCTGGCGTCTGCGGTTCAAGCAACAGGCCTGAGGGAGACACGCTCTTCAATCGTCGAGGGGCTGCGGTGTGCGTCGTGACCGCAACCCCGAAAGCCGCTGCTTTAGCGGGGGCGCAATACAACAGGCCCCGACAGCCCATGGCTGCCGGGGCCCTTGAGCATGAGCGCGGCGACGGGTGATCCCCTGTCGACGCGGTTCGCGGAGCACCTGTGCTCTGGATGCGTGGCGCCGGATACCCCCGGCAAACTGTGGTTCACAACAATAAAAAGGAACCAAAACCATGAGTCAAACACTGCTGTCCATCCTGGCCTTCGTGCCGCTGGTACTGGCGGGCGTGTTACTGATCGGCTTTCGCTGGCCAGCCAAATACGCCATGCCCGTGGTCTTCGTACTGACGGCGCTGATCGGCCTCGGGGCCTGGGACATGACGTTGAATCGGGTCCTGGCGTCCTCGCTGCAGGGCCTCGTCCTGACGGCGGCGATTCTGTGGATTGTTTTCGGTGCCATTCTGTTGCTCAACACCCTCAAGCATTCCGGCGGCATCAGCTCCATTCGCCGTGGCTTTGCCAATATCAGCCCGGACCGTCGGGTCCAGGCGCTGATCGTGGCCTGGCTGTTCGGCTGCTTCATCGAGGGCGCTTCGGGCTTTGGCACACCTGCGGCGGTAGTCGCGCCGTTGATGGTCGCGTTGGGCTTCCCGGCCATGGCCGCGGTGGTACTCGGCATGCTGGTACAGTCCACTCCGGTGTCTTTTGGTGCCGTCGGTACGCCCATGGTGGTCGGGGTCACAGGCGGCCTTGACCAGACCGGTCTTGGCGCGCAACTGGCTGCTGTGGGCAGCAACTGGGACGTGTTCTTCCATTTGATCGTCTCGCGGGTGGCGATCATCCATGCCCTTTGCGGGATTCTCATGCCGCTGATCATGATCAGCATCATGACCCGCTTCTTCGGCAAGAACCAATCCTGGCGCGAAGGCCTGGTCATGGCACCGTTCGCGATCTTCACCGGACTCGCCTTCGTCATTCCTTACGCGGCCGCCGGAGTGTTCCTCGGTCCGGAATTCCCTTCGATGATTGGTGCCCTGGTGGGCCTGAGCATTGTGATCCCGGCTGCCAAAGCGCGCTTCCTGTTGCCCAAGACCACCTGGGATTTTGCCCCGGCCAGCGAGTGGCCAGCGGAGTGGATGGGCAGGATTGAGATGAAGCTCGACGACATGGCCGGCAAAAAAGCGATTTCCGTCCCCATGGCCTGGGCACCCTATGTGCTGCTGGCCGTGTTGTTGGTGCTGTCGCGCAACATTCCACCGCTCAAGGCCTGGCTGCTGTCACTGAGCTTCGGGGCCAAAGACATTCTGGGTGAGACGGGCGTGTCCGCCAGCCTGGAACTGCTCTACCTGCCAGGTGGTTTGCTCTGCGTGGTGGCGCTGATGACATTCTTCTTGCACCGCATGCGCGCCAGCGAACTGGTGGCGGCCGTGAGTGAATCGAGCAAAACCTTGCTGGGCGCCGGTTTCGTGTTGATCTTCACCATCCCGATGGTGCGTATCCTGATCAACTCAGGGGTGAACGGATCGGACCTGGTGTCGATGCCGGTGGCAATGGCGCGTCTGGTCGCAGACAGTGTCGGCAGCGTGTACCCGTTCTTCGCCCCGGCGGTGGGCGCACTGGGCGCATTCATCGCCGGCTCCAACACCGTGTCCAACCTGATGCTGGCGCAGTTCCAGTTCAACACCGCGCAACTGTTGGGCATCTCTGGCGCGCTGATGGTGGCGTTGCAATCGGTAGGCGCGGCGGCCGGTAACATGATCGCCATCCACAACGTGGTGGCGGCGTCGGCGACAGTCGGCCTGCTGGGTCGCGAAGGCATCACCCTGCGCAAAACCATGCTGCCGACGCTGTACTACATCGTCCTGGCCGGTATCATCGGCATGATCGGCTTCTATCTGCTGGGTATCAGCGATCCGCTGACGAAGTCCTGAAACCTGCAGGCTGCCCGCCGATGGGGCGGGCAGCTTCGGTCAGGCGAGTCCACCGGAGCTAAACCAGCGCATCTGTTGACAGGTTGTAAATGAAAGCCCCTGATTCGTGATGAATCAGGGGCTTTGTAGTGTCTGGCGTTTTATAGAAGGGTACCCGCCGGCGCCGCATCCAGTCGCCTGGCAATCACATCCATCACGTCGCAACCGTCACGCAGCGGAATGCAGCAAAGCTGTGCCAAATCCTGAAGAGTCGCAGGGTCGACGCTCTGCTCATCGCGCATCGCAAAATTCTCAAGGAACTGAGTAGCGGCACGGATTCGGTAGGCGGCTGCATCGAGCAGGATGTGTAGCGGGGCGCAAGTATCGACGTAGAGGGGTTGGTCGTCGGCGTTGCTGGTAAGGCTCATGTATTGGTTCATATCAATTCCCTGTGTTGGTGAAGGAATTGTGTCAATCGAGTCGCCAAACCCGGTCGCCATTTGGGCGACGCCCAGACTATAGGTGCCACCGCAAAAACTACGCAAGGGATTGATAGGGAAGGGGATTCCCAATCATTTGTAGGACGGTGCCTTGGTTGTATGTGTCTGGGCTACACGTCTTACAACTCAGCCCCTAATCGAAGCAATCGCTCCGGCTGCCTGGATCTGTGAAAGCAACTATGCCCGAGTCGGTTTGCGGTTTTTTCAGTCATCCGAGTCAGGAAAGGCCTGAGAATTGATTGGCTGTGCCCGGTACGTCTTGTAGATCTGCTGTACTTGCGGGTTGTCGAGGCTTGCGTAAGTGATGTCTTCCTTATCCAGGCCATCCAAGCCTCTGATGCCGTTGATCGTTTCTGGCCACTCATCACGACTGGATATTTCCATTATGAACGGCTTCAGATAGTGATCGAGATGCCCCTTGAAAGGCTCTCGAATTTCGTCGCTGAGTGCCCGCAGGTAGTCATCCTTGCTTGTATTTGACCAGTCGATGGCAAATTTGGCTCGATAGGAGAGTTCCATAAAGACCAATAGAATCGTGCGGCCGTTGCCGTCCAGGAAGGGGTGTGCGAAAGCCAGCTGGCCCATCACCTCGCCAGGGCGATCTCTAAAGCGCTTTGTATCGGCTGCCAGCTTCAGCGCATAGTCAACGGACATTTTGATGAGGTCCGGGCGCTCGAAGGCGGTGCTGCGGGGATCGTGGTGTGACCCCTTGAAGACTGCAAGGTGAGGTACAAGCTCGTACCTATCTTGCCCTGCCCACGGGTAAAAGCCCGAGAAGAGGATCTTGTGAACGTTGAGTACTGACTTGTAGTCGATGGGCCTTTTCTTCGCCAAATAGGCAAGGGCGTCTTCGATACTCGACTCAAACGAAAGATGTTCGGATTCTTTTACTTCAAGGGGATCCTTGAGCTGTAGCGAGTTTCGCAGATACCCAGCCGTTTCGAAGTCGCCAAACGGATCAAAACTCATGCGCTCAGTTTCTTGGAACGCCTCTTCTCTTGAAGATAGCGTCCTTGGAGCGTCAATATCTCAGATTTGCTCAGAATACCCTTTCTCTTTAGATTGACGAGCAACTGTTCAATTGCGTCGAGCGTGACGCCATCCCCAGCCAAGCGGGTGATAGTCACGGCCATACGACTGATGCCATCAATTTCAGTCGTGACCTTATGGGCTTTAGCAAGCCTACGGACCTGATTCGCGACGCTGTCAGCAGTTGTTTGGATCATCGGAAAGTCCTCTACTTACAGCCAAACCATAGCATGGAGTGGTTTTTCTGTCTTCACCGGCCGCCAAGCCAATATCAAACCGAATCCGCCATGTCGATTGCATTAATGTTGCCGAGGATCCGCCGGGCCCCGTCTCACTCACAACCGCTCGGAATTCATGTGGAAAGACACCGGCACAATTCGTGCGAGCGCCTTGGCGAGAGGTTTCCCAATCACATGTGGGATATTTCCGTAGCTCAATCAGCCAATTCCGCCATTCCACCCCCATTTACAGCCCTACACGTCCCACAATCCAATCGCGCATTCCCCTCCGGCGCGGGATAATACGGCCCGGCTTGGGGTCACAACCGCTTCCCCCTGATTGTATTGGCGGCTGAGAAGGATCGATCGCAATGACAGACTGGCTGCAAAGCTATGGAGAGATGGCTGAACGGGTACGCGCCCACGATTGGGACGCCAGTCCGCTCGGGCCGCCGAAGCAGTGGCCCGATGTGCTGAAGACCACCGTAGCGTTGAGCCTCGCCTCGCATTTCCCTCAGGCCATCGTGTGGGGGCCGGACCTGATCACGTTGTACAACGATGCCTTCGTGCCCATCCTCGGCAATAAACCCCAAGCGCTGGGTCGGCGGTTCGATGAGGTGTGGAAGGAAGTCTGGAGCGACATCGGCCCGATTGTGCGGGCGGCCTTCGAGGGGCAGGCGACTTATATCGAGAATTTCCCCCTGATCATCGAGCGTGGCGGCGGCCTGGAACAGGCGTATTTCACGTTCTGCTACAGCCCCATCCGTGATCAGTTCGGCAAGGTCGTGGGCATGCTGGACACCGTCACCGAGACCACTTCCACGGTGTTCATGACCCAGCGCCTGGCGGTGCTGGATGCCATTGGCAATGCCGTGGCGAATGCCACCGACCCGCAGGCCATCATGGCCACCACCACGCGAATTCTGGCGGCGCACCTGAACCTGTCCAATTGCGCCTATGCGGATATGGATGAGGACGAGGATGGCTTCACCATTCGCGGTGATTGGGCTCGGGCGGGGTCACCCAGTATTGTCGGGCATTACCGACTGGCGGATTTCGGTCGGCTGGCGGTTGCCAACCTGCGCGCTGGCAAACCCCTGGTGGTCAACGATAACCTCAAGGAGCTGGCGCCCGAGGAAGCGGCGACGTTCCAGGCGATCGGTATCGCCGCGACCATTTGCGTGCCGCTGATCAAGAACGGACGTTTGACCGCATTGATGGCCATCCACGACAAAACGCCGCGGGTCTGGTCCAGCAACGATCTGGCGCTGCTGATGGAAGTGACCGAACGATCCTGGGCTCACATCGAGCGGACCCGCGCGGACGCCGCCGTGCGTGAGGGGCTCGCGGCCCTGGCGGAACTGAACGCGACACTGGAGGAGCGGGTCGAGGAACGCACCACGCGCCTGAAACAGACCGAAGCGGCCCTGCGCCAGTCGCAGAAATTGGAAGCCATCGGCCAGCTCACCGGCGGGGTGGCCCACGACTTCAACAACCTGCTGACGATCATTCGTTCCTCCGTCGACTTTCTGCGCATGCCTAACCTCTCCGATGAGCGGCGCAACCGCTACATGACGGCGGTTTCCGAGACGGTGGAGCGTGCCGCCAAGCTGACCAGCCAGTTGCTCGCCTTCGCCCGGCGTCAGCCGTTGAAACCGCAAGTCATCGATGTGGGCAAGCAGGTGCAAAGCCTCGGCGACATGCTGCAGACCGTCACGGGGGCGCGGATTCAGGTCAAGGTCGAGCTGAGCGACCGGCCTTGTTACATCCGCGCTGACTTGAGCCAGTTTGAAACGGCGCTGATCAACATGGCCCTCAATGCCAGGGATGCCATGGATGGGCAAGGCACGTTGTCGCTGCGGCTCATTGGCGGTGCTGGCATGCCGCCGATCCGAGGTCACGCGGGAGCCGGGCAGTCTTTTGCCGCCATTGCCCTGGCGGACACCGGCACCGGTATTGCGGCAGAAGTCCTGGAGCATATTTTCGAGCCGTTCTTTACCACCAAGGAAGTGGGCAAGGGCACCGGGCTGGGGTTGTCCCAGGTGTTCGGCTTTGCCAAACAGTCTGGCGGCAACGTGGATGTTTCGACCGTGGTCGGGGAGGGGACGGTGTTTACCTTGTACCTGCCGGAAGTCGAGCCCGAAGAGATTGATGAGCCCAACCGGGAGGAAACAACGCCCCTGCTGCTGGAAAAGGGCAAGCGTCGGGTGTTGATCGTGGAGGACAACCTGGAGGTCGGGCGTTTTGCCAATCAGATCCTGCAGGATGTGGGCTACGAAACGGCCTGGGCGACCAACGCCGAGGAGGCTCTGGACATGGTTGGCCCGGATGCGATGGCGTTCGACGCGGTATTTTCCGACGTCGTCATGCCCGGCATCAGCGGCATTGCCCTGGCCAAGGCACTGCGCCGGCGCCGCCCGGATCTGCCGGTGGTCCTGACGTCGGGTTATAGCGAGGAGCTGGCCCACCGTGGCCATGAAGATTTCGAGTTTCTATCCAAGCCCTATTCGGCCGATCAGGTTTCCCGGATCTTGAGCCGCGCGATGGCGGGGCGGATTGAATAAAGCGGTCCGTGGGCAAGTCACGCAGCTCCATTCGTCGGCCAGACGCTTGCCTGAATAATCAGTCCTTTGATGACCGACTAGTCTGAAAGTCGTGAAGGCCTATATTTTTCAGGCAACGGGTTGTTGCCGGTGTGGGTCTCGACGAAAAGGGGAAAGGCGATGGGAGCACCGTACAGCGAGGATAACGGAGCCGCATATCCGATCAATGAAGGTTTGCAGTGTGGGCAATCGGCCTATAGGGCGGACTTTGGCGACGAGCCGATCAAATCCATCAGGACCAAGGTGTCCAAAGTGCCGCGAGGGGAAAAGGCCAAGTTCCTGCCCAGGGTCCCGGTCAGGAAGTAACGTTGCAACTCTACAATTCAGTCCTGTCATCGTGGCGAGGGAGCAAGCTCCCCGCCACGACACCATTCCAGCCTCTGGCATAAATATTTTTCATCTTTTTTTTTCGACGGTTTCTTTCACGTTTCTTTCACAAGCGGGCGCGTAATCTTGGCTCATCCGTTAGAAAGCAGTAACCGCAGTACCTGCCCGTTTCCCCAGCGGGCTTTTTTTTGCCTGTCATAAAACTACCTCTCCGTTTGTTGTCCAAGTGACATGGCCCGACGCTATCTGGCGTAGACTGACGCCCGCGCGTACCGGCCATCTTTCCCCGATGCGGCATTCTTGAGGTTTCTATCATGCGTTTGACTTTATCCACCTTGGTGCTTGGGCTTGTGGTTGCTCAAGGCGCGATGGCTGCCGGTGACGGTACTGCTGCGGTTGGCGGTGGTCTGGGCGGTGCGTTGGGTAACGTAGTCGGCCAACAGATGGGCGGCAGCACAGGCGCGGCCATTGGCGCCGGTGTCGGTGGTGCAGCCGGCAGTGCGGTGGGGGCGCGTAAGGGCAGCCGTACGGAAGCGGCCATTGGCGGTGGTTTGGGGTCGGCCGGCGGTTCGATTGTCGGTAACAGCCTGGGCGGCTCGACGGGCTCCACCATCGGCGCAGGTATTGGTGGCGCGGCGGGTGGTGCATTGGGTAGCAACCTGTCCAATGACAACGATGGTCATTCGGGTGGTAAGAAGCACAAGCACAAACATAAGAACAAACATCGTTAAGCGCATGTTTGGATGAGAAAGACCCGGCCTGTGAGCCGGGTTTTTTGTTCTCCATGGGTTTGCGGCTTATCTGCTCACAGGGTTGTCTGGCCACAGGGCTGTCCGGCGTTTTCTTTACCGGGTTATTTACCCGGAACGTTTCCCCTCTGCGCACCTCGAACTCATACATCCATCAGCAATTGCGAGGTGCGTCATGACGCCGGAAACCGAAGGTACGGAAGAAAAAGGCCCGTCGGGCGTTCCTTTCGTCAATGATCCGGGCAATGAAGACCCCGGCTCGCTGATGGACGATGCCCAGGTGCCCTTGATCGAGGGTGAAGAGGTGGAAGACGCTGAGATCGAGGACGAGTCCTACGATTGAGGTCGCTCAAGCTGACCGCCCGTGTTCTCAAAACTGCATGACGTGTTGTCCCGTCATCAGGAGGTTGCCATGACTGTCGATTCGCCTGTCCCTGACGACGATGAAACCCCGGAATACCCGCTGCCCTCGCCAACCGACTCGCTGAGCCGGGACCAGCGCCCGCCTGACGACGACGCCGGGGTAGAGCAGGTGCCGAGTGACGATGAGGATATCGAGGCGAGCCCGGACGATCCGGACATTGCCGGTAACGACGCCTCCGGCGAACCGAGCTGATTGCCGGTTCCGCCCGTCGATTTATCGGCACCATCGGCCATTCACGATTGCCACACATCAGGTAGGTAACCTTAAAAAGGGAGACTCACCATGATGAAATCAAATGTGACCGCGCTGACCCTGGCCGGGATTCTGTCGGTCAGCTCCATGGCGGTTTTCGCCCAGTCTTCGGGCGGCAATCCCCCCGTAGATAAGGGCGGGATGCCACCTTCCACCGAGATGGAAGCCGGCACGCCATCGGGCACGGGAGGCGCTTTGCCGCCGGGTTCCGTGGAGGGCGGTAATGGCAGCGACGCCAGTGGCAGCAGCACCAGTCCCGGTACGGGCAGCGGCTCAATGAGCGGCGGCAGTTCCATGGGGGGCGATGCCTCCAGCAGTGGAACCGGGGCCGGAACCAGCGACAGCGGTGGTAGCTCCGATGACGGCGGTTCGAGTGGTTCCAGCCAATAACGCATTGCTCATCATCTGAAGCTGATCCTTGTTGCGGCGAGGGGGCAAGTGCCCTCGCTGCAACAGTCGCCCACACAGATTTCCCGTTGCCTGTGCCAAGCCACTCTCGTTATCCTGCTGAATCCTTTAAGGTGAACACGTTGCTCTGGCCAAACCTGAGCCATCTCTGGAACCTTGTGATAACGGATCAGATGCGATGAAAGCACCGCTGCAAGAGCTTGGCCCGATCAAAGCTGTGATATTCGACATGGATGGGCTGTTGCTGGACACCGAGGGCATTTACACCGAGGTGACCTCCATCATCGCCGAGCGTTACGGGCGCACGTTTGATTGGAGCGTCAAGCAGAACATCATCGGACGTGGGGCCGGGGATCTGGCCCGCTATGTCGTTCAGGCGCTGGAGTTGCCGATCACCCCGGAAGAATTCCTGGTGATCCGCGAGCCCTTGATGCGCGAACGCTTTCCGCACGCCCTGGCGATGCCCGGTGCAGAAGAACTGGTGCGGCATTTGAAGGCCCATGACGTTCCGATTGCCGTGGGCACCAGTTCGTCGAGCCAGTCGTTTGCACTGAAAACCACGCTGCACCGGGACTGGTTCGCGTTGTTCGATTTCATCGTCACAGCGGATGACCCGGAGGTGGGCGCGGCGAAGCCGGCACCGGATATCTTCCTCACTGCCGCCCGACGCCTGGGCGTTGCACCCCGCGATTGCCTGGTATTCGAAGATTCACCGTTCGGGGTGACTGCGGCGAAAGCGGCGGGAATGACTGCCATTGCCATTCCGGATTCGGCCATGGCCGACGAAAAATACGCCCATGCCGACGCGATCATTCGTTCCCTGAAGATCTTCCAGCCAGGCCTGTGCGGTTTGCCAGAGCTGGAGTGGGCCTGACGACACATCGCGGCACAACAGAACGCCGGTCATGGTATTACCCATGACCGGCGTTTTTTTATGGCCTGGATCAGGCGCCGAACCCCCCCATCGCGAGCAGGCTCGCTCCCACATTGGTTTTGTGGCGACCGCACATGTTGCGACCACCCAAAATCCCTGTGGGAGCGAGCCTGCTCGCGATGGGGGGCGATGTGATTCAGAGCTGTGAATTCACCGCCCAAACCGCCCCGGCCAGCCAATAATGGTCTTGGGCCGAGGCGTGGCATAGGTGCGCACTTTCGAGGTGGACAAGCCCAACCGCACCAGGGCTTCGGCAATGGTCACCGCCGCCGTCACGCCATCGACCACCGGCACCCCGGTGCGCTGGCGGATCTGCTCATCGAGCCCGGCCATGCCGCCGCAACCCAGGCAGATCACTTCGGCCTTGTCCTGACTGACTGCCAGTTCTGCCTGCTGCACGATGGCTTCCACCGCCCGTTGCGGATCTTGCTCAAGCTCCAGCACTGCCAGGCCACTGGCGCGTACCGAGGCGCAGCGATCGAACAGGCCGGAGAGCTTTAGGCGGTCCTCGATCAGCGGCACGGTGCGGTCCAGGGTGGTGACCACCGAATAGGCGTGGCCCAGGAACATCGCGGTGCTGGCGCCCGCGTCGGTGATGTCCACCACCGGTACATTGAGCAGTTCCTGCAAGCCTTCGCGCCCATGTTCGCCGTAACCGGCCTGGATCACCGCATCAAACGGCTGATCGTAGGCCATCACCCGATCCATCACCGCGATGGCGGCCAGGTAGCTTTCGAAATTGCCTTCGATGGAGTCGGCGCCGAAGTACGGCGTGAGCCCGACGATCTCGGTGCCCGGCGCGGCCACGGCCTGGGCTTGTTGGGTGATGGCCCGGGTGATGGATTCGGTGGTGTTGACGTTGACCACAAGAATTCGCATGAGCTGTCCTCCTTAACGCAGAGTAAATAAGCGGCCCGCACCGGGCGGGCCGTTTTGAATCATCAATGACTGACGTTATCCACGGCGATGGACTCACCGCTGACGTCTTCGTAAAAGGGCTGGCGCTTGGCGATGATCAGGTACAGCAGCCCTGCAATCGAAGCGCCAATCAGCCAGGAGAACGGGGAAACGCTGTCGAAACCGGGCACCAGCGCCAGGACAATCGCGATCAGCGCTGCGGGAATAAACGCCGCCACGGCACGCAGATTGACCCCGTTGCTGTAGTAATACGCACCATTAGGGTCTTCGCTGTACAACTGCGGCACGTTGATACAACCTTTTCGCAACAGCCAGTAGTCGACCATGATGACGCCGTACAAGGGCCCGAGCAGGGCGCCGAGGCCGGAAAGGAAATACACAATCACCAGCGGGCTGTTGTAGAGATTCCACGGCAGAATCAGCACGGCAATGGCGGCGCTGATCAACCCGGCGCGGCGGAAGGTCAGGTACTTGGGCGCCAGGTTGCTGAGCACAAAGGCTGGGGCGACGAAATTAGCCATGATGTTCACCGCCACCGTGACAATCAAAAATGCCAGGCAGCCAAGCACCAGGAAAAAGGTGTTGGGGATCGAGGCGATGACTTGGGTCGGGCTTTCGATGATTTGCCCGTTGATCTGGAACTGCGCACCGCAGAGCAGGATGGTAATCCCGGCAAACACCAGAATATTGACCGGCAGCCCCCAGAAATTGCCCACGACGATGGTCCGGCGACACGGCGAGGAGCGAGCGAAGTCGCAGAAGTTGAGCACCAGCGTGCCGTAGATCGCCAGCCACAACGCGCCGCCGGCAAAGATGTTGCGCCACATTTCGCCACCGGTCAGAGGCTCGCGAATCGACCAGGCGATGTTTGCACCAGCCTGGGTGTACATCCAGCCGGCCAGCGCTGCGACAGTGACCAGAATCACCGGTCCGGCAAAACCTTCGTAACGGCGCACCATTTCCATGCCGTAGGCCAGGATCATCAGTTGCACGAACCAGATCGCCACGAAACACACCCAGCCCAGGCTCGACAGGCCCAGGATCGCGTCGCGGTCGTAGTCGGCGAAGCCTGGGTGTATCGCGATCAGCAGCACGCGCAAAACCACGGACGCCAGATAGGTCTGAATGCCAAACCAGGCGATGGCGATGACGGCCCTGATCAATGCAGGAATCTGCGCTCCGTGAATACCGAAACTGATCCGGCTGATCACCGGGAACGGTACCCCGGTTTTCTGCCCCATGTAGCCGGACAGATTCATAAAGCCGTAGACCAACGCTGCGCCGATCCCCAGGGACAACAGAATCTGCCAGCCACCGAGGCCCAAGGCATACAGGCCAATGGCAAAGGAATAGTTGGCGATGTTGTGTACGTCGTTGGTCCACAGGGCAAAGATGCTGTAGCGACCCCAGCGCCGCCCCTCGGCCTTGGTCGGCGCCAGGTCCTTGTTGTGCAGTCTTGGACTCAAGGTCAGCGTGGCGGCGGGTGCGCCATCAACGGCAGTGGGTGAGGAGGGCAGATCCAGCGCAATGTTATTGGAGAGACTTGTACGCATTCCGGCAGGCTCCTGATTCTCGATGCCACGATGACTGTGCATGAGCGAAGGGCTCGACAAATCTTCGTCGCGGCGAGGTGAGCATCATTGGTTACGGGGCATCTGCAGCCTGTACGGGATAGGGCGCTTCAGGCTTGCGGATCTAAAAGTGTGTGTATGTTTTATTTAGGTTGTATACAAAACACTTGTCGACTAAAGCCAGATTTATGCCAGTTTCTTAACTAATCCCTGGGCACCTAATTTCCTTTTGTTATGTGGATTTAGTAAGTGACTGAAAAATCGCCGTTATAAATTGACCGTTTGAACAGGTATTTATTTTTTAGGCTGGGCGTTGAAAAGGAGGGGGATAGCAGGAGGGGGAACCAGCGTGTAACTTTTCAGGGCATTGGAGGAGTAACTGCACACAAAAATGGCACCTGAGGTGACATTTTTGTGTACAGGACAGGGGCGGCTCTACAGCGCCTTGGTTTTAGTGATGATATTGCCGGCGTGCAGCCCGCATTCTTTCTGCGTGGCTTCTTCCCACCACCAGCGGCCTTCGCGTTCGTGCTGGTTCGGCAGCACCGGGCGGGTGCAGGGTTCGCAGCCGATGCTGATGAAGCCGCGTTCATGCAGGCTGTTGTAGGGCAATTCCAGCATGCGGATGTAGCCCCAGACTTCTTCGCTGGTCATCTGCGACAGCGGGTTGAATTTGTACAGGGTGCGTTCTGGAGTGGAAAATGCCGTGTCGATTTCCAGTGCGGCCACCTGGCTGCGGGTGCCGGGGCTCTGATCGCGACGCTGGCCGGTGGCCCAGGCGCGGACATCGGACAGCTTGCGCCGCAGCGGTTCGATCTTGCGAATGCCGCAGCACTCACCGTGACCGTCCTTGTAGAAGCTGAACAGGCCTTTTTCCTTCACGAAAGGCTCGAGTTTCGCAGGGTCCGGCGAGATCAGTTCGATATCGATCTTGTAGTGTTCGCGCACCTGTTCGATGAACCGATAGGTTTCCGGGTGCAGGCGACCGGTGTCGAGGCTGAACACCTTGACGTTCTTGTTCAGCTTCCAGGCCATGTCCACCAGCACCACGTCTTCGGCGCCGCTGAAAGATATCCACAGGTCATCGCCGAATTCGGCGAAGGCCAGTTTGAGGATGTCCTGTGGGGACTTGTTGGCATAGGTCGTGGCGAGTTCCACGACGTCAAACGATGGGCTCATCAGGGCGGCTTCCTACAGGTCGGTGGCGCTGGGCGCTCTATATGGGGCTGATGGTAACAAAAGCTGTCGGGGCTGGCGCGCTCCTGTGCGTTGCGCAGGCATCGGCGAATGGCTAGAGTCGGCAGTCCTTTTGTTCGCTCAACCGATAAACATCAAAAAAATGGGAGTGTCTTGTGGAAATTGCCTGTCTCGACCTGGAAGGTGTGCTGGTCCCGGAAATCTGGATCGCCTTCGCTGAAAAAACCGGTATTGAATCCCTCAGGGCGACCACGCGGGACATTCCCGACTACGACGTGTTGATGAAACAACGGTTGCGCATCCTCGATGAGCATGGCCTCAAGCTCTCCGATATTCAGGAAGTCATCGCCACCCTCAAGCCGCTGGACGGCGCCATCGAGTTCGTCGACTGGCTGCGCGAGCGTTTCCAGGTGGTGATTCTTTCCGACACCTTCTACGAATTCTCCCAACCCCTGATGCGCCAGCTGGGTTTCCCGACGTTGCTCTGCCATCGTCTGATTACCGATGACAGCGGACGGGTAACCGGATACCAGCTGCGTCAGAAAGATCCCAAGCGCCAGTCGGTATTGGCCTTCAAGAGCCTGTACTACCGGGTGATTGCGGCGGGGGATTCCTACAATGACACCACGATGCTGGGTGAAGCCGATGCCGGGATTCTGTTCCATGCGCCGGACAATGTGATTCAAGAGTTCCCGCAGTTCCCGGCGGTGCACAGTTTTGCTGAGTTGAAGCAGGAGTTCATCAAGGCTTCGAACCGTAATCTAAGCTTGTAAACCCAATCCCCCTGGGGGAGCGAGCCTGCTCGCGATAGCGTTGGTCAGCAGCATTTGAGCCAACTGGCACACCGCTATCGCGAGCAGGCTCGCTCCCACAGGGTTCTGGGCCTGGTCAGGGGCTTGCCCACGATGCTTTTAAAGGTTCTGCAAAGTTTCGAGCAACACCCGCACCTTGGTAATCGACTCCTGATACTCCGCCTGCCAATCCGAATCCGCGACAATCCCGCCGCCGCCCCAGCAACACACCTGTCCATCCTTGACCAGCAAGCTGCGGATGGCGATGGAACTGTCCATCTCTCCGCGTACGTCCAGGTACAGCAACGAGCCGCAATACAGCCCGCGGCGGGTCGGTTCGAGTTCGTCGATGATCTGCATGGCGCGGATTTTCGGTGCGCCGGTGATCGAGCCGCCGGGGAAGCTGCCCGCGATCAAGTCCAGCGCATCCTTGGCGTCGGCCAGCTCGCCGGTCACGCTGCTGACCAGATGGTGGACGTTGGGGTAGCTTTCCAGGCTGAACAACTCCGGCACGCGCACCGAGCCGATGCGGCAGGTACGGCCCAGGTCGTTGCGCAGCAGATCGACAATCATCAGGTTTTCCGCCCGGTCCTTGGGGCTGGCCAGCAACTCGGCGGCGTGTGCGGCGTCTTCGTCAGGGGTTGCGCCGCGTGGACGGGTGCCCTTGATCGGACGGGTCTCCACATGACCTTCGCTGACCTTGACGAAACGCTCGGGTGACAGACTCAGCACCGCGCCGCCGTCGGGCAAGCTCTGGAAGCCGGAAAACGGCGTCGGGCAAGCCGCCCGCAGCGCCTGATAGGCGGCCCAGGCATCGCCTTGGCACGGGGCGCGGAAGCGCTGGGCAAAGTTGACCTGGTAGCAGTCGCCGGCCTGGATATACGCCTGGATCCGCTCGAAGGCCAGTCGATAGGCATCGCTATTGAGGTCGGGCGCCATGGGCGCTTCGAGGCTGAAGGCGGTCACAGGCGCTGAGGTCGGCTGGTTGAAGAGCGCAATCAGGCGTTGGCGTTCGCTGTCGGCGCAGTGAGGGTGAAACACCAACTGGCTGGTCCCGGCCTGATGGTCGGTGACCAGCGCCCAGTCGTACACACCGAACCGCGCGTCGGGCAGGTGCAGATCGTCTTTGGCGTGGGACGGCAGGGTTTCGAGATGTCGGCCGAAGTCGTAGCTCAGGTAGCCGATCAGGCCGCCAGCGAAAGGCAATTGCACCGAGGCCGGCAGTACAGCACTCCCCAGTTGCGTCAGATGAATACGCAAGCGTTGCAGGAAATCGGCACCGCTCTCGTCTGACAGCACCGCCAACTGCTCCAGCGGCCAGGCACTGAGCAAATCATAGCGCCCGCGTTCGGCACTCGGCCGGCCGCTGTCGAGCAGCACACTGCCCGGGGCATGGCGGATCACCGCGAAATACTCGGCGGGGTTGGCGCGGTAAGGCAGCGGGTGTACAGAGCAGGTTGACATGGGCGGGGTGGGTCAGCCGTTCAGGCGGGGTGGCGATTGTAATCCCTCTGTAGGATTTGCTCCTAGAGGGATGTCGGAGATGAGTAAGTATGGGGCCATCGAAACATTTGGCTGTGAACACCTTGTGGCGAGGGGATTTATCCCCGCTGGGTTGCGCAGCAACCCTAAAACTTACCACCCCGGTGTATCAGGCTGACTGCATCTGCCTGTTTGGGGCTGCTTCGCAACCCAGCGGGGATAAATCCCCTCGCCACAGGGGTGTTTCAGCCTTCAACCCTCAACCCTCAACCGGCGGAATATGCCCAAACAACTCCTGGGCAAACGCCACGCGCTCCTCGACGGTTTCCACCACGCCACGGGCCTTGAGTTCTTCCAGGCGGGCTTCCACCGCGTGGGTGCGCAGAGTCAGGCCGCAGTCGTTGGCGATCTGGATGTTCAGCCCCGGTCGGGCGTTGAGCTCCAGGATCAACGGACCTTTTTCCTGGTCCAGCACCATGTCCACGCCGATGTAGCCCAGCCCGCACAGTTCGTAGCAACCGGCGGCCAGTTTCATGAAGCCGTCCCAGTAGGGCAGCTGCACGCCGTCCACCGCGTTGGTGGTGTCAGGGTGTTTGGTGATGATGTTGTTCAGCCAGGTACCGCGCAGGGTCAGGCCGGTGGCAAGGTCGACACCCACGCCGATGGCGCCCTGGTGCAGGTTGGCCTTGCCGCCGGACTGGCGGGTCGGCAAGCGCAGCATGGCCATCACCGGATAGCCCATCAGTACGATGATGCGAATGTCCGGTACGCCTTCATAGCTGATGCTCTTGAAGATCTGGTCCGGGGTCACGCGATATTCGATCAGCGCCCGGTCCCGGTGGCCACCCAAGGAGTAGAGACCGGTAAGGATGCTGGACACATGGTGTTCGATTTCTTCATGGCTGATGATCTTGCCGGACACCGTGCGATAGCGGCCCTCGAAGCGGTCGGCAATGACGATGATGCCGTCGCCACCCGCGCCCTGGGCCGGCTTGATCACGAAGTCGGTGCGCCCGCCGATGATCTCGTCGAGCTTGTCGATTTCCTTCTCGGTGGAGATCACCCCGTATAGCTCCGGTACATGGATGCCGGCAGCGATGGCCCGTTCCTTGGTGATGATCTTGTCATCGACGATCGGGTACAGGCTGCGCTTGTTGTATTTGAGCACATAGTCGGCGTTACGCCGATTGATGCCCATGATGCCCCGGGCCTCCAGGGCCTTCCAGGTCTTCCACAGGCCGAACATTATGAGTCAGCCTTGACGAAGGCCTTGAACCGCACCAGCTCGGTCAGGCGGTAGCCGCGGTAGCGACCCATGGCCAGCATGAAACCTACCAGAATCAGCAGGATGGCCGGGAAGGTGAACACGAAGTACACCAGCTCCGGCACGCTCATGATCAGGTGCGCCAGGGCGGCGGCGAACAGGGTGCCGATGGCCACCTTCATGGCGTGGCTGGCGCCGCGTTCTTCCCAGGTAATGGACAGGCGTTCGATGGTCATGGTCAGAATCACCATCGGGAACAGCGCGACCGACAGCCCGCGTTCCAGGCCCAGCTTGTGGCTGAACAGGCTGATGGCGGCGATCAGCACCACCACGAACGTCAGCACCACCGAAAGCCTTGGCAGCATTTGCAGCTTGAGATGTTCCAGATAGGAGCGCAGGGACAGGCCCAGCGTCGTGATGACCGTGAACAGGATGATGCCGAAGCCCAGCTGGGTTTCGCGGAAGGCCAGGGCGATCAACACCGGTGTGAACGTGCCCAGGGTCTGCAGGCCGATCAGGTTGCGCAGCACCAGAATCACCAGCACGCCGATCGGGATCATCACCATGATCATGAACGTCTGCTGGGTTTGTAGCGGCAGGCCGTAGAGCGAGTATTCGAGGAAGTTGGCGTCGGTGTTTTCGTCCGTCAGCTTGGCCAGGCGAATGGCGTTCATTTCGCTGTTGTTCATGGTGAAGGTGACGGTGGCTTTTTTGCCGCCATCGACGGTGATCAGGTTTTCATCACCGGTCCACCACAGCAGACGGTCGCTGGGCAGGCCCCGCTCAGCGGTATCCGGGTTGAAATACAGCCAGTCGGTGCCGTTGAAACTGCGCAGCCACAGTTCAGGCGACTGCGGTTGGTCGGCAACCAGGCGGATGGTATGGACCTTCTCCACCGGCACGTGGGCGATAGACAGCACCAGTTCGACGACTCTGGCCTTGCTGGCTATGGACGGATCGCCAGCCAGCAGCAACTTGACGTTGTCGTCGTTGGGGTTGTTGACCCGTTTGATCGCTTCACTGATGAAGGTCTCGACGTCGGCCGAGTGCTGGCGGATCGGCGCGAGCAGGGCTTCGGCGGCCAGCTTCTCGGGGCCCTCGACGGCGATGCTGTCGCGGAAGGTCGGGCCCTTGATCTTGGATTTTTCCGAGGTGTAGCGCTTGGTCAGCACCAGGCGGTAGTACAGGGTCTGGTTGCCCTTGGCCCGACGGGCCGACCACGTGACCTTGCGGTTACCGTCCACCCGGTTCACCGCCACACCGTAGTTATTGGAGATGAAGCTCTCGTTGAGGCTGACATAGTCCATGCTCAGCGGCGGCACGAACATCTGGATCTTCACCGGATCCTTGGCATTGGGGACGAACTCGATCTTGGCATCGATGTTCCACAAGTCGTCGGTGGCGTCTTCGGTCACCGGGATGCCGAGCACGAAAATCTGATAGGCCGTCACCGACAGGCCCAGCACCACCAGGATGGCGATCAGCATTTTCAAATGGAGGGTAAGAGAGCGCATTGGAATTACTCTGCGGTTTGAGCGGCATTGGCGCAGGCGGGTTTGCCGGCAGCGTATTTGAGACTGGGGTCGACCAGCGCGTCGAAGCGTTTGAGGGCTTCGGAGCCGATCAGTAGCGGGTATTGGAAAGCGCTGCGGTCGGTGAGGTTCACTTCGATGCTGCGCAGGGCCGAGCCCATGCAGATGTCCAGCTCGATGACCGGCCGAGCCGTGTAGTTCTTGCCTTCTTCGGGGTCATAGTCACCGGCGCGGCGTTTGATCTTGCTGACCCGGGCCAGCGGACGTTCGATAGGGTGCGAATGCGCCGCGTCGATGGCCAGGTAAAAACGCACCCAGGATTCGCCATCGCGTTTGAAGCGCTTGATGTCCCGGGCGCTGAGCGAAGCGGTTTTGGCCCCGGTGTCCAACTTGGCGGCAACCTCCAGGTCGATGCCCTGCAGGGCGGCGTATTCATTGAGGCCGTACACGGTTTTTTCACCCGCCAGGGCAAGCCCCGGCAGGCACGTGAAACAAAGGACAGCAGTTAAGGGCTTGAGTGTCATAAATCCTGATGCACAGTGTTCCGTTCGTCGGTTCAGGCCCTGGCATTGCTGCACAAGCTCCCTGGGTTGCCTTCTCTTATAGATGCAGAGCGGCAAATTGCGGCGGCATTCTAGCACGGTGGTTTTCTGACGCCACCGCCGCCCGGACGCAACCGCTTACCCGACGCACTTGGTTATGGAGGAGGCCCTTATTAGACAATTGTCGACAATATCTAATTTTACTTTGACGAAAGCGCAGTGATTGGTTAGTTTTTGCCTTATAGATTTATAAGGTGTCGACAATATGCTCGATCAGCTCGAATCACCGGTCTTGGCCCAAGAGGAATCGGAAACCCTTTCCGAGAACGTCTTCCGGCGTATCCAGGCCGCAATCGTGCGAGGCGATATCGCGCCTGGCAGCAAGATCTCCGAGCCCGAACTGGCACGCACCTACGGCATCAGCCGCGGCCCGCTGCGCGAGGCCATCCATCGCCTGGAAGGCCAGCGCCTGCTGGTGCGGGTGCCTCACGTGGGCGCCAGGGTGGTATCCCTGAGCCACGCCGAGTTGCTGGAACTCTATGAAATCCGCGAGTCCCTGGAAGGCATGGCCTGCCGACTGGCGGCCGAGCGCATGACCCTGGAAGAAATCGACGAGCTGCGCCGGGTCCTGGAAACCCATGAGCGCGACGCGGCGTTCCAGGCCGGTGTCGGCTATTACCAGCAGGAAGGCGACTTCGATTTCCATTACCGGATCATCCAGGGCAGCGGCAACCGCACCCTGACGCAAATGCTCTGCGGCGAGCTGTATCAGTTGGTGCGCATGTACCGCATCCAGTTTTCCACCACGCCCAACCGTCCGCGCCAGGCCTTTGCCGAGCACCACAGGATTCTCGATGCCATCGCCGACCGTGACGGTGAACTGGCTGAATTATTGATGCGCCGGCACATCGGCGCTTCCAAACGCAACATCGCGCGTCATTTCCAGGACAGCGCCGCCACTGAACGAGGTGAGTCATGAGCAACAGCACTCCAGGCCAGCGTTTTCGCGATGCGGTCGCCAACGAGCATCCGCTGCAAGTGGTGGGCACGATCAACGCCAACCACGCGCTGCTGGCCAAACGCGCCGGTTTCAAGGCGATCTACCTGTCGGGCGGCGGCGTGGCGGCCGGCTCCCTTGGCGTGCCGGACCTGGGCATCACAGGCCTGGATGACGTGCTGACCGATGTGCGCCGTATCACCGACGTCTGCGACCTGCCGTTGCTGGTGGACGTGGATACCGGGTTTGGCTCCTCGGCGTTCAATGTGGCCCGCACGGTCAAGTCGATGATCAAGTTCGGCGCGGCGGCCATTCATATTGAAGACCAGGTCGGCGCCAAGCGTTGCGGCCACCGTCCGAACAAAGAGATCGTCTCGCAACAGGAAATGGTCGACCGCATCAAAGCCGCCGTCGACGCGCGCACCGATGACAGCTTCGTGATCATGGCCCGTACCGACGCCCTGGCCGTGGAGGGCTTGGAATCGGCCCTGGACCGCGCCGCCGCGTGCATCGAGGCCGGTGCCGACATGATCTTTCCGGAAGCCATTACCGAACTTGAGATGTACAAGCTGTTCGCCAGCCGCGTGAAAGCCCCGATCCTGGCCAACATCACTGAATTCGGCGCGACACCGCTGTACACCACCGAACAACTGGCAGGCGCCGACGTGTCCCTGGTGCTGTACCCCCTGTCGGCCTTCCGCGCCATGAACAAAGCGGCCGAGAACGTCTATACCGCAATCCGCCGCGACGGTACGCAACAGAACGTCATCGACACCATGCAGACTCGCATGGAGCTTTACGATCGCATCGACTACCACACCTTCGAGCAAAAGCTCGATGCGTTGTTCGCGGCAAAAAAATGAACAGAGCGCAGCCTCTACAAATCTAAAAAATGGAGACAGCAAATGGCCGAAGCAAAAGTACTCAGTGGCGCCGGGCTCCGTGGCCAGGTGGCCGGGCAAACCGCATTGTCCACCGTAGGCCAGTCAGGTGCCGGCCTGACCTATCGCGGTTATGACGTCCGCGAGCTGGCGGCTGACGCGCAATTTGAAGAAGTGGCTTACCTGCTGCTGTATGGCGAGCTGCCGACCCAGGCGCAACTGGACGCCTACACAGGCAAACTGAGCCAATTGCGGGACTTGCCCCAAGCCTTGAAAGAGGTGTTGGAGCGCATTCCTGCCGACGCCCACCCAATGGACGTGATGCGCACCGGCTGCTCGTTCCTGGGCAACCTGGAACCGGAGCTGAATTTCTCCGAACAGCATGACAAGACCGACCGCCTGTTGGCCGCGTTCCCGGCGATCATGTGCTACTGGTATCGCTTCAGCCACGAAGGCCAGCGCATCGAGTGTGTGACCGACGAGACCTCCATCGGCGGCCATTTCCTGCACCTGTTGCATGGCAAGAAGCCGAGCGAGCTGCACGTCAAGGTGATGAACGTCTCGCTGATTCTGTATGCCGAGCACGAGTTCAACGCCTCGACCTTCACGGCACGGGTGTGTGCCTCGACCCTGTCTGACCTGTTTTCCTGCATCACCGCCGCCATCGGTTCGCTGCGCGGCCCGTTGCATGGTGGGGCCAACGAAGCGGCGATGGAGATGATCCAACGCTTCCAGTCGCCGGAGGAGGCGATCAAGGGCACCCTCGGGATGCTCGAGCGCAAGGACAAGATCATGGGCTTCGGCCACGCGATCTATAAGGACAACGACCCGCGCAACGAGGTGATCAAGGGTTGGTCGAAAAAACTCGCCGACGAGGTGGGTGACACGGTGTTGTTCCCGGTTTCCGAGGCCATCGACAAGACCATGTGGGAGCAGAAAAAACTGTTCCCCAACGCCGACTTCTACCATGCCTCGGCGTACCACTTCATGGGCATTCCGACCAAGCTGTTCACGCCGATCTTCGTTTGCTCGCGCCTGACCGGCTGGGCCGCCCACGTCTACGAACAACGTGCCAACAACCGCATCATCCGACCGAGCGCCGAATACACCGGCGTCGAACAGCGCAAGTTCGTGCCAATCGAACAACGCTGAACTGGAGGGTTTTAGCCGCCGGAACTGATTACCCCGAAACCCTGTGGGAGCGAGCTTGCTCGCGATTGCGTACTGATATTCAACATTAATGTGGACGGATACACCGCTATCGCGAGCAAGCTCGCTCCCACAGTGGCCGGGGGGGCTTTGAGGCTGGCGTCAACCTTCTGAAACCACCGTGACCCGAGTGCTGACGATGAACACAGAATTTCGCAAACCGCTGCCCGGCACTTCGCTGGATTATTTCGACGTTCGCGGGGCCGTGGATGCCATCCGGCCTGGCGCTTACGATGGCCTGCCGTATACCTCCAGGGTGCTGGCGGAAAACCTGGTGCGTCGCTGCGACCCGGCGACGCTGGGCGAGTCGCTGCTGCAACTGATCGAGCGCAAGCGCGACCTGGATTTCCCGTGGTTCCCGGCTCGAGTGGTGTGCCATGACATCCTCGGCCAGACCGCCCTGGTGGACCTGGCTGGCCTGCGCGACGCCATCGCCCTGCAAGGCGGTGACCCGGCGCAGGTCAACCCGGTGGTACCGACCCAACTGATCGTTGACCATTCCCTGGCGGTGGAAAGCGGCGGTTCCGACCCCCAGGCGTTCGCCAAGAACCGCGCCATCGAAGACCGGCGCAACGAAGACCGCTTTCACTTCATCAACTGGACCAAGAAAGCCTTCAAGAACGTCGACGTGATTCCGCCGGGCAACGGGATCATGCACCAGATCAACCTGGAAAAAATGTCACCGGTGATCCAGCAGCGTGACGGCGTGGCGTTCCCCGATACCTGCGTGGGCACTGACAGCCACACCCCCCACGTCGATGCCTTGGGCGTGATCGCCATCGGCGTTGGCGGCCTGGAAGCCGAAAGCGTGATGTTGGGGCGTGCCTCGTGGATGCGCCTGCCGGAAATCATTGGCGTCGAGCTGACCGGCAGGCTGCAACCGGGCATCACCGCCACCGACATGGTGCTGGCGCTGACCGAATTCCTGCGCAAACAAAAAGTCGTCGGTGCCTGGCTGGAGTTTTTCGGTGAAGGCGCCAGCGCCCTGACCTTGGGCGACCGCGCGACCATTTCCAACATGGCCCCGGAATACGGCGCCACGGCGGCGATGTTCTACATCGACCAACAGACTATCGATTACCTGAAGCTCACCGGCCGCGAAGACCAGCAGGTTCAACTGGTCGAGACTTACGCCAAGCAGGCAGGCCTGTGGGCCGACACGCTCAAGGGCGCGCAATACGAGCGCGGCTTGACCTTTGATCTGTCGTCGGTGGTGCGCAACATGGCTGGTCCCAGCAACCCCCACGCCCGCGTCGCGGTGTCGGATCTGGCCGCCAAAGGTATCTCCGGTCAGTGGGACGATGTGCCCGGGCAAATGCCCGACGGCGCCGTGATCATCGCCGCCATCACCAGTTGCACCAACACCAGCAACCCACGCAACGTGATCGCTGCCGGCCTGCTGGCGCGCAACGCTAATCGCCTAGGCCTGACCCGCAAGCCATGGGTCAAGTCGTCCCTGGCGCCGGGGTCGAAAACCGTGGCGCTGTACCTGGATGAAGCCGGTCTGACCAAAGAGCTGGAGCAATTGGGTTTTGGTGTCGTGGCCTTCGCCTGCACCACCTGCAATGGCATGTCCGGTGCGCTGGACCCGCTGATCCAGCAGGAAATCATCGACCGCGACCTGTACGCCACGGCCGTGTTGTCGGGCAACCGCAACTTCGACGGGCGCATCCATCCGTACGCCAAACAGGCGTTCCTTGCCTCGCCGCCGCTGGTGGTCGCTTATGCCATCGCCGGGACCATCCGCTTCGACATCGAGAAGGATGTGCTGGGCGTGGTGGACGGTCGCGAGATCCGCCTCAAGGACATCTGGCCGAGCGACGAAGAAATCGATGCGGTGGTCAAGGCCTCGGTGAAGCCGGAGCAGTTCCGTCAGGTGTACATCCCGATGTTCGCCATCCAGGAGGACACCGGGCCAAAAGTGACGCCGCTGTATGACTGGCGCCCGCAAAGCACCTATATCCGTCGCCCGCCGTATTGGGAAGGAGCGCTGGCCGGTGCGCGGCCGCTCAAGGGCATGCGTCCGCTGGCGGTGCTGCCGGACAACATCACCACCGATCACCTGTCGCCGTCCAACGCCATCATGCTCGACAGTGCCGCTGGCGAATACCTGGCGAAAATGGGCCTGCCGGAAGAAGATTTCAACTCTTACGCAACCCATCGGGGCGACCATTTGACCGCCCAGCGTGCGACCTTCGCCAACCCGAAACTGTTCAACGAGATGGTCCAGGAAAACGGCAAGGTCAAGCAGGGTTCTCTGGCCCGGGTCGAGCCGGAAGGCCAGGTCATGCGCATGTGGGAAGCCATCGAAACCTACATGGAGCGCAAGCAGCCGCTGATCATCATCGCCGGTGCCGACTACGGCCAGGGTTCGTCCCGGGACTGGGCGGCCAAGGGCGTGCGCCTGGCCGGTGTCGAGGCGATTGCCGCTGAAGGTTTCGAGCGTATCCACCGCACCAATCTGGTGGGGATGGGGGTGTTGCCGCTGGAGTTCCAGCCGGGCACCGATCGCAAGACCCTGGGCATCGACGGCAGCGAGGTCTATGACGTGATCGGCGAGCGCACCCCGCGTGCGACGCTGACCCTGGTCATCACCCGCAAGAACGGCGAGCGCGTCGAAGTGCCGGTGACCTGCCGTCTCGATACCGCCGAAGAAGTGTCGATCTACGAAGCCGGCGGCGTATTGCAGCGCTTTGCCCAGGACTTCCTCGAATCGGCGGTTGCCGTTTAAATCACAGCTGCGGGCACCCTTGCGGGCCCGCTTGAGGAGCATCATGGCTCACGCACCGCAAATCAGAATCCCCGCCACTTACATGCGTGGTGGCACCAGCAAAGGCGTGTTCTTCAGCTTGCAGGACCTGCCCGAAGCGGCCCGCGTTCCCGGCTCGGTCCGGGATGCTCTGCTGCTGCGGGTGATCGGCAGCCCCGATCCATACGAGAAGCAGATCGATGGGATGGGCGGCGCGACGTCGAGCACCAGCAAGACCGTGATCCTGTCCAAGAGCACCCGAGCCGATCACGATGTCGATTACCTGTTCGGCCAAGTGTCCATCGACAAGCCGTTCGTGGACTGGAGCGGCAACTGCGGCAACCTGTCGGCGGCGGTCGGTTCATTCGCCATCAGCAGTGGTTTGGTGGACGCCAGTCGCATCCCACAAAACGGCGTGGCCGTGGTGCGGATCTGGCAAGCCAATATCAGCAAGACCATCATCGCCCATGTGCCGATCACCGACGGCGCGGTGCAGGAAACCGGTGACTTCGAGCTCGACGGCGTGACCTTTCCGGCGGCTGAAGTGCAACTGGAATTCATGGACCCGGCGGCCGAGGAGGAGGGCGGTGGTGGCTCGATGTTTCCCACCGGCAACCTGGTGGACGACCTTGAGGTGCCTGGTGTTGGTACCTTCAAGGCGACCCTGATCAACGCCGGCATCCCGACGATCTTCATCAATGCCCGGGACGTTGGTTATACCGGCACCGAATTGCAGGGCGCCATCAATGGCGATCCCAAGGCCCTGGCCATGTTCGAAACCATCCGTGCCCACGGCGCCTTGCGCATGGGCCTGATTCAGCATCTGGACGAAGCCGCCCAGCGCCAGCACACACCGAAAGTGGCGTTTGTCGCACCGCCGGCGGACTACCTCTCCTCCAGCGGTAAGGCGGTCTCGGCGCGGGACGTCGATTTGCTGGTGCGAGCACTGTCCATGGGCAAACTGCACCACGCGATGATGGGCACCGCGGCGGTCGCCATCGGCACGGCGGCGGCGATCAGCGGCACGCTGGTGAACCTGGCGGCCGGCGGCATCGACCGCACCGCTGTGCGCTTCGGCCATCCCTCCGGCACCTTGCGCGTCGGCGCCGAGGCCAGCCAGGTCAATGGCGAATGGACCGTGAAAAAAGCCATCATGAGCCGCAGCGCGCGGGTATTGATGGAAGGGTTTGTGCGGGTACCGGGGGATGTTCTGAACTGACACTTGACCCAGGCAAACCCGTGGTGAACGCGGCGTCTGCGAGCATCCGCGATCAAAACTGTGGGAGCGAGCCTGCTCGCGATAGCGATGGTACAGCCCGCAAAGAGGTTGGATGTGCCGGCCTCATCGCGAGCAGGCTCGCTCCCACAGTGGATTTGTGGTGAGCACAGAATCTGCGAACATCCGCGATTGAACCTGTGGGAGCGAGCCTGCTCGCGATGAGGCCGGCACAGTCAGCATTGATGTCGCCTGATACACCGCTATCGCGAGCAAGCCCGCTCCCGCAGGGGCGCGCATTCCTGCAATCAGCCCCCTGTCAACGCGGTGACGACCAGGTCCACATTGCTCTCCAGCTCCGCCACCGGGTCGGCGGCGTCGGTGCTCAGGACCAGTAACTGACTGCCGCCCTCAGTGATGGCTGCTTTCACGGCATTCGCGGGCTGGCGATGATGCAGCACCCGCTTCACATCGTTGTCTTTCAACGTGGCGGTCAATTGCTTGAGGGCTTCGGGTGTCCATTCGGCGTCGGGCCGGGCATCGGTGCTGATCCCGTCCAGATTCAAACCGCTGATCAAGTAGCCGAAATGCTCGCTCAGGCTGACAACGCTCAGGTTGTCGGCACTGGCCAGGCGCTTTTCACTCTCGGCGCTGAGCTTGAGCAGGCGCTGCTTGAGCGCCGCCAGGTTGGCGTCGATCTTCGGTTTGGCCGTTGGTGCCAGGCGCACCAGGTCGGCGGCGATGACATCGGCCATCCGTCCCAGATTATGGCTGGCCATCCACGGTTGGCTCGCCAGGCCATCGGCCGATCCCGATTGCACGGCGATACCGGGCAGGGCGCCGTCCACCGGGCGGGCGGCATCGACTTCGACGATGCGGATGTTGCTGCGGCGGGCCATGGGGTACAGCGGATCATCGGGCCACAACGAACGCAGCCCGATCACCGCGTCGGCATCGCTGGCCAGCTTGCTCAGGGCCGGCGCGCCACGGCCGCTGAAGTAGGCATTCTGGCGCGTCCCGGGCAGATTGGCCGGCGCGGCGCGCTCCAGGCTGACATCGGTGCCCTTGAGCAACGCTTCACCCAAGCCGTAGGTGACCGGCAACGAAGCAAGCAGGCGCACCGGTGTGCCTTCGGCGGCGAAAGAAGGGCTGTTTACCAGACCGCACAAGGCTACGGCCAATGCCAGTTGTCGCAATGAAAAAACCATTTATCCAAGATTCCCTTTGAGGCTGGGGACAACACCCCGGGCAATGGCGGCCAGGGCAAATGCGATGCCGGCCACCAGAATGATCGCGGCACCGGACGGGATCGGCAGGTCGAAGACAATCGGTGCGAGAATCCCGCACAGGGTGCTGATGGTTGCGATCAGCACGGAGCACCAGAAAAAACCTTTCAACGACTGGCTGAGCAGACGCGCCGCTGCTGCCGGAATCACCAGCAAGGCCCCCACCAGAATCGCGCCGATGACCTTTACCGCCGCCACGGTGATCAGCGTCACCAACACCACGAACAGGTAATCCAGCGTCTTGACCGCCACCCCGCGCACCGCCGCCAGTTGGGGGTTGAAACTGGCGAGCATGATGCGGTTGTACAGCGGCAACGCCAAAGCCATCACCAGTGAGCCGACCACCGCCAGCACCAGCAGGTCATTGCCATTGACCGTCAGCACCGAGCCGAACAGCACGTTTTCCAGAATGTGCACGTTGATCTTGCCCGCCAGGATCAGCAGCAGGCTGGCGCCCAGGGCCAGGGACACCGAGAGGAAAACGCCGATCAGCGTGTCCGGTGCCAGGCCGGTGCGGTTGCGCAGGTAATTGAGCAGGATGCCGAACAGCAGGCAATAGCCGAACAGGCTGCCGTAGGGCCCGGTGTAGGGTTCGCCGAGCAGGATGCCGACCGCCACGCCGGTCAGCGCCGCGTGGCCCACGGCTTCAGAGAAAAACGCGAAGCGCTTGACCACCACCAGGGTGCCGAGGCCACCCAGCACCGGGCCGATCAGCAGCCCGGCCAGCAACGCATTGACCACAAACCCGTAAGCCAGCGCTTCGGGCAGATAGCCGGACGACGCCCAACCCTGGACCATCAAACGAAAGGCTTCGTAACTCATCAGGCGGCGCTCCCGTTCGGGCGTGGATGGGTGGAAAACAGCGTCAGCAAGCGCTCCGGCGTCAGGGTCTGACGCGGCGGGCCATCGAACAGCACGCGGCGGTTCAGGCCGGTGACGCGGTCAGCCAGGCGCCCGACGGCTTCCAGGTCATGTTCGATCCACAGCACCGTGATGCCGGCCTGGCGCCAGTCTCGCAGCAGTTGTTCAAACACCTGGATGCCGGCCTCGTCCAGCGCCGACATCGGTTCATCCAGCACCAGCAGTTGCGGCGCAGGAATCAGCCCCTGGGCCAACAACACCCGCTGGCGTTCACCGCCGGACAGCGCGCCCATGCGACGCTTGCGTTTGTCCTGCATGCCGACCCGTTCCAGGGCCTGGCCGATAGCGCCGACGTAATGCTTGCTCAGGCCGAGAAAGGCCGGCCGGCGTTGGCACATCGCTGCCATGAAATCATCCACGGTCATAGGCAGGCCGCGGTCGAATTCCAAGGCTTGGGGCACATAGCCGATGACACCGGGCTCCCCCGGCCATTGCAGGCTCAAGCGTCCCTGGTGGGGCATCTGCCCGAGCAAGGTCTTGATCAGCGAACTCTTGCCTCCGCCGTTCGGACCCACCAGCGCATGAATGCTGCCCGGCTGCACCTGGAAGGCCACCGCGTCGAGAATCGTGGTGCGGCCCAGGTTCAGGCTGACATCGTCGAACTCGATCAAAGGGCCGACGTGTTGCAAGGTGAGCGTTTCCTGGACAGTCATGCGCCGGACTCCTGAATGGCCCGGACCACGGTGTCGAGGTTGCCGGTCATTTCCTTTTCGTACTTCTCGGCGCTGTAGTCGCCGTAGGAAATGTGCGAGAGCGGGTACAGTTTCACCCCCGACTCACGCTGGATGGTGTCGACGTAGGTGGACGGAAAGTCCATCTCCGAGAAGATCACTTTCACGTCCAGTTCGCGCAGTTGGTCGATGGTCTTCTTCAACTGGCTCGGGCTTGGCTCGATGCCATGGGCCGGCTCGACCACGGCGGTGACCTCCAGGCCGAATTCGCGCAGAAGGTAATCGTAGGCGGCGTGGACCGTGGCGACCCGCAACTCGGCATTGGGGGCCTGGGTCAACTTTGCCAGGGCCGCGGCACGCATTTGTCGCAGGCGCTTGCCATAGGCGCGGGCGTTCTGGGTGTATGCCTTGGCGTTGTCCGGATCAAGCTTGCCCAGTTCCCGGGCGATGTTATTGACCTGGGCAATGGAGGCACTGATGGACAGGAAGGTATGCGGGTTCACGACCTTGCCGGCGCCCCGGGCGGCGATCCCGGTGGCAGCCAGCAGCGGTACGTTTTCATTGGCTTCGATCACGTTCACGTTCGGGGTTTCGCTGGCGGCGATCATCCGGTCGGCGAAATCGTCATGGCCCACACCATTGAGCACTATCACATCGAGCCCGCTGATGCGCTTGATGTCCTCGGCACGAGGCTCGTAGGCGTGGGGGTTGAAGCCGGCCGGGATCAGCGGCACCACTTCGGCCTTGTCGCCGACGATGTTGGCCACGTAGCTGTAATAAGGATGCAGGGTGATGCCAATACGCAGGCGCTTGGCCGCTTCGGCGCTGGCCAGTGGGGTGAACAGACAGGCGAGCAGGCCGATCAGCAGGCCCAGCAAAGGGCGGCGTTGAAATGCAATAGACATGGGCAAACGGTCTTCTCTCGAATGAGGACGTGGGGTCAGTGCCGGTGCTGGCGGGTTACGCCGGCGTCGAACTGCGCGACGATCTGCTTCCAGCCGGCGGCGGACAAAGCGGTGTCGTCCAGATCGCTGGAGACGGCGACGCTGTTGCCGCGATTGAGCCAGATGTCCGGGACGGCGTCGGATGCTTCGCCGATGCGCATCAGAAATGAACCGGCGACGGATGGATTTGCACTGGCGCCGAAGTAGGCCCGGTTCTCCACCTGCTGCCAGACATGTCCGCCTCGGCTGACGGAACTGGCATCCTGAGCGAACGGGGCAAAGCCCTCTTCGGCCAGGATTTGCGGGGTGGGCAGGGACTGTTGCTCTTCGCGTAGCAGACGGATCTCATCCAGGGTCACCCGCAGGTCGGCATAGATGCCTTGCTCGGCAGCGCTGAGATCGCGGCGGGCGTCAACTTGATGGGCAGGCACCTCGCTGACGTCATGGGTTTCGCCGTGCCAGGCCACCACCGATCCGGCCACCAGAATGATGATCAGGCACAGCAGCAACACATACAGGGTTTCATGGCCGGCGCCGGCGGGACGGATCACTTGGGTGGTGGGATTGCTCATGGGGCCTCGATATCGGCTTGGTCGATTTCCACCACGTGGCCGGGGCCAGCGTCGAAGAGTACGTAGAACTCGGCGTTGGGCTTCTTGAATGTCAGCGTCGAATCGGCGCCGAGCTTGCCCGGCACCAGGATGGTTTCGTCGTAGCCGATCACATCCAGGGTCACGCCGGGCGCGCCACTGCCGTCGGAAAAACCGCCGGTGCACTGGATCTGCTCAGCGTCGATGGCCTTGCATTCACACATCGGGTTATGGGCCAGGGCGTTGCTGCTGGCACCTGCGCAGAGCAGCAGCGCCAGGCTGTTGAGATAGCCGCGGGCAGTCATGGTTGGGCTCCTTGGGTTTTCAGCCAGGCGATGGTGGCCGGCGAGGCCTGGCTCAGGGGTATGGAAGCCTGGTGCATCGAGCCGTCCCAGCCTTCAAGGGTGATCCACAGTTCGGCGTCGAGCCGGGTCTTTTGCGGCACCGGCAACAAGGCGCCCATGCGATAGGGCGAGCCGAAGAAAATCACCCCGGCGGCCCGCAGGCTGCGAGGTTTGCCGATACGTAGATAAGTAGCCTTGACCTGGCTGATGCAGCTTTGGCACAGCGCGGCGTTGAAGTGCTTCATATGGCCTGCCGGTCCATCGAGACGTGGCGCTTCGTCGCGAAACTCTGCAAGGCGCAGGCTCCAGGGGCCGACCTGGACTTCACCGACCTCCCGCTCACCCAGCCCGGCATCACCGCGGAACAACGCGGCTTCGGAGAAGTACTTGGGCATGAAACCCAGTGGGATCAGCAATAGCAGCACGTTGAGGTGAAAGCGCCATTTTTGCCAGAACACACTTAGACGCGATGGCGGCGCGGTGGTGGTGGACGGGGTCACAGGTTGCCCTCCGGCGATTCACGGTGGATGGACGGCTGCAACAACGGCGCAGTTCGAGCTTGCCGGGAAGGTTTTTGGCTGCGCTTGAAGGCATTCGCGGTAGCCAGGGCGGTGCGTTTGGTCCAGATCAGCAGTCCGCTGAGGACCATCATGCTCATGATCAAACCGAAGAAGAACCAGATGAGCTTGATCCAGAGGCCGCCGAAGTCCCCGGTGTGCAACGGACGCATGGATTCGGTGACGAATTCCAGCGCTGTGCGGTCCGACAGCAGTCGCGAGGCGGCGACCTCACCGTTATAGGGATTGATGGTGGCGGTCTGGAACATCAGCGGATACCAACCGCGTCCACCGATTTCCAAGTGGCTGTAAGCGTTGCCGGGCAGGCTGACGAAGCTGGTTTCCAGGCCAGGGATTTGCTGGCGGGCGATTTCAATCGCGCGGTCCAGGTTCAGTTGTGATGGCGCGGTACCGTCGGCTGACAGTGGGACACTTTCACGTGATACCACCGGAATGACCGGTGCGCTGGAAATGGAAATCTGGTTGTCCGACAGCAACGCCTCGATCAGGAACCAGGTGCCGGTAATGGAAATGACCGCGATGAACCAGATCGACCAGATGCCGCTGAGCCTGTGGAAATCGCCCCAGAAAATGCGTGCGCCGTGGCGGATCCGCAGGGTCGGACGGAAAAACCCCTTCCAGAAACGCTTGTAGACCACCAGCCCGGTCACCAGGGATGCCAGCAGCGGCAGGCCGAGGAGTGACACCAGGTACCATCCCCAGCTGTAACCATTGGTGAACGGTACCAGCCACCAGCCATGCAGGGCACGGGTAAAGCCTCTGAAATTGAACGTCGGCGCCGAGCCCTGGACGATGCCGCTGTATGGGTTGACGTAGATCTTGTCGGGGCGCCCGTCGGGGTAGGTCACGCCGACCTCCAGGGCAAAATGCGACTCATCCGGGCGTACGATGCTCTGCACCTGGGTTTGCGGCTGGGCTTGCTTGATGGCGGCGACGACCTGGTCGTAGCTGAGCAGCGCTGCGTCGTCCGAGGGTTTGCTGGCGCGCATCTCGGGATTGACCAGCCAGACGATCTCCTGGCTGACCACCGCCAGCGTGCCGGTGACGCAAACGATGAGGACGAAAAACCAGATGGGCAGTGCCAGCCAGCTATGAACCAGAAACCAGAGTTTGGAGCGGGATTTCTTCGACATGGTTTGAACGTCTTGATTCGATGAAAGGCTCGGTATTACGGGCTTCGTAATCCCCTGAACCCTGAAAAGCCGGTCGTGGCTTTTGCCGACGCGACCTGCTGCATCTAATTAAGACGAACGAGCAATGGAAATCCTGAAGCGAAAGATGAAAGAAAATGTTTCGCGTTTGCGAACCGGATGTATTTCCCATCCTGGCTCCAGCAAATCGGCGGGGCGGAAATGTAAAAAAACTGCGGCAAGGGGATGGGGCCCCTTGCCACAAGAGCAGGTTGGCCGTCAGCCCTGCTGTTGAAACATCTCCCTGGCCCGCTGTTCAATCTGTTCCTGAGTCAGATCCTCCTTGTGCGTAGCCAGAAACCACACATGCCCAAAGGGGTCTTTCAAGGTGCCGCTGCGATCACCATAGAACTGATCCTTGACCTCGGAAATCACCGTGCCACCAGCGGCAATCGCTTGGGCGAATGCTTTGTCCACATCTTCGACATAGAGGTGCAGGCCTACCGGCACCGATTGTTCGGGGTTACGCAACGGCCCTTGATCACAAGGCGTGCCGAGCATGATCGGGCAATCGCCAATCCGCAGCTCGGCATGACCGACGCCCCCGTCCGGCATGTCCAGGCGCATGACCTCGGTGGCATTGAAGGCTTTTTTGTAGAACTCGATGGCTTCAGCGGCTTTTTGAATGCCCAGGTAGGGCGTGATGCTATGGAAACCTTCAGGAATGGCTTTGACACCCATGACGTTTCTCCTTGTTGTTATGGGGAGGCGAAGAGGGCCTCGCCGATTTGCGCCCATCCACTATAGGACAGCGACTTGGGGGCGGCGCATGACCCGACGAACGTTTCACGGCGCGTCCAGCAGATGCGCTCCCGGCCCGCGCTTGCCCAACACATCGCCCTGGTTACGCAGCGGGCAACCTTCCATCGACAGGCAGCCGCAACCGATGCAGCCGTTGAGTCGATCGCGCAGCGCCATCAAGTGGTTGATGCGCTGATCCAGCTCGCGGCTCCACTGGGCTGAAAGGATCTTCCAGTCGTTCGCCGTTGGGGCGCGGTCGTCGGGCAAGGTTTTCAAGGCGCTGCCGATTTCGGCCAACGGAATGCCCAGGCCTTGGGCGACCTTGATCAGCGCCACACGTCGCAACACTTCCCGTGGATAGCGGCGTTGGTTGCCCTGGTTACGATTACTTTTGATCAGCCCCTTGGATTCATAGAAGTGCAGGGCAGTCACGGCCACGCCACTGCGGGCGGCCACTTGGCCGACGGTGAGTTCCTTGTGGACGTTTATCTGTGTCATCGCCTGCATTCTCTGCTTGACCTTGAGTTAACTAGAGGTTTTACCCTGCACGCCATCGGACCGCAAGATCCGCCCTACGTACAGCGAGGACCTTTCATGCAATCACCAAGGAACAATCAGAGTTTTACCCAGTTGATGGAGTTCGACATCGAACCTCAATGGCAACAGGCGCTGGTGACGGCCCTGTCAGAGCAGACCGAGCGGCTGGCCCGGGGGCATGCAGGATTTCTGAGTGCCAGTATCCAGGTCAGCGAGGACGGACGACGGGTTCTCAACTATTTGCATTGGCAAAACCGCGAGGCGGGCGAAGCGGCGTTTCAGAGTTTCGAGCGTGGTGAGCAGGATTTCTGGCGGCTGATCCAGGCCCACAGGGCCAAGGCCGTGACATTCGGCTCGTTCCAGGTGTTGCGCAACATCGAACGCAGTGCCGACAACGCCCTGCATTGCCAGTTGGTCGGTTAAGCGCAGCGGACGATCCGAGCCAGCAATACCCACTATCAAACGGGTTGATTTCTGCCGCGTGAAGGCGGCGGGTAGCCTTTGTTCATCGCCCCACTTCAGAACATTGGATACCTGCCATGAATCGGACTTTTGCTGTTTTGCTGCTGTTAACGGCCACTGTGTTGAGCGGCTGCGCCTCTTCGTCGCCGGAGTTGCGCCCCTACACCGCCGAAGAAACCCGTGAACTGGCCCTTGAAGCCTTGAATCGCCGGGGCCTGTCGTTTGAGGAATATCACGCGAAAAAAGCCGAGTTGCTCGGTCCTTCGCAGAAAAACGTGGGATTCGACGACCAGGGGCAAATGAGCGCCGAGCGAGCCATGAAGCGGTCGGGGCGGCCGAGCTGAGGACTGTACTGCTCGAAGTTTTGCCTAACTGTCCATGGGTTTGGCTCAGGACGTGGGGTAGGGTCATGACTTGACTGACCGTCCCATTGGATATGCCTGCCATGACCCTTTCGCTTGACCTGTTGCTGGGCTTCGCCCTGTTTGCCCTGGTGACCTCTATCACCCCCGGTCCCAACAACACCATGTTGTTGGCCTCGGGCGTCAATTTCGGTTTCAACCGCACGATTCCTCACATGCTGGGCATCACCTGCGGCTTCTTTTCCCTGGTGCTGGCGGTGGGGCTTGGCCTGGGCGCGGTGTTCCAGACCTACCCTCTGCTCTACACCGTACTGCGCTACGTGGGTGCGACCTACCTGTTGTACCTGGCGTGGAAAATCGCCCACTCCGGGCCGGTCTCTGAAAACCGGCCAGGGGACAGCACGCCCATCAGCTATTGGGGCGCGGCGGCGTTTCAGTGGGTCAATCCCAAGGCCTGGATCATGGCCATCGGCGCCATCAGCACCTACACGCCGCTTCAAGGTTATTTCTTCAATGTGGTGGTTATCGCCGCGGTGTTTGCCCTGATCAACCTGCCGAGCGTAAGCCTGTGGGTGGTGTGCGGCAGTCTGTTACGCAATCTTTTGCGTGATCGTCGCTGGCTGCGCCTGTTCAACTGGGGGATGGCGCTGTTGTTGGTCGCCTCGTTGTATCCGTTGCTGCTCGAAAGCATCGGCTAAGGGCTGAGCTTGAGGCGGATGCCTGTTAAGCTCGCTGATCAGTCGCTGTGGTTGATATCCAGAGCCCTTGGTGCAAGCGAACAACACTATTTTACGAGCAGGAGAAACGATGAGTACCGAGCCTTTGACCCATGGACTGGTTCCCCAGCGCCTGGCCCGAATCCGCCAATTGATGAATCGCGAAGGCATTCACGCATTGCTGGTGCCATCGGCCGACCCGCATCTGTCGGAATACCTGCCGGGCTATTGGCAAGGACGGCAATGGCTGTCGGGGTTTCATGGCTCGGTTGGGACTCTGATCGTCACGGCGGACTTCGCGGGCGTCTGGGCGGACAGCCGTTATTGGGAGCAGGCCACCAAGGAGCTTGAAGGCAGCGGTATTGAACTGGTCAAGCTCATTCCCGGTCAGGCTGGCCCGCTGGATTGGCTGGCCGAACAGACGCCTGAAGGCGCAGCGGTGGCGGTTGATGGCGCGGTCATGGCTGTGGCCTCGGCCCGGACCCTGAGCGACAAGCTTGAGGCCCGCGGGGCGCGGTTGCGCACCGACATGGATCTGCTCAAGGAGGCCTGGAGCGACCGCCCAAGCTTGCCGAGCCAACCGGTTTATGCCCATCTGCCACCGCAGGCGACCGTCAGCCGGGTCGAGAAACTCGCCAAGCTGCGGGAAACCCTCAAGGAGCGCGGTGCCCAGTGGCATTTCATCGCCACGCTGGATGACATCGCCTGGCTGTTCAACTTGCGCGGTGCGGATGTGTCGTTCAACCCGGTATTCGTTTCCTTTGCCTTGATCAGCCAGCAACAGGCAACGTTGTTCGTGGCCCTGGATAAGGTCGATGCGTCGCTGCGTGCCGTTCTTGAACAGGACGGCGTGACCCTGCGTGATTACAGCGAAGCGGCGGCCGCATTGCGGGAAGTGCCCAGTGGCGCGAGCCTGCAGATCGATCCGGCGCGGGTCACGGTCGGTTTGCTGGATAATCTGGACAGTGGCGTGAAGCTGGTCGAGGGACTCAACCCTACGACGCTGGCCAAGTCTCGCAAAAGCCTGGCCGACGCCGAGCACATTCGTCGGGCCATGGAGCAGGACGGTGCGGCGCTTTGCGAGTTCTTTGCCTGGCTGGAAAGCGCCTGGGGTCGCGAGCGCATTACCGAACTGACCATCGATGAGCACCTGACCGCCGCCCGTACACGCCGGCCGGAATTTGTCTCACTGAGCTTCAATACAATTGCCGCGTTCAACGCCAACGGCGCGATGCCCCATTACCACGCCACGGAGCAAGCCCACGCGGTCATCGAGGGCGATGGCTTGCTGCTGATCGATTCTGGCGGCCAATACCTGGGTGGTACCACCGATATCACCCGTATGGTGCCAGTCGGAACGCCTACCGTGGAGCAGAAGCGGGATTGCACTCGCGTGCTCAAGGGCGTGATTGCCTTGTCTCGCGCCAAATTTCCACGGGGCATTCTGTCGCCCTTGCTGGACGCCATCGCTCGCGCGCCGATCTGGGCCGAGCAGGTGGACTACGGTCATGGCACTGGCCACGGCGTCGGTTACTTTCTCAACGTTCATGAAGGCCCGCAGGTGATTGCCTATCAGGCCGCCGCCGCGCCGCAAACAGCGATGCAGGCGGGCATGATCACCTCTATCGAACCGGGCACTTATCGTCCGGGCCGTTGGGGGGTACGCATCGAGAACCTGGTGCTGAATCGCGAGGCGGGGAGCAGCGAGTTCGGCGACTTCCTCGAGTTCGAAACCCTGACCCTGTGCCCGATCGACACGCGTTGCCTGGAGCCGTCCTTGCTGACCCAGGACGAAAAAGACTGGTTCAACGCCTACCATGCCGAGGTTCAGCGTCGATTGAGCCCGTTGCTGGAAGGCGACGCGCTGCAATGGCTGAACACGCGGACGCAGGCGATCTGACGTAAGGCATCAGCCCAGGGCTTCACGGACGAAGTCCAGCCGATCCTGGCCGAAGAACAGCTCGTCGCCGACGAACATGCTCGGGGCGCCGAACACGCCCCGTTTAATCGCTTCTTCGGTGGTGATCTTGAGTGCTTCCTTGACCTGCTCGTTGCTCGTCAGGACCAGCACATGATCGGGATCAAAATGGCCTTGGCTCAAAACCTCCGCGACTGTTGCCGGGTCGTTGAGGTTGCGGCCGTCCACCCACAGGGCGCGAAACAGGCAATCGATGAAGGCCTCGAATCGTTCGGGATGGTGCAGTTGCATGCCGGTCACGGCGCGCATCAGTAACAGCGTATTGATCGGGAAGTGCGGATTGAGCTTGAAGTCAACGCCGTAGCGGTTGGCGAAGCGATTCAAATCCTTGAATAGATAAGGCCCCTTGGCCGGCACGGTAACCGGTGACGCATTGCCGGTCGCTTTGAAGACGCCACCAAGCAGCATCGGACGGTAGATCAACTGACTGTTGGTTTGCGCGCACAGGGTCGGTAGTTGGGTATAGGCCAGGTAGGTGGTCGGGCTGCCGAGGTCGAAGAAAAACTCCACGGATTTGCTCATGGTATCTGCGCTCTTGTTATTGTGAGGGGGGGCGGTTTACCAGCGTTCGCTCCAGGGCCGCAGGTCCAGCTCGAAGGTCCAGGCGTCGCGGGGTTGGGCGTGCAGATACCAATAGTTGTCGGCGATGTGTTCGGGGTTGAGAATGCCGTCCGCATCCTTGGTTGCATATTTTTCCGGAAAGTTATCGCGGATGAAGTCGGTGTCGATGGCGCCATCCACCACCACATGGGCCACATGAATATTCATCGGCCCCAGTTCACGGGCCATGCTTTGGGCCAATGCGCGGATGCCATGTTTGGCCCCAGCGAAGGCGGCGAACCCTGAAGCCCCGCGCAGTCCTGCTGTGGCGCCGGTGAACAGAATCGTTCCGCGCTGGCGCGAGGCCATGCGTTTGGCCACTTCCCGAGCATTGAGAAAACCGGAAAAACAGGCCATCTCCCAAATCTTGAAATATTTGCGCGCGGTCTCTTCAAGGATGCTGCAGGGCACGTTGGCGCCGATGTTGAATACAAAGGCTTCAATCGGACCGATCTGGCTTTCGATTTGCTCGATCAGCGCGACCACCTCGTCTTCCTTGCGCGCGTCACAGGCAAAACCATGCGCATCACCGCCCTGATCCCGAATTGAATCGACCAATGGCGCGAGTTTGTCAGCGCTGCGGCGGGTAACACAGGCCACGAAACCTTCCTGCGCAAAACGTTTGGCTATTGCGCCACCGGTGGCATCGCCTGCGCCAACAACCAGTACGACCTTCTTGTTATTCATGATTAGCCTCATTGGTAAACGATCGTTAGCTAAACGGACGTTATGCTAAGATCCGGCAAGCGTCAAGGTGGGCAATCAGAGGCCAGATATATGCGTTATTCAGCCAATCACAAATTGGAGACCCGAGAGAAACTGCTCGCCAGCAGTGCCATGTCCGCCAAGAAATCGGGGTTTTCCACTGTCGGTGTCGATGGCCTGATGAAGGCGATCGGCTTGAGCGGCGGGGCGTTCTACAGTCACTTCTCATCCAAGGATGAGCTTTTCAAGACGATCGTCGAGCGAGAGTTGGCGCAAAGCCTGGAGCGCTTGAGCGGTGAGAATGTTCTGGACTCACAAAAACTGGAGCGATGTCTCAAGCAGTACCTGAGCATGAGCCACGTCGAACAGCCGGAGGCGGGTTGTGCGCTGCCGGTGTTGGGCGCTGAGATCGCGCGGTCCGATGTGCAGGTGAGGGAGGCGGCGCAAACATGGATCTGTCGTTTGCATGAAAGCTGGGCGCGGATATTGGGAAGCGAAAGCCTGTCTTGGGCCATTCTGTCGCAATGCGTGGGCGCGTTGGTTGTCGCCCGCATGCTGGCCACGCCAGAGATCCAGCGTGATGTCCTCAAGTCCAGTCATGATGAGATCAGTCGTCGAATAGCCCAGCAGCGGCCCGACTGACCCGCTGCCTATTTACAGATGACGATCATGCTGCGACTGGTATAGCCGGCGGGGTTGAGTCCGAAAGGATAATCCCCCGGCTCCTCGACAGCGTCGCCCGACTTTGCGATCACCCTGTAACCTTTGGGGGCGCATGAATTGGCGGCGCTGGCGGCGCATTGTTCCCAGGACGAGGACAAGCCGGAGCAGTTGATGTGCAAACCCTTTTTACCGCGTTTGACTTCAGTCTTTGTTGTCGCTGCGCAGCCCGCAATTGCAAGCACAACGATCAATATCAAAATTCGTTTCATTCCCGTCCTTATCACCGCCGCGGATCTTATGTCTGCGTGCGATTGTGTTCGCTTTTGCTTTAAGCGTTCGTGACGTCCTGTATGAAAATTCCATGTCTGACATTAGGTTACGGGCTAAACATGGCCTAAATGTGCGGTAAATACCAGAGCTTCGTTAAATCCGGCGTCAATCAACTGCGATGGCGGGCTTCGCGGCGCTACCCATCGTCAGCGTTGCTCCGACTGACGCCAGGATGATGCAGCCAATGGCGGCCCACTGAGCCAGGGATAAGTACTCCTGAAGAAACACCAGTCCTGACAGTGCACCGAAGGCAGGTTCTATGCTCATGAGTGTGCCGAAAGTACGGGCTGGCATTCGTGTGAGGGAGATCATCTCCAGCGTGTAGGGCAGGGCAGTGGACAGAATGGCGACGCCAATGGCGATCGGAATCAGGCTCGGCGTCAGTAATGCGGTCCCTGCGTGGACGATACCGATAGGCGCGACGAAGAGGGCCGCGATCATGACCCCCAGTGCGGCGGTTTGCACGCCGTTGTCCGCGCCGGCCTTCTGGCCAAACAGGATGTACAGTGCCCAGCAGAATCCCGCACCCAGGGCATAACCGGCACCGACCAGATCGATACCGCTGCTGGTGGCTCCAGTGGGTATCAATAGAAGCAGGCCGGTGATCGCCAGGGCAATCCAGAGAAAATCGATGGCTCGCCGCGAAGCGTAAATGGCAACCGCCAGAGGGCCGGTAAATTCCAGTGCCACGGCAATTCCCAGCGGAACCGTTTGCAGCGACATATAGAAAAGAAAGTTCATGCCGCCCAACGCCATTCCGTAAACGATCACGGTGCGCAGGGATTGAGCTGAGAGTTTGGCGCGCCATGGCCGCAGCAACAACAGCATGATGAGGCTGGCAAAGATAAGCCGCAGCGTCGTGGTGCCTTGTGCGCCCACAACCGGGAACATGCTTTTGGCAAGTGAAGCTCCCGACTGGATGGATGCCATGGCAATCAATAGAAGGGCGACCGGGTAAAGAGTGGTTGCCAGGCTGCGATGTGGGAGAGTCATTGCTAAGCGTCGTCCAAGATAAAAGCGGGGGGAAGGCTGGTTTGCGCAATATACTGCGCAATCGCAGCGATTCCGTCTATATATAAGGAGGATTTCAGCGAGGTGCTTCTGGCTGGATAGAAAAATCAAATTAAGGGTTGACGGCAAATTCTGGAAGTCTATAATTCGCCCCACTTCCGGCGCAGTCGAAACGGAAAACTCCTTGAGTTTCAACGAGTTAAACGATTTTCGGCAGCGCAGGGCTTCAGGTCATCGAAGCTTGGGAAGCAGTTAGTGGGGCGGTTTTCCTGGCTCCGTTAACGGTTCGATCTTCTCAATCGAAAGCGTCAAAAAGAGGTGTTGACAGCAGCGAGTAACGCTGTAGAATTCGCCTCCCGCTAACGAGAGATCGGAAGCGCAAGTGGTTGAAGTTGCAGAGGAAACTTTGAAAGCTTCTTAAAATAACCGCTTGACAGATACACCGGGCGCTGTAGAATGCGCGCCTCGGTTGAGA